>NC_020156.1:3603443-3914632 GCF_000332115.1 Nonlabens dokdonensis DSW-6
TAGGAGCAAATAAGCATGTAAATGCAGATCTTCCATTGCAAAAAGAGTATGAAATATTACCGTTTGTAAAGGTGAATCCGCGTAAGACACTGGTACAACCTATTGTTGCTAGAAGGATTACAGAAGATTTAGAGAAATCTGAAATCGCAAAGCTGTAATGACATCTAAAGATTCCATATCTATTCACAGGTGCGGACTTAAGTCCGCACCTGTGAATAGGTCACAAGCTATTTTTCTTAAGGGTGGAAGTAATTCTGCACTTTGGAAAACTTTGGGTTTGTTATTTTTAGTCTTTACTTCTTGTAATAGCGATGAACAATTCAAAAAAGATATACTTGGAAAATGGAAATACGAAGGTATTTTTATTGATGAGTTTATTGGGTTTTCTAGATTAGAAGCTAATTCTCCACTTGTAAAAGACTGGCACAGCCTTATAAACGATTCAGAAATCTGGAGTTTTAAAACCAGCCGAGAACTTATTGTGACAGGGAGAATTCAAGATTTAAATCCTAATTTGAAATATCAAATATTAGATAGTGAATTGAGGATGAATTATATTGATACCGATCAAATGGAGAAAAATATAGCTCAGTTTACAATTTTGGAAATAAACTCTAACACCATGTTTATAGAACCGTTGCATAAAAAGAGTGATGATGATACGGTATTTGCATTTACAAGAGATTAAAATGTATAATTCAGAAAATCAAAATAAAATGATCTCTAGGTGTAGCAAAAAGGACACTTTAAAACATATTTCTTTTCCAAAAATAAGTCTTACATCAATATTGGGTAAAATGATTTTACTGTGTTGCATTATTCTTAATTCCTGCTCACAACCTACAAACGAAGAAACAATAGTTGGAAAGTGGACAGTTTCGGAAGTAACTTCAGCTGAGTTAGAATCAATGCCAGATGAGCTTTGGGTAAATAAAAGCAATTATCAAATCACTAATTTCTTCAGAGAAAATGATCATTGGGTATTTAATGAAGATAATTCTCTTAAACATAAAGGTGAAGTTGGTATCTGGCCTAGACCGAGAACTTTTAGAGTAGAAAAAGATCAGCTTTACTTTTATCTAGGTAATTTAGAAGAATCGCCCGATTTAAAACAATTGGTTCAATTTGCCATTTTAAATATGAATGAAGAGAAAATGACGCTGCAGTCCATAAGTGATGAGAAACAAGAAAATGCGCAGGTAACTTTAACAAGACTTGAAAATGAGTGAAACTGATCCTTTTTCATATATTCATAGTTGCGAACTTAAGGCCGCAACTATGAATAGATCACAAGCTATTTTTTCAAAGGGTAGAATTAATTCTGCATGTGGGAAAATGATGATTTGTTTATCTTTTTGTTTTCTATTTTCATCTTGCAATAATGAAAAGTTCTATAAAAATAGAATCGTCGGAACTTGGACGTATCAAGGGATCTATAAAGAAAAACTAAATGGTCTTGAAAAGTTGAATGAAGAAAATAAGACTAATTTAGAATGGCACGAATACTTTAGTGATGTCCAATCATTAATATTTACTGAATTCCAGACCTTTCCTAAATTTGAGAACATCAAAGAATTTCAAGAAATTGGAACAACGATGCAATTAAATATGGAAGGTGATACTATTGCGTGGCACGAATATGAAATTATAGGAAACGAATTAAATACATTTATTTTGGACGATGATTATGCAAAATTAGGGTTTGAGGAATTTGAAATTGTGAAAATTAAAAATCAAGAATTAATTATCAAAAGTTTAAAACCTACAGAAAATGATGACTCCGTAATGATCTTCAAAAACTAATCAGTGGTAATGAATAATATAGAATCAAAGAGATACATTCACAGATGTGGACTTAAGTCCGCATCTGTGAATAGATCACAAGCTATTTTTCCAAAGGGCAGAATTAATTCTGCTCTCCGGAAAGTATCTTTGATTTTATTTCTCACATTGACGTCATGTTCATACAGTATTGATAGGAAAGAATTGATTGGTAATTGGAATATAGAAATAGAAAGGAAATTAGAAAATGGCAATTGGGAAAGTGACGAAATCACATTTTTCAAAATGTCCACCATCCCAAATGTTTTTAAATACAGTAAATTCCTTTCATTTCATGATGATGGAGTTATTGAATTGAATAGCTTATCTACTGATCGTTTTCCTGAGTATTATCTTCTTGATGAAAGTTCGCAAACTATTTATATGTCATTAGATCCTATTGAAGGTATACCAACACAAATAGATAGAAGTCTATTTGTTTTTCATATGAAAGTAAATAATAACACAAATTTCAGTTTAACAACCAATACTGATTCAGATGTGAGGTTAGTTTTAAATAAGCAATAGCACCATGAAAAGAAAAGACATTACAAACATAAAACCCAACTACGATTTTCATACAAAACGATCAGAAACATCTGTTTATGAAACATCTGAAGGGATTTCTATAAAAAAAGAATACACTAAAGAGGACGTTGCACATCTGGAACATCTCGACTTTGTGGCTGGAATTGCTCCTAATTTACGTGGTCCCTACTCCACTATGTACGTGCGCAGACCATGGACGGTAAGACAATACGCTGGTTTTTCAAGTGCGACAGAATCAAACGCTTTTTATAAACGTAATCTAGCCGCTGGACAGAAAGGACTTTCTGTTGCTTTTGATCTAGCAACACATAGAGGTTACGACAGTGATCATGAACGTGTTGTAGGTGATGTAGGAAAGGCTGGTGTTGCCATAGATAGTGTTGAGGATATGAAGATTCTTTTTGACTCCATACCTTTAGATAAGATGTCGGTTTCTATGACTATGAATGGTGCGGTGTTGCCTATCATGGCATTTTACATCGTCGCAGCGATGGAACAAGGCGTTGATCCTAAATTATTGAGCGGTACGATTCAGAATGATATTCTTAAAGAATTTATGGTACGTAATACGTATATCTATCCGCCTACGCCTAGCATGCAAATTATCTCAGATATATTTGAATATACGAGTCAGAACATGCCTAAGTTTAATTCGATTTCTATTTCTGGTTACCACATGTATGAAGCTGGTGCGACCAGTGATATAGAACTTGCTTACACACTTGCCGACGGTTTAGAATACGTTAGAAAAGGGCTTGCGGCTGGAATGGACATCGATACCTTTGCTCCTCGCCTATCTTTTTTCTGGGCTATTGGGATGAATCACTTTATGGAAATTGCAAAAATGCGGGCAGCACGTATGCTTTGGGCAAAAATGATTAAACAATTCAATCCAAAAAATGCCAAATCACTTGCTTTAAGAACCCATTGCCAGACTTCAGGATGGTCACTTACGGAGCAAGATCCTTTTAATAATGTTGCACGCACGACTATCGAAGCAGCTGCGGCAGCCTTCGGTGGTACTCAAAGTTTGCATACCAACGCGTTAGACGAGGCGATCGCTTTGCCAACAGATTTCTCGGCTCGTATTGCTAGAAACACGCAGCTTTTCCTTCAAGAAGAAACTGGAATTACAAAAACGGTAGATCCTTGGGCAGGCTCTTATTATGTAGAATCGCTTACCGATCAAATAGCCGATAAAGCTTGGGAACTGATTCAAGAAGTGGAAGAACTAGGCGGAATGACCAAAGCTATCGAGGCAGGAATTCCTAAAATGCGCATAGAAGAAGCTGCTGCAAAAAAACAAGCACGTATAGATTCTGGAATCGATACGATTGTGGGCGTCAATAAATACCCAAGTCCGGACGAAGATTTAATCGATACGCTAGAAGTAGATAACGCAGCAGTACGCATCGAGCAAATCGACCGATTAAAAGAGATTAAAAAGAATCGAGATGATCAAAAGGTAGAAGAGACCTTAAAAGAATTAACCAATTGTGCAAAAACTAAGGAAGGAAACCTATTAGAATTTGCTGTTAACGCTGCAAAGGAACGTGCTACTTTAGGTGAAATTTCAGATGCTTTGGAAGAGGTTTATGGCCGCTATCGAGCAACTATCAAAAGTGTTCAAGGAGTTTATAAAAAAGAGATTATGAATGATCCCGCTTTCGCGAAAGCGCAACAACTAGCCGACCAATTTGCAAAAACAGAAGGCCGCAGACCAAGAATAATGATCGCAAAAATGGGACAAGACGGACACGATAGAGGTGCGAAAGTAGTTGCAACAGGATATGCAGACGTAGGTTTTGACGTGGACATTGGGCCATTATTTCAAACTCCTGCCGAAGCCGCAAAACAAGCTGTAGAGAACGACGTCCACGTTTTAGGAGTTTCTTCCCTAGCCGCAGGACACAAAACACTTGTTCCACAAGTAATGGAAGAATTAAAAAAATATGGTCGTGAGGACATCATGATCGTTGTAGGTGGCGTCATTCCAAGAAAAGATTATCAGTACTTATTTGATGCTGGTGTAGCCGCAGTTTTTGGTCCAGGAACAAAAATTAGCGAGGCAGCGATTGATATTTTGGGATTGTTGATGGATGAGTAAAACTAATAAAGATTTAATTAATAAATTTTTAGTTATTCACTATTAAAACTGTAAAAAATTGCTGGTAAGAGATCGCTTACAACAGTCTTGTTCTTTTTATAAACCAGAAGACGCACAGGCCAAAATTAGACGTGTTGAGCATTTTTTATCAAATTGATATTCAGTATTCTAAAAACGATTCTGACAACTATAACGTTTTCGCTTCTACAACCTATTAATATTGCTAAATAGCTAGCAATGGATTATTTTTGATACATTAAATACTTAAAACATGAAAAAAACATACTCTTTTTTACTTTTGTTTTGTGCCATTCTTGTTGCACAAGCTCAGGTTACTTATACCGCAAATGGTGGTTCAAGCTTCGGTGGTCCAATAGGAAATAGTTCCATGGTTATTGATCATGATGCTACTAATATTACTATTAGTGTGGATCGTGGTGGAGATTTAGGATCTAATAATATGGTCATGTATATTGATACAGGTGCCGCTGGTAGAACAGCAATCGATGGAAACGTAAACGATGACGGAGATTTAGGAAGAAAAGCCGTTTCAAAATTCGGTGGTGGAGATTTAAATTTCCCACCAGGTTTCGAAGTTTCGCATGCCATTTATGGAGATGCTGGGTTTATGGGATTATTTCAAATTCCAGCTACTGGAGTTGTGGGAACCAACAACCTTAACTTTCTTACTGGCGTAGGTAACGGATCTGCAGATCCATTTGTGCTTACTGTTTCTTGGGCCCAATTAGGACTTACATCCACAGATACTTTTAGTTTTGTAGTTACTTATGGAAATCCTAATGATTTTTCAGGAAATATGTTCACCTCAAATGAAGGTTACGGCGATGGAATCCTTAACGGTGGAAATAACATTGCTTTTGATGCTATGACTTATACCACTTATTTCGAGTACCCAAGTGGAGACAAGCACGGTATTGCCAGAAATCAAGATTCTGCTCCTTTACCAGATGCATGGAGTTTTGATTACAGTTGGGTAAATGGAAATCCTCCTAACTCAACTGATGAAATCATCATTGAAACTAACATTACGATGAATACTGATGTGACCGTTGACAACTCACTTACCGTAAATGCTGGAACTGTAGGAGTCGTATCTACTGCTGTTTTTACCCTTAATGGTACACTTACCATTATGCCTACTATGAATCCTTTTGCACCAATTGAATTTGGTTTAGACAGTGATGCAAATGGTAGCGCTCAATTTATAAATGGTCCTATGGCTACTATAAATGGTGATGTAGGTGTAGCTCGTTTTATTCCTACAGGAAGTACAAGTAATAGAAGAGCATTTAGGTTTATCGCTTCTCCAGTAACCACTACGACTACAATTTTTGAAAACTGGCAAACTAATGGTTTAAATATTGCTGGAATAGGAACTCATATTACTGGATCAACTACCGGCACAAATGGTTTTGATGCTACTCAATCAGGGGCAAACTCTTTAATTTTTTATGATATAGATCCTATGGATGGGAATTATAAATGGCAAGAAAGTGCAGGGACTAATCTACCAACAGCTACTTTAACAGCAGGACAGCCTTTTAATATTTTTGTGCGTGGTGACCGCAATTATGACTTAACAACTGCTCCAGAACTTCCTAACGCCGATGTAAGAATACCTACAAAAGGTGCTCTTGAATTAGGTCAAACGGTAAATTCTGGTGCTCTTAATCCTAACGCAGGAGGATTCAGCTTTGTGGGGAACCCATATCAAGCAACTGTTAACATGAGCACAGTGACTAAAAATAATATTAATCCTAACTTTGTTTACATCTGGAACCCTAATGGCGCAACAAGAGGTGTTTATGAAACCGTTGATATGGCACCTACTTCTACTGATGCTAGAAGGTATATTCAGCCAGGTCAGTCTTTCTTTGTGCTTACTTCAGCGGCTGGACCAGCTAGTTTAGATTTTAACGCGACTGACAAAGCAACAACTCAAAATGCTGTTGGACCTTTCTCTACACCGCAAAACAGGCCTTATATTGATGTATCATTATATAAAGATTTAAATGGTTCTTCTGTAATTTTTGATAACACAAAAATATTTTTAGATGGAGATAATACCATCGATGCAAATGACGCTCTTAAAATTGAAAACTTTGAGGAAAACTTGTCGGTAAATCAAAATGGTACTTTATTAAGTATTGAAAATAAAGCCATGCCTACTCACAACGAAATAATCGCATTAGAATTTACAGATATATCGTCAAGCACTTATGATGTAGAGATTAATGTTGAAGGATTAGCTTCTAATTTAGAAGCATTTGTACATGATAGTTTTCTTAATGCAGACACCTTACTTTCTTCTGGAAACAATACTTTAGTATGGAACTTTGACTTAAATAACTCTGCAAGTATAGACCCATCGAGATTTGAAATCAGATTCAATAATGTAACATTGAGTACTGCTCAAACCGAAGGATTAGAGTTTAGTATGTTCCCTAATCCATCCAATCAAAGCGTGATTACAATCACAGGAGATTTTATACAGAACATAACAACGGCTGTATTTTACAATACTTTAGGGCAAGAAGTTCTTAAGGCCGATTTAGATTCAAATGAATCAATGGTTAACGTCTCAAATTTAGATGCTGGAATTTATTTAGTAAATATCACTTCTGGAAAAGACAGCGTTACTAAAAAATTAGTTATCAAGTAATTATATAAATTATTACAATTGCAAAAGCAGTGCCCTAAAAGCACTGCTTTTTTGTGTTTAAGATTATGAAGGGTTTGCTTTCGCGAAAGCGAGAACTTCTCAAAGATTAGAATTTATTTAGCTCAAAATAACTTGTCCATCAGAATCCTATCAAATCAAAATATACGTTAAGATTTTTTACCTCGATTCAAAACGCTTTTTTAAATAAGTAAGCATATGGTATATGAAGCGTCTTATACTATATGATACGTTATACAATTAGTGCTTCTCTCCTATTTCTTTTCAGTGCTTTCAACATTATATTATTTGATTTTAATAAAAAATCAGATATCTCTTCATGGAATATTGTTGATGATAGAGTTATGGGCGGAATTTCTCAAAGTCATTTTTCACTTACAACATCTGGTCACGGAAAATTTTATGAATTTGTTACTACAGAAAGTAATGGAGGTTTCAGTTCTGTAGATTATGATTTTGATAAAGTAAAAGTAAGCCCGAATGATAAAATAAAAATCAAACTTAAAGGAGATGGAAAAACTTATCAATTTAGAGTGAAGGCTTTTCCCAATGATAGACACAATTATATCAAGGAATTTGCAACTACAGGAGAATGGCAAAACGTAGAAATACCATTATCAGATATGTATGCCTCATGGAGAGGAAACAGGTTGAACATTCCTAATTTTGATAAAAATCAAATAACTGGTATTACTTTAATGATAGCAAACGGTAAGAAACAAAATTTTCAAATTTTACTCAACTCTATAGAGGTAGTGAATTAGTAAAGTTTCAAAAAGTGTTAATAGAATATTATCTATTGCGCCTTCTGCGTTCCCTACGCAATCTGCGTTCTTCTCTCTTTTTGAGAAAATATAGGCGCCTCTTTTCTTTTATGCTTAACTCTTCTCGGTTACGGTTTTGCAACTCTATAAGTTCTTGATTATCTGTTTTATTTAATGGAACACTTGAGTAATCTCGTGAGCTTAAACGCACGCCTATTGCAACATTGAAATAGTTGGCATTATCAAAGCGATTTTGTAATTCTCTAGCTGTTTTGATATTATAAGAGACCATTTCAAAGCTAGGGCTTATATAAAAAGAGGTAGAGCTATTCAATTTATACTCTGCGCTAGTAGTAATACGTAAAACATTTCCAGTATCTCTAAATTTCCCGTTTCCTTGAGAAGAGTTTTGTCTATTCTTGTTCTGACTGTAGCCATAACCTATATCTCCTGTAAGACCCCAATAATCATTTAGATCATAATCATAACCTGCAAATAAGTAGGCATTGAACTTAGTAGCTCGAGAATATTCACCTGCTATTGCGGTATTTGTCACGTTCATGAAATCTTGGGTAAGAGAACCTCCTAAATAAAAGTTTTTTGGTAAGTAAAACTGCATTCTTACTCCATAACCTATTCCTCCTTCAAGACCGTTTCCAGCAAAATTATCTCCAGTAGGAATTCCTCGTTGTAAGTATAAATCTGTTACAAATAACCTTTTGGGAATGGATGTATTATTTTGCAATGAATCTTGAGACCTAACATTATCTTGAGAATCTTGAGCAAAGGAAGAGTCGCTTACTACCACTATTATAACAGTTAGTATAAATTTAAAAATTGATCTCATAACGCTCTTGTGGACTATTAATAGTAAAGGTTCTAGTAGATTCGTTTCCTGAATTATCTACATAAACAACATCTATTGTAGAAGGATAAAACACATTTAATTCAAAATTTCCATCGTTTAAATTTTCATTGAAGCGTCGTGGTTGTCTTTCAAAAAAATCACACTCCTCATCTTGTGTGAGTGTATTATTACTATAAATCAAATCACAATTTAGTGACTCATAATCAAAAGTTACCTCATAGAAATCAGTTGTTCCTGAAGTATTAATAAAATCGATTTCTACTACAGCAGACTCTTTGAGAATGGTTTCTGGAATGTTTAAGAAAAGAGCTTCTCCTAATTCTTCCCTAGAAATTCTGACCTTGTTAGAAAAATAATTCTGCGAATTAAAATTGATGAAAAAACCGCCATCTACCAGCATGGTAAATTCTACTTCTCCATTTGCATCGGTAATTCCTTTACCTAAAAGGAAGTCCTCATCTGCTGGTTGAAATTTTGTAAATTCCTGTCCTAGGATAAATTCAAAAGTCCTAAAAGTGGTCGCATTTACTTCAAGATTGGGAATAGGATTTCCTGATACATCTACTACTTTTGTTTTAAATAAAGCACGTACATCATCTTCTAATCTTGGTTCACAAGAAATAAGCAAACAAGGTAAAATAAGGAATAACAGTTTTCTCATGGTTGAGTTATTTATACCTAGATGCAAAAAGATCTAAAAGGTTGCTTGGAAAAGCAAACGATTTTTTTATTTAATCAGTAATCACATCAGCACCAAGAAATTGATCGTTTTTGTTGTAGTACCATTTACGCGTTTTAGGCATATTAATATGATTAATCTTTTTGCTTTCAGAAAGTAAGATATATTCTCCTGTATCCATTTTGATTTTTCCAGCAGTATCGGTTCTGTAAAATTGATAGACTTCCATTCTATAAGATATTGGATCAAAATAGAAGAACCAAACATCACTTCCCACTGCTTCATCATAAGCCACTTGTAAAACTAAATACTCCTTTCCCTTAAAAACTTTACGCTCTACCGTATTAGAAATTATAGTACCTTCATCTTTTAATTTCATAGGCAATCCATAGAGGTAGGTGTAATAGTTTTTCATAAAGATCGCTCTTTCGGCATCCTTCTCAGTAGTAACTATAACTTCACTTGGTTTTCTTAAATCACTTTTGGTGGCGCTTCCTTTATCTTTAATAACAAAATAACTGGTGTTGATACTATCTCTAGTCGCACTAACAGAAAAATACTCCTTTGGTAGGTCTATTTTAATGTCACTTACACGTTTCGGCTTATTAGGTGTGGTCATTGTTACCTCAAAAACCGCATGAAACTTCTCCCATTTTCCATTAGGATCGTGATGTTGTATTGCCTTATCTAATAATTGCTGTCCTGTAAGCTCTTGAGCTGCTCCTGTAAAGCAAAACAAAAGAAGTGCTTTGATTAATATATACTTCATAAATAGTTTTCAACAATATTCATTTTATAGATCACAAGGTATTGATTTCATTAATAATCAAGAAAGATTTAATGAAATGAAAGAGCTTTTTTATTATATAAAGTTCATTTTATTGTTTGAATTAAATAAAATTATATCCTTAATATTGCCCTAGTCTTACCTTTTAAACATCAATAAATGATTGGAGTACTGATTGTCCTTGTTGTCTTTTTTATACTATTAGTATTTCGAGCTATAAAAAATAGAAAAGATAATAAACGTAGAGATTATTCTTTAGGAATGAGTGCCGCCGTAAATACAGCCTTATTAATTAAAGAAAAAAAATACGAACATGCTGAAGAACTAGTTAGGAAACAAACCTTAAATGATCGATCCCAAATCATTGATCATGTGGCGCTTTATATAGAAGAAGATGACCTAAAACATTGGGAATTAGTCACAGAATCTAATTTATCCAGGCTTTGCTTGGGAACGTTTTACTTACATATGGCATGGATATCACGCACTCATAAACTAGCTAAAAACGTTTCCAATAAAAAAGCAATGGATTTCTTTTCTTATCTAGAACTATGTGAAGAATCTTATTTAAAAATTCAAGAAAAAAGCCATTATAAAGCCGAGTTATGTTCCAGATCTATTCGCCTTTATATGAGTTTGAGTTCAAAAGATACCGCAACAGATTACTTTAACGAGGTAACCACTAATCACCCTAACCTATTATGGCCTTACCTTCATTATGCCGAAATGATACAACCCAAATGGTATGGATCTACTGAAGAAGTAATCGATTTTTATACTAAGCTGCCTAATGATTTCTTGATAAAAGCTACCACTACACTCAAATTAATTTTAGATGCGGTAATCATCGGTGAAAATTATTTTAAAAAAATGGATAATAATCTTAAAAATTTTGCTGAAAATCAAATAAATACTATTGACCAAGAAGTTACAAGACAACCGATTGACTCCATTCATAGATACATCCTGTATAATTATATGGAGGCCATAGCTTCTCATTACAATTTAAAGGATATGAGTTCAAAGTATCGCAAGCTTAAAAACAGCCATGACACCATTTACCCTTATGGACTTATTTCCTAAAAAAGCGCAATGGTGATGCTTTTGATCTTAATTAATTGTTGTTTTAAGCTTTCCTTTTAAATCTAATGATTTACAAGCTATTTAATTACAAAATGATAGCTTAGGACTATATCTCATATAGTCCAATTGAGATTTATAAAACAGTAAATCCCCACATTTAAAATGCAGGGACTTTTATAAAACTGTTATTTTCAAGTCTTAACTCTTATGCATGAATGCCTGCTTAGCTCGCAGTTCTGCTTCAGTTTCTACCACATCATCATCGGGCACGCAGCAGTCTACAGGACATACCGCAGCACATTGTGGCTCTTCATGAAAACCTACACACTCGGTACATTTATCTGGTGCGATGTAATAAAACTCGTCGCTTATCGGTTCTTGAGTCTCGTTTGCATCTACCTCTTTACCACTAGGTAAAACGACATTCCCATCCAGATCGGTTCCATCTGCATAGCGCCAGTCATCTGCCGCCTCATAAATTGCTGTATTCGGACATTCTGGTTCACATGCACCGCAATTAATACATTCGTCTGTTATAATGATTGCCATAGCTTTTCTTTACTTTTGCACAAAAATAGCATCTAGTGAAGACATTGTCAATAAATACTACGTTAAATGATCGTATTTCCGCTTTCGCGAAAGCGGGATCACAACTATCCTCTTACCTAAAAGGAACACTAGAGTCTAAAACTAGCGATGGTGCGAGCTGGAATGATCGCATCCAACAAAGACTGGAACTAGCAGGACACAAAAACTCTTGGTTTACAGAAGAAACGCTTCATTTTGCCGTAAATCAATGGGCAGAAGCATTAACTGTTGAAAATTTGACCGCGTGGACAGCGCCATATCATTTACAAAATGTAACCGCTAAAACCGTGGCCATCATTACAGCTGGTAATTTACCACTCGTAGGTTTTCACGATGTATTATCTGTTATCATAACTGGTCATCACGCGATGATCAAAAATTCAAGTAATGACGATGTACTAACGCCATTATTACTAGAAATAGCTACCACTTTTGATGAAAATCTGTCTGATTCTTACTCTTATGTTGATGGTAAATTAGAAAATTATGATGCAGTAATTGCCACAGGAAGTAATAATACCGCTAGATATTTTGAGCATTATTTTGGGAATAAACCTCATATTATACGCAAGAATCGCAATAGTGTAGCCGTTTTGACTGGTAAAGAAACCTTAGAACAAATGGAAGCATTGAGCGATGATGTTTTTTTATATTTTGGTTTAGGATGTCGTAGTGTAAGTCATTTAAAAGTGCCTAAAGATTATAATTTTGATCTCTTTTTTAACGGCATGTTTGCAAAGAAAGAATTGATTCATAATGAAAAATATGTCAATAACTACGACTATAACAAAGCTGTTTATTTGATGAGTAATTTTGATTTGCTTGATAATGAATTTCTATTGATTAAGGAAGAGAACAAAAGCTACTCCTCACCTATCGCAAGTTTAGGATATAGTTTTTATAATCATCTAGATGAAGTTGCTGCAGAATTTCAAGAAAATGCAGATCAATTGCAGTGTGTTGTTGCAGAAGGAGATGCGGCTACAACGATTGCAGAAAACTTAGTTGATATGGATGCGCCGCAGTTAGTTGATTTCGGAACGACGCAAACAACTCGTTTACAAGACTATGCAGATGGAATTGATACCATTCAATTTTTGTTGACATTATCTTAAAAACCTTTTAAATTTCCTAACATAAATTGAGTCTCTATTTCGCATTTTTGTAATTCAATTAAAGGAAAACCAAAATGTTGAAGCATAATTTTAGCGCAGGACCATGTATCTTGCCACAAGAAGTATTTAAAAAAGCAGCTGCTGCTATCTTAAATTTCAACGACTTAAGTATTTTAGAAATTTCACACCGTAGTAAAGATTTTGTTGCGGTAATGGAAAAAGCTCAAGCGCTTGCGCTAGAACATTTAGGTTTGACCGATAAAGGCTATAAGGCCTTATTCTTAGGAGGTGGAGCCAGTATGCAATTTTTAATGGTCGCATACAATCTATTAGAAAACAAAGCTGCTTATCTAAATACAGGCACCTGGTCTGACAAAGCGATTAAGGAGGCAAAAATGTTTGGTGAAGTTATAGAAGTAGCTTCTTCAAAGGCAGATAACTACAATCATATTCCTAAAAACTACACGGTACCCAATGATGTAGATTACTTTCACTTTCAAACTAATAACACGATTTTTGGAACTCAGTTACAATCTACTCCAGATGTTTCAGTTCCCCTCATCTGTGATATGAGTAGTGATATATTTTCTAGACAGCGTGATTTTGAAAAATATGATTTGATTTATGCTGGTGCACAAAAAAATATGGGTCCAGCCGGAGCAACTTTAATTGTAGTGAAAGAAGAGATTTTAGGGAAAGTATCGAGACAAATCCCTTCTATGTTGAGCTATAAAACACATATTGCAAAAGACTCCATGTTCAATACTCCACCAGTATTTCCTATTTATGTAAGCATGTTAACTCTTGAGTGGTTAAAAGAGTACGGTGGTATAGATGCTATTGAAAAGTTGAATAATCAAAAAGCAGAACTGATCTATAATGAAATAGATCGCAATGCTCTATTCAATGGTTTTGTGACTAATAAAGAAGATCGATCTAAAATGAATGCCACGTTTGTTCTTAACGACGCTGCCCATGCAGGAACATTTGATTCATTATGGAAAGAAGCTGGAATAAATGGTTTAAATGGTCATAGATCTGTAGGTGGATACCGTGCAAGCATGTATAATGCTTTATCTCTTGAGAGTGTTCAAGCTCTTGTGGATGTGATGCAACATTTAGAGAAGAAAGCTTGATGAAATTGAATTCTAACAAATAATGTCATTTCGAGCGCAGTCGAGAAAGATTAAGTATCGGAATTAAAATATTAAAATACTTTAATAGATTTCAGAGAGTCTTTTTTTGATCAAATAGAATAAGAGTCATTAACAATTAACGAATTTAAGCGTTTTTGTTTCCGCACCCATTAGGGTTGGGGAACGGAAGCTAAAAAGAAATAAAAAATGAAAATACTAGCAAACGACGGCGTTTCACAAAGCGGAATAGACAAGTTAACCGCTGCTGGACATGAAGTCATCACTACAAATGTTGCTCAAGATCAACTTCAAGATTATATCAATAAAAATGAAATTGCAGTTCTACTCGTAAGATCGGCTACTACAGCTCGCAAAGAATTGATTGATAATTGCCCAAGCCTTAAAATCATTGGTCGCGGTGGTGTTGGGATGGACAACATAGATGTAGCTTATGCAAGGGAAAAAGGACTTAAAGTAATCAATACTCCAGCGGCTAGTAGCTCTAGTGTGGCAGAGTTGGTTTTCGGTCATTTATATGGAGGTGTACGTTTCTTGTATGATGCCAATCGCAATATGCCATTAGAAGGTGATAGTAACTTCAAAGGTCTTAAAAAGCAATATGCAAAAGGTACTGAACTAAGAGGTAAAACTATCGGAATCATAGGTATAGGTCGCATAGGTCAAGAAGTTGCAAAAATAGCTGCTGGTGTAGGTATGAATGTTATTGCTCACGATAGTTTTGCAGAAAAAGCTCCTACTGTTTCTTGGGATCTTTTTGATGGGCAAACTATTAATGTAGAAATACCATTGGTAAGCAAAGAAGAACTTCTTAAAAAATCTGACTTTGTTACTATTCACGTTCCAGCTCAAAAAGATTATGTCATTGGAGAAGCAGAATTAGAAATGATGAAAAAAGGAGCTGCTGTTGTAAATGCTGCCCGTGGTGGTGTGCTTGATGAAGTGGCACTTGTCAATGCACTAGAGTTAGAACATATATCATTTGCTGCCTTGGATGTTTTTGAAAAAGAACCACAACCAGAAATTGTACTGCTCATGAATTCTAAGCTTTCTTTAAGTCCACACATAGGTGCTGCAACTAACGAAGCTCAAGACAGAATAGGAACTGAACTAGCTGATCAAATTATCGAGATACTAGGATAGTTTCTATTATTAAATTTATTTGAACATTATAAAACCACGATATTCAATAATCGTGGTTTTTTGATTTCGTTAACTTCAAAATAATTGTATATACAATATTTTTGTATACATGAAAACAGTTCTACACAAATCAAATTCAAGAGGTCATGCAAATCATGGCTGGTTAAATAGTTATCATTCTTTCAGTTTTGCAGGATACCACAATCCTGAAAGAATGAGTTTTGGCGTTTTACGTGTACTAAATGATGATACCGTTGCTGGCGGAATGGGTTTTGGAGCTCATCCTCATGCAAATATGGAGATCATTAGCATACCACTATCGGGAGATTTAGAACATCAGGACAGTACGGGAAGAAAAGCGATTATCAAAAATGGAGATATTCAAGTAATGAGTGCTGGAACTGGTATAACTCATAGTGAAAAAAATGCGAGTCAAAACGAAGAAGTAAAATTTCTTCAAATTTGGGTGATTCCTAATAAGCAAAACGTTTCACCTCGATATGATCAAATTACATTAGATCCAGCAAACAGAAAAAATCAATTAGAACAGATTTTATCTCCTACTCCTGACGATGCTGGTGTCTGGATTCATCAAGATGCTTGGTTCCATTTAGGAACTTTTAATAAGGATGTAACAACCAGTTATGAAATTAAAAAGCCAGGAAATGGAATTTATGCATTTGTCCTTAAAGGATCCTTTCAAATAGGAGATCAAGAAATACATACACGTGACGGATTAGGAATATGGGGAACAGATTCTTTCGATTTAGCTGCTTTAGAAGACCATGCTGAGATTTTGTTAATGGAAGTGCCACTTTAGTTTTTAGCGCGATTTAGTTATCATTGTATTATAACTAAATAAGGTTGATGATAATAGATCATTTTATTCCACCTATAAAAAGTAGAACTGATGATGAGCTCCTGCAAATTGTTGGCGCTCCTGAAAAATGGACACCAGATGCAGTAAGTCTTGCTCATGAAGAATTAAGCGATCGAAAAATTCCAGTAGTGAAAATAGAAATGGCTCGATACTTAGAAGACAAAAGAGACCAACTAACACTTAAACTTAAGTCCAATGAAAGTTATCACCTTTGTGATTTCCTTCTATCACCTAGCTTAACTTTTATAGAACTTTTGTTTTCGTGGGAATTAAATAAAGATGGTTACCATCGCAAGGCTAGGCAGCAAAAGCGGTTTAGAGTTTTTATAATCATTTTCGTATTCTTTTTATTTCTTTTATTCCAGATAGCTCAGATATTTAAGGATTAACTTAAGAATCCTGTAACATTTGTACTAGTATCAGCGTCAGATAATCAGTACTCAAAACTGATCAAATGCTCAAAAAAATTATACTTGGGATGGTTATCATCCTTGTCATTGCTGTAGCAGGTGGCGGCTATGCCATTTATTCCTTTTTCCCAGAAGATGATTATGTTGCTCGATTTGCACTAGAAAACCCAGATAAATCTGCTATGCTGATTGTTAGGAATGATACAGTTCTCATACAGCAAAACATCGATAAACAAATGCCACTTGCAAGCACTGTCAAGTTGATCATCGCTATAGAATTTGCTGAGCAAGCATCAAAAGGGCTCCTTAATCCAGATGAAAAAATAGCAAAAGAAGAATTGCTCAATTACTACGTACCTAACACAGATGGAGGCGCTCATATCAATTGGGCAGACAGTGATGAAACGCTAGAATATGGAGACAGCATTCCACTTAAACATATTGCCAAAGGAATGATACAGTATAGTTCTAATGCAAATACAGAGTGGCTCATGGAACGTTTAGGACTTGAAAATATCAATAAACAGCTTGTAAAGTTAGATTTTAAACACCACTCTCCTATTTATCCCATTGTTTCTTCTCTATTCATAAGTGATATCTATTTTAAAAACCTATCTAAACAGGAATTGATCAATAAGCTAAATGATTTAAGCGAAGAGCAATACATTCAATATGCTTTAGAAATTCATGAAGAAATGAAAAATGATTCAGAATTCAGAAAGCAACCGCTTGATTCAAATGAAGATATCCAGCGTGTGTGGTCTAATAGATTACCAGCCGCAAGTGCGAGCGATTATTTCTCGTTAATGAAAAAACTTAATTCTAAGACTTATTTTAACGAGCAAACTCAAACTATTCTTGACGAAATTATAGAAACCAGTATGCATTATAAATCTGTAAAGGAATTTTATCAGCATTTAGGTTCTAAAGGTGGCTCTACTCTTTTTATTATGGCCCAAGCGCTATATGCACAAGATCAAAAAGGTAATCGAACTGAAATGGTTTATTTTTTCAATAATTTAGAACCACAAGAACGCAAAAAAATGACAATGTCAATGAGCGATTTTGAACGAGCTGTTTTACGAGATCCTAAGATGGCTCAAAAGGTTCATGAAATTTATCTTGATCATAAATAGGTTAGTGATCGGTAATTATTGCGCTTTCGCGAAAGCGAATCAAAATCTAAAATCATTTTTATACACCAAAAGTAATTTATTGTAAATTGAACCACATTTATAATACTAATTATGTCTTCTATACTCGACTTACTAAATTCTGATATGGGAAAAACCTTAATTCAAGGTGCTTCTCAAAAAACAGGACAATCAACTGATAAAACTGCAAACGTTTTATCTCAAGCGATGCCACTCATTCTAGGTGCAATGCAACGTAATGCCTCTACTCCTGAAGGTGCAAAATCATTAAATAACGCATTAAATGATCCACGTCACAATGGTGGCGGTGTTATGGATATGCTAGGCGGTATTTTTGGTGATGGTGCAGGAAGTCCTGAAGACTTAGAAAAAGATGGTGCGGGAATTTTAGGTCATGTGCTAGGTGCTAAGCAACCACATGTAGAAAATGCACTTTCTAAATCTAGTGGTATGGATATGGAATCGGTAAGCAAAATAATAAAAATAGCAGCTCCTATATTAATGGGTGTTTTGAGTAAGCAGAAACAATCACAGCCTTCTCAAGAAAACGGAATTGGTGATTTGTTAGGTTCTGTTTTAGGGCAGTCTAGCACACAAGATCAATCTTTTATTTCTCAACTACTTGATGCAGATGGTGACGGTAGCGTTATTGATGATGTTGCTGGAATGGTTCTCGGAGGAGATAAGAAAAAAGGTGGTCTGGGCGGCATGCTAGGAGGCCTTTTCGGAAAATAATACTTTTCATTTACACAATGCTAAAGCGATTACTTGAAAAAGTAGTCGCTTTTTTTTATCTTTAAATGAGACCAAATAAATAGTTTACTCATTCAAATTATGGGTTTACTCATTGCTCATTTTTTAACGCGTGCAGCTGGTTTACATTTATACTATGAAAAAAATAATACTCAGCATTCTAGTTATAGCAGCTATAATAGGATGCAGCTCTTCAAGAAAAGACACAAACAATATTAAAAGACAAAAAACTGCAATTGCAAATGATACCATACGTATAGCAAATGATAGTCTAGAATATGAAATCACCATTATAGAACCAGGATTTCAGTTTTGGCTATCGTCACAACCTCCGAGAGGTTATTATGCACAGTCTGCTATGGAAATAACAAATAACATGAGAGTTATTGAATACAATTTGCGTGTACAGAACCCACTTAGGTATGATCCAACTTTATATCCTTGGCGTATAGCTTATGATAATAAAATCGATTACGGTTACGAAGTAAATTATATGCTTCATAATTACTTTCTTTTCTTTGAGCAAAAGTATAATCAACGATTGCTGTAACGTATTTTTGCAGCATGCAAAGAATAAAGAAGAACTGGGAAATCACAAAAAACTGGCAACTTGTTTTTATATTTTTAGGCATCGTAGGGCTGCTAGCGTGTGGCTACTTTGTTGCCATAAAAATACTACCATCCACTTTTGAAGATATTACCTATGAATATGTTTTTACCATTGCAGCAACTCTATTGTTTGCTTTTATCTTCTATAAAGTGACTTTATGGTTATTTAGTAAATTGAGAGATAGGTGGAACGTCACCTACCGCTGGGAACTCATAGCTATTTTCATAGTATTTGCGATCACAGGATCTTTATCTGCTCGTTTATCTGGCCCATTTATGGAGTTTCTTGGATTGAATCAAGAGAACTTATCTGCATGGATTTTTTGGCCTTTGCGATTGTTGATCATCTTCCCTATTTATCAATTAGTTTTAGTCTGCATGGGCTGGCTTTTTGGACAACATGAGTTCTTCTGGGCGTTTGAAAAGAAGATGTTGGCAAGATTTGGTATAAAGCTGTAAATTGATTTTGATCTCGCTTTCGCGAAAGCGGAACTAACCCAAAACAATTACTTTAAAAACAATCAGTATCGTACCTTTGTTTTTCTGAACAAGACTAGAGTAAGAAAGTATGGATAACAACGATATTTTAAGAAGACTGCGATTTACACTCAATTTGAGTGACGATTCTATGATGGACATGTATGCCAAAGGCGGCGAGCCTGTTTCTAGAGCAGAGATAAGCAGCTGGCTTAAAAGAGAAGAAGATGAAGACTTTGATGTTGTTATTGATGAAAATCTAGCAACTTTCTTAAACGGCCTTATCGTTAACTATCGCGGTAAGAAAGACGGTAAAACACCAGTGGCAGAGACTGAACTTGATAACGTGATCATTTTACGCAAACTTAAAATAGCTTTTAATTTTACATCAGACGAGTTGATATATATTTGGAAAAAAGCTGGTGTAGAAATCACTGAAACAGAATTAAGTGCTTTTTTTAGAAAAAGAACACATCCTAAATTCAAGTACCTCAACGATCAATACTTGCGTAAATTCTTAAAAGGTTTTCAAATACAACGTAAAACACAACGTGAGAAAGAAGCTTATAGGAATTCTTTTAAAAAGTAGATTCTAAATAAATTACGACAAAATAAAAGCCGATATAAAAAATATCGGCTTTGTTGTTTTTACAATAAATTATTTCAAAGTCTTTTTCTTATGCACTTTAAACTCCTTATATCTAGCAGCGATCGCTATCACTAAAATGACCGCAAGGCTTATTCCTGCAAATTGATAAGAGATAATTTGATCACCACTCGCATAACTATGTAATCCTGATAAGTAGAAGTTAACTCCAAAATACGTCATCAATACACTTGCAAACGCAAGAACTGACCATAAGTTGAACGTCCATCTCCCTTTTAAACCTGGTACTAATCTTAAGTGCAATACAAAGGCATAAACAAATATGGTAATCAAAGCCCATGTTTCTTTAGGGTCCCAACCCCAGTAGCGTCCCCAAGATTCATTTGCCCACATACCGCCGAGGAAATTCCCTATGGTTAACATGATCAAACCTACGGTAAGTGCTACCTCATTGATATAAGTGAGCTCTTTGATATTCAAATCCATGATTTTCTTATTCTTCTTTGTGGAGAAAATCATCAAAATCATAGTTACCAGACCCAATATCATTCCTAATGCAAAAGGACCGTAACTACCTACAATTATAGAAACATGAATCATCAACCAGTAAGAATCAAGTACTGGCTGTAAATTACCTATTGCTGGATCTAACCAGTTCAATTGTGCTACCCATAAAATAATTGCCACGACAAATGCGGTACTTGCAACTGTCATATCACTTTTTCTACCGAACATAAGTCCAAAAGCCATAGTTGCCCAAGCGACATAAATTAGAGATTCATAGGCGTCTGACCATGGAGCATGACCACTCAAGTACCATCTTATAATCAACGCACCTGTATGCACTATAAATAAAGCACCAATCACTGTAAAATGGAACTTTATAGTCCATCGTATCTGCTTCATTGGTCTAATGATTTCCAAAATCAATAGAATCAGCATTATGATCCCGAACCAAGCGTACCATTTGTAAAGGCTCTTAAAAATATTGTACTTATTATAGAGAATCTCTGCCTCGATTTTATCTTCACTAGGAATAATTTCTTTTCCATAGGTGCGTTGAAATTCTAATAAACTATTTAAAGCTGTATTTGCATTCAGGTAATCTCCATTTGCTTTACCACGCATTAACAAAGTACTATAAGCTGGAAAAAAATCTCTTACAAAACGCTTGATATTTTCGTCTTCAAAACCAGCTTCTTCAGCATCTATAGAAGCATACCATTTATTATTTTCGGCTCCTTGTTTAGGAAATACTTTAAAGATAGAACCAGAAAGCACCTGATCTAGAATCCCAACACTATAATTTATATCAATAAACCCTTGTTGTATGCTAGTCTTGACATCAGCAGCATTTGCTTCATCTAAGTATGGACTGATTTTATAACTCCCTAAAGTACTGTCCTGTCTACGTATAAAATCCATTCCTCTGGCGTAGCTGGTACTTTTATCAACACCAAGAATAGTTTTGAGAGAATCATTCTTATAATTAAGCTTAATGATAGGAATATCAAACCACATGTCCCTAAACTGGATCATACTCAATAAGGTTTGTTCTGGTGTTAATCTGACTATGCTATCGCCTACCTTAGCCTCATAATAATCTCTTTCACTTAAACGTCTCAATACCTCACTTGCAAGCGTAGACATAGGCTTCATTCTACCTTCATCTTGTACCACTACTCTACCGAAGCGCTCTGCTTGCGGCAGTGGTACCATGTTAGCTACAATTATACTGTCGGCTAGTTTTACTGGAATAGGAGGTAATTTTTGAGGAGCCATTTCAATATCCTCACCTGTTACTGTAGGATCAACTGCACTTACGTCCTGATTAGTACTTACGGCATCTCTATTTTCAATTGCGGTAGAATGTGCACCTGGTGCATGATTATGGCCGGTATGATCTTCTTGAACAGTTTGCGCTCCTGCAAATGTTGCGGTAAACAATATAGCAATCATCGCCAGATGCTTTGCTTTACGTTTTTTCACTCTTTCTATCAGTCTTCTCAATTCTCCGAAACGCGTATTAGGATCAAAAATTAGAGCCATAAGTCCCAGATACAACAGGAAATAACCTATGTAAGTCACTGTTTTACCCCAAAAATCATGATTTACAGAAAGGTGCGTTCCTAATTCATCAGGATCAAATCCAGCTTGAAAAAAACGGTAACCTTCTTTATCGAGTACATTATTCATATAAATATGTTCTGGTGTTCTTCCTGCGCTATCGATTACTGTTACTTTACTTTCAAACGCAGCATAGGACTTTTCGGTTCCAGGTTGTTTTTTGGCAATAAAATCGTTTAGCTCTATGCCGAAAGGCAGTTCTCTTTGTATGGAACCATATTTCAGGTAGAGCTTCAATCCGTTTATTTCTAAATCTTTATAATCTGAAATAATCCCTTTTCCACCTAGTAATTCGATTTTTTGAGATGCATCACCACTTGTTACAGTTGCAAGAATACCATGAGCTTTGGCTTTAGTAGGTTGCGGACTTTTAATTATTCCTACTTCACCTTGCGTTACAGGATCTGGGACTACAAATTGTAATCCTGCCATTGTATAAAGAGAACGTAATTGTAATGGCTGTATGGAATCTTTAGCGACAGATCCTTTCATTTGGTCTGCCATTCTTAAAAAGTCTCCTTCATACGGAGTTTGAATCGTGTAGCCGTTCCAGTTTTCGGTAATATTGATCAATCCTTTTTGAGCGGCAATTTCAGGGTCTACATTTACTCCAAAAAGTACTCCATGAATACTCGCTTCTTCTCCATCTTTTATTAAATGATCGTGTCGAGTTCCTTCTCCAGCTTCAACAATTTTTAAATAACGATCACTATTTTCATCTCCAGGCTTTAAACCTTCTACAGCATCAAAAATTAAACTGTCTATAGTTACCGTTATTTTTTTGTCATAAAAATCAAAACTTCTTGAAGTATCGTAATCGTATTGAGAAACCAGCAATTCCTCTTTTACAGATCGCTGCATAGGATTACCATTAGCATCTTCTCCTTGAATAATGGCACTAAAATAGGTTTCATCACTAAAAAATGTATTTTGGGTTTCTCCTTCACGTATCAACATCATTCCCTCAAAAGAAACATACCTAGTAATTCCTGCACCTATGATAATAAGAATCCAAGACAAGTGTAACGTGAGCGTCGCCCATTTTTTCCATTGCAGCAATTGATAACGCTTTATATTCCCAATAAAATTGAGCATAAGCCACAACATCATTAAAGAAAACCACCACTCGTTGTATACCCAAAGTTTTGACGTGGGCGTGTCATAAGAATTCTCAATAAAGGTACCAGCGGCCATACTTGCTGCAAAAGCAAGCAACAAAACGGTCATTGTACGTGTACCAAAAAGCAAAGCAATTAATCTGTCTTTCATAGGACTTTTTTACCGGCTGCAAAGATACTTCACAAAAGCCGCATCACCATGTCTTGTGAGTCGGTTTGAAGTGTGTATTTTTACACCATGATTAAGATAATTGTTATAGGAACCGGTAACGTAGGAACGCACCTTTGCAGGGCTTTTGAAAAAGCTGGTTCTACTTCTAATGTACAGCTTGCTGCCTATCACAATAGAGGACAAAAAAAGCTGCCAGAAATTGATGCCCCATTAGCAAAAAATCTAAACCATTTACCTAATGCAGACCTCATCCTATTAGCAGTTCCAGACGATGCAATTGCCTCTGTAGCAGAAGATTTACCAGCTCAAGAAACTATAATTGCGCATACTAGCGGTAGTGTAGCCATGCAAACTTTAAACAAACATAAAAACCACGGCGTTTTCTATCTACCACAAAGTTTTAGCATCTCTCGCACACCCAACTTTGAAGAAATAACGATATGTATGGAATCAAGTAACGATTTTGTAAATAAGACTTTAGAGATGGTGGCTGTTCCGCTTTCGCGAAAGCGTGCACAAATCAATTCTCAACAACGTAAAAAACTACATCTTGCCGCTGTTTACATCAATAATTTTGTAAACCATTGTTATACCAAAGCTGGGGAAATTATGGAGGAAGCAGCAATAGATCATGATTTGCTCGACGCTCTCATGAGAGAAAC
Source organism: Nonlabens dokdonensis DSW-6 (assembly GCF_000332115.1). Classification (NCBI taxonomy): domain Bacteria; kingdom Pseudomonadati; phylum Bacteroidota; class Flavobacteriia; order Flavobacteriales; family Flavobacteriaceae; genus Nonlabens; species Nonlabens dokdonensis. The sequence goes on from NC_020156.1 coordinate 3,627,772, forward strand.
TTTTGATAAAGCAATAGATTTATCGCCTAAAAATGCCCAGACAGGTCCAGCGCTTAGAAACGACTCTAAAACAATAGAAAAGCATTTGCAAATGCTAGAGAAAGAAGATCGGGATATGTACCGATCGATAACCAAATCCATACAAAAAACACATGGCAAAAAGCTATAAAGAATTACTTCACGACATTACCACTTTTATTTTTGACGTAGATGGCGTGCTAACCGACGGCCGATTACTCATTTCTGAAAGCGGCGAATTATTACGTACGATGAATGCAAAAGATGGCTATGCGATGAAAACCGCACTGCAGAATGGTTACCACATTTGTATCATCACCGGTGGTACTAATGAAGGTGTAAAAGGAAGACTTGAAGGACTAGGCATTACCGATGTTTTTCTTAATGCAAGCGACAAGATGATTCAGATAAATGATTATGTCAAGAAACATCAGCTTAAAGCAGAAAACATCGTTTATATGGGTGACGATATGCCCGACGTTCCTGCAGTGCAATTTGCTGGTTTAGGATGTTGTCCACAAGATGCTATTCCAGAAATTAAAGCAGTAAGTCAGTATATTTCTCATAAAAAAGGTGGTGATGCTTGTGTTAGAGACATTATTGAGCAAGTCATGAAAGTGCAAGGAAAATGGAAGGTGCTCGATGGTACCATTGTGAAATCGAGTTAGTTTAACTCGGTTTTCTAATTTCTCAACAGCATTCGTAATTCCTTTATTTTTGTTTTTAATTTTGATTCGACTTTTCCCCTTTATTTTTAATTCATGAGTACCTTTTTTAAAATCATACGCTGGCCTAATGTTTTGCTTACCATTCTTACGCAACTGGTTATCGTTTATGGGATGTTAATTCCTTCAGGAGTTGACCCTTCATTGAACAGCTGGCAATTGACCCTATTAATTATTGCCACCGCACTACTCACCGCAAGTGGAAATGTCATCAATGATATTCATGATGTAGAAATAGATCGTATCAACAAGCCTAAAAAGCTACTGGTTACTAAAAGTATATCAGAAAAGAATGCTTATTATCTCTATATAATACTCACTGTAATTGCTGTAGGTGCTGGTTTTATATTATCAAACAGTATAGGGAAACCTATTTTATCTAGTGTTTTTATAGCTGTAGCATTTATCCTCTATTTATACGCGAGTTCGCTCAAAGCAATACTTTTGGTAGGGAACATAATTATCTCACTTCTGGTCGCACTGGTGATACTCATCACTGGAATATTTGAATTGTTTCCATCCATAACACCAGAAACTCAAACAGCTTTTAAATTTCTATTAGAACGTTTATTAGAATTTGCATTCATGGCTTTTTTGATCAATCTAGCTAGGGAATGGGTAAAAGATTGTGAAGATGTAAATGGTGATAAAGCAGGCGGCAGAAATACAATCGCAATCCTACTAGGACGATCAAGAGCAGCAAAAGTTATTTCTTTTTTTATTCTTGCTATTGTAATCTTACTGGGTTGGTACGTTTATGAATTCATATATAGAAATGAAATCGCTACCTATTACTTTATATTTCTTATTATAGGACCACTCGCCTTTGTAGCGATCAAACTATGGACGGCTGCATCTCCCAAAGAATATCACTTGCTATCTAACATTCTAAAACTAGTATTGTTATTTGGGATTCTATCTATGGGAATTTTCAGAATAAACTATTATTTCAATTAAAAATATATGCTGGCAGCTAAATTTAAGAATACCGATATCATTCTTGCATCACAATCTCCTAGAAGACAGGAACTATTAAAAGGATTGGATATTGACTTTAGAATAGAAACGAGACCAGTCAATGAAGTCTATAGTGATACTCTTAAAGAGCATGAGATAACAGACTATCTATCTTCATTAAAAGCTAAGGCTTTTGAAAATGATTTAAAAGACCATCAACTTCTTATAACAAGTGACACGATCGTATGGTTCCAAGATGCGCCATTAGAAAAACCTACATCAGCGCAGCATGCTAAAGAAATGATCGCTTCCTTAAGTGGTAAAATGCATAAGGTTTTTACCTCTGTTTGTTTCACAACTACTACTTCTCAGGATATAATTAATGATTGTACTTCTGTACATTTTGCAACATTAACAGAAGAAGAGATAGATTACTATGTCACTACTTACAAGCCATTTGATAAAGCAGGAGCTTACGGTATTCAAGACTGGTTAGGTTATGCAGCGGTTACTCGATTAGAAGGTTGTTACTATAATGTTATGGGATTACCGTTACCTAAGGTGTATGAGTTTTTGAAGGGTTTTTGATCCTAAAAAGAATAAGCTAAGAAGAAGCTTATTGAAAAAGTTGGTTTGACAAAATTCAACTGGTAATCACTTCTCAATCCTAATTCAAAATGATTACCTAAATAAACACCAGCTCTTGTAATCAATGGTAGACCTATAGAGGTTTTAGTTTCTATGGTTTCAAAGTCGTTTCCTATCAATCTAGGTAAAATTCTATCCTTTTCATATTCAAAGTAATTTAAACCAGTATTGAATTCAATAAAGTAATTTTCGGTAATAAAACGTTTACCATAAGTCACGTAAACAGTCCTAAACCTATTTCGGAAACGATCTCCTTCATCATTGATAATCTTCTCTGTAACGCCGGTTTGTCCTAAACTTATGATGCCGTTATTTTTCAATAAATATGATGCTTGTATACCTGCTATGTGAGGTTTTACACCATTTATATTATCGAAGAAACTAAAATGTAAAGAAAAACTAAATCTATTGATTTTTCTGTTTAGTATCTTAACAGGTAAATCCAAATGTTTATATTCTTCTAATTTTTTAGCTTCAATACTATCATTTTTTCTAACTCGTTCTTCGCGTTTTTCTTTAATTAGGAGACGTTCATTCTTATTGCGGAATTTGTAATTAAACGCTAGGCCTATCTCTGGTATAGATTCTATGTTATTAAGGTTATAAGCTAGAGTGCTTCCTACTGCAAGCCTTTTAAAAACATCATAATAAACCGTAGTGCTTAACCTGAAATTGATCCCGCTTTCAGCTTGTAAACTGCGTCCTTCTCTTTCTTTTCTAACTTTTATTCTTCCTAAACCTATATCATTATGAATGCGCCATTTTTTGTCAAAAACCGTTGCGTAACCATAAGAGAGACCTATTAAATTATAATTATTACGTGTAAATTGATTATTATTTTCAGTTTTGAAAACGATTTCTAAATAGTCAATTCCTAACAAATGCCTTTTATATGAAAAAGTCCCATTTAGAGATAAAACATCTTTATTGTTTTCTAATCCAAGCCCAACATAAGTAGGAATTACACTAATTGACTCCAACCGAAACTTATGGGTATAACGATCATAAATAGAATCCTTCTGAGCTTGAGTAAAAAACACACATGAAATTGCTAACAGAAAAGTAACAGATGAAAACCTATTCATAATTCAAAATTTGGTTATGTTAAATATAGGCTTGCTTTATACCCAAATATTTGCAAAAAATGTAAGAAATTGAATTCAGTAATTGTAATAAACGCAAGTTCAAATTAAAAACAGTTCTCTACCTTTATAAAATGCAAGAACAATTCATTTCAAAAATTAGGAGTATTCTCAACGAGAATCAATCTGTGACAGAAGAAATAGCTGCTGTATTAGACATAAGTTATGATGCTGCTTATAGACGCGTAACTGGTAAAACAAGCATAAGCCTAGAAGAAAGCGTGACACTTTCAAAGCACTTTAAAATATCGCTAAATAAATTATTTGAAGTAGGCGAGCAAACTTCTATTCTTACTGATGTTTCTCCAGGCATTGAAAACATAGCGCAACTGGAGCAATATTTTAAAACCTCTTTGCAAAATATATTACCACTTACAAATTTGAAGAGCGCGAGCATCACCTATTCTGCTAAGGATATTCCTTTGTTTTATACATTAAGTGATTCTTATTTGACTAAATACAAATGTTATGTATGGCTCAAATTCCTCAATGAAGATGGCAGTATGGAAAAAATGAGTTTTAAAAGCTTTATTGATCAGGCACCACAATCTCTTTTTGATAGTGCCATAAGACTTGGAGAGACCTATAATTATATAGATATCATTGAATTTTGGAATGATAATACTATTAATGGAACCTTACAGCAAATATTCTATTATTATGAAACTGGCTTATTAACTCGAGAACACGCCTTATTAATTTGTAAAGACCTCAAAGACATCATAGATCATGTCGAAAAACAGAGTATACAGCAAACGATCATTAACTCTAAGAATAATGCCAAATACCATTTGTATAAAAGCGATCTCCTCACCATGAGCAATACCATCATGGTCAAGACTAAAAATCAAAAAGTATTTTTCTCGCCTTTTACCGTACTTACCTATTTTAAAGTAGAACACCAGCCTACGTGTAATAAATTGGATCGTTTTTTTGAAAAACAAATGAAGAATTCAAAGCTGTTAGTCAACTCTGGTGAGCGAGATAGAGCACAATTTTTCAATAAAATGCACCTCAAAGTAGAGAGTGTTATAGAACGTATCAATATCAATCAGGATTTAATTTACTTCTAGAAATTCACAATTGATCTGAATATCAACAAAAAATCCACCTCTTTCAAGGTGGATTTTTTATATAAAATGTAAAGGATTCTAGTTGTAAACAGACTCTTTACCGTGGTGAACACAAAGCATGTAATAGATACAAGCACGGTATTTTGCACGCTCACTTTTACCATACTTTTCGATTACTGCTTCTACAGAATCCATTAAATTATCTCCTGAAAGACCTAATTTTTTCTCTAAGTAGTTTTTAACTACGCGTTCCATTTCGCTTTTCTCAGCACTTACAGTTTCGGCATCTTTGTTATAAATAGATGGTCCTAAACCTTTTGTTACTTTTCTAAGCAACTCTTCATCAAGTTTGCCTCCTACTTTGTCTTTGTAAGCTGCGATGTATTTTTCTACTCTTTCGTCAAATTTACTCATAATGTTACTGATCGATTTAAATTAATTAATTAATGATAAATGTATGCCTTAAAAGTAAAGGATTAATTTCTATTTTAAAAATTTAAAGTAATCTAGAAGAACGGTATCATTAGTCCGTCTAGGTGTAAATATTTCTAACAATTGAGGTTGCTTGTTGTTAGATTGTAATTTTTGGTACGCTTTCGCGAAAGCGGACTCTTCACTTATACTTTGATAATTAAAACTATGCATCTTGCAAAGGTGCTTTGCAGTAAGATGATGTTGAGTCTCAAAATAGGTGTCAAACTCCATAGTATCCTTATGACCAGGTAAAATTCTAAAAATTCCACCTCCAGAATTATTGATTACAATAATCTTGAAGTTTTTAGGAATATAATTGTTCCACAAAGCGTTAGAATCGTAGAAAAAACTCAAATCTCCAGTAATTAAAGTAACTGGTTTATTACTAGCAATAGCAGCGCCTATTGCTGTACTAGTACATCCATCGATACCACTTGTACCACGGTTAGAGAATACCACATGCGTAGGATTCATTTGAAATAATTGCGCATAACGTATCGTACTACTATTACCTAACTGTAAAACAATATCATTAGGAAGTTCTTTAAATAGTAATTCAAAGACTTTGAAATCAGACCAAGGCATTTTTTCAAAATAGCGCTCTCTTTTAATCAGGTAATCTTTAAAATGGTCTGTCCAGCGTTTTTGATAATTGCTTTTCACATATTCTTTAGGTAATTGCTCAATCCAGAGTTGAGGCTTTACCTTAATATGACCAGCAAGTTTAAAGAACGTATCATAAGCCTTTCTTTTACCTACGTGAAAATGTACTTTAGTTTCAAAACGTCTTAAGTATTGTTTGATTTTTTTGGAGACGATCATTCCGCCTATGGTAACTACCAGATCTGGTTGCAAGTCCTTAATCTGATCGTCGTGCTTTTCTATAGGTGCAATTAAGGTATCTATTCCCCAAATGATATTTTCATGGACGACGTTACTACTCACCTCGCTCATTACTAAAACACTAGGATCACTAGTTAAAATATCTAGATCTTCCTTTTGAAACACCGGCGGATTCAATGTTGCTAGAATGACTAATTTCCTTTTGGCGTTTTTCCATTGGTCAATAAAACTTTCTGGAATTATACTAGACTCATCTTTAAGAAGGTCTATTACCTTAACTTCTAGAGATGGTTGATCTACCTTGTTGTATAAAGGCTCTTCAAAAGGTATATTAATATGTACGGGACCATGTTGTGAGATAGAAGTGTTGATTGCTTTATTGATCAATCGCTCATTAGTCGCGATACCTTCTTGATCTTCTACAGAATTAATAACTTCTAGCTGTGTATCAAATAAAATATGATTTGCAAATACATGTTGCTGCCTAATAGTTTGACCATCACCTATATCAATTTTGTGAGATGGACGGTCTGCACTGAGAACTAATAAGGGAATTTCAGAGTAAAAAGCCTCTGCAATAGCTGGATAATAATTAAGTAGAGCGCTACCACTGGTGCAAAGAATTGCCACTGGCTCTTGCAATTGCTGCGCAATACCCAATGCTACATGAGCTGCACAACGTTCATCTACAACGCTATAACAATTGAAAAAATCATTTTCTGAAAAACCTATTGTTAATGGAGCATTTCTAGAACCAGGCGAGATAACGATGTTTTTTATACCTCTTTCTTTACATAAAAGAATGACTTGCTGAGCATGAAGAATTTCTGGATACATATACTAACAAAGGTACTAGCCAAACTAGTTGCAGACAACTTCCTTAACAGCTTCTTACCAAAAATAAATCTTCTTTAAAAGTGAATAATTAAAAATTGAGACAGCAATAGCCTGGCAAATCTATATAATCATACCTGTTTTAAGGAAGATATCTTAATTTTTAATCATTAAATTAATTAAATAAACAGTTCAATCAACACTTAGACTATTCAATAAGTCTTTTTATCTAGAAAACAAGCTGTTTCAAAAACTAATAAAGAACTTTTAGAAAATCAATATTGTTTATTTAAAATATTATGTCGATCTTTAAAATTCAATAAAGAGATCCAACCTATGATTATATTTAAATACCTTGTTTTTTATTCGTTTGTAGGAATATATCAAAGTGCAATTTTTACGAAGTCTATCTTCGGTAAGGTCTTCTCTTATTTTAGGGCAATGAACGAAAGTCGTAATGAACAAGGACAAGTAGTCGGATTTAAAACTACTCTCTTAAGAACTGCTTTTAGAAGCATATTGTAATTTAAATTATCACAACAAGCTTTTCATAGTAAACAGTTTTTGAACTGTTTCTTCATATTCTAGAATAGGATCACTCTTTGCAGTAATACCACCACCTACATATAAGTATGCTTCATCATCAAGTAACTGCATACACCTTAAGTTTACGTAATAACTCGCTTCACGTTCTTCTACTATACCCAAGTATCCAGTATAAAAAGAACGGTCATAACCTTCATTATCCTTGATAAATTTTTGCGCAGCATCTCTAGGCAAACCACAAACCGCAGGTGTAGGATGCAATGCCTCTATATAATCTTCTTTTCTAGATGGATCAATTAACGCATTGATATCAGTTTTTAAATGTACTAAGGTACCAGCTTGTGCTGTTTGAACTAGTGATTTTTTGATATGTGAAACACCTTTTGCTTTTAGATTTTCTACAATGAAGTCGGTTACTAATTTTTGTTCTTCGATCTCTTTTTCTCCCCAAACATGATCTTGATTTGGATTGAATACTGCAGTTCCAGCAAGAGACATGGTTTGTAAATTTTCACCTTTTATTACTGCTAAAATCTCAGGAGTTGCGCCCATCCATTTTCCTACTTTTGGATGGTGAAAAAAGTAACAATTTGCTGCCGGATATTCATTGAGCAAAGCTTCTAAAATCTCAAGATCCGATGATCGTTTTGTAAAACTTTCCACACGAGACAGAACGACTTTTTGAACGGTAGATTCCTTGAGCATGTCCACCGTTTTACGCACCATATTTGCATACCTTAATTTCTCTTTTTCATCAATCAAATGAGTTGCATTCAGTAGCTTAGAAGAAGTGTTACTTGAATTTTTAAACTTAAATTCTTTATACTCTTCAGAAGGTATAAAAACCTGATCTTCTGAATTTTCAAATTTTGAAAAAACACCATAAGTCATGTTGTCAGGTGCTGTTTTATGCCATTTTTGATCTCGCTGTGAGAGAATGCGCACAGTGCTTTGGTTTGCTTTTCTAAGTAACAGAAAAGGAAGCTTATTATCGACTAGATTTTGTAGGTATGAGAGTAAGTTTTCGCGCAAGCGGTAAAGTAATAAGAGTTAAAAATACAGTTATTTTTTTAGAGCAATAGTGGTCAGTTTACAAATGGAAATAAGGCGCTGCTCTTCATCAGTAATTTTGATTTCCCAGAGTTGAGTTGTTCTTCCTTTATGTAAAAATCGAGCCGTTGCAAAAACGTATCCATCCTTCTTCGATCGAGTATGATTTGCACTTATTTCAAGACCACGTATTGCAAAGTTTTTAGTATCTAAAAACATATAGCTTGCGGCACTTCCTACTGACTCAGCTAGAGCAACGCTAGCACCTCCATGAAGCACTCCATCTGGTTGATGTACTTTGTGAGTGACTGGCATTCTAGCTGTCAAATAATCTTCTCCTACATCGACATAGTCTATGTCGAGAGTTTCCATGAGCGTATTCTTGCAAATCGCATTACAGCGCTGTAGTATTTCTTCTTTGTCCATATCTTTACCAAAAATAAGGCATAGAATAGAATTAATGGTTAAAATAGTATCTTATACACACACAAACTCCTACGAGACACTTTTTGAACTGACAGATGAAACGCAACATATTTGGGTATGTTTTCATGGATTGGGTTACTTATCTACCTATTTTAAAAAATATTTTGAGAATTTTGATTCGGTTAAAAACTATGTCATCATTCTTCAAGCACCTTCTAAGGCTTATATAGGTAAGGGTTTTAAACACGTAGGTGCTTGCTGGCTTACAAAGGTGGACACGCATCAAGAAATGCAAAATAACCTCAACTACATCAATAAGGTTTTAATCTCAGAAAAAATCGAACAAGATCCACGTGTAACACTTTTTGGTTATTCTCAAGGTGTTTCTATCGCTACTAGATTTTTAAAACAACACCACTTCCCTATTACATCGCTTATTATGCACAGCGGTAGTATTCCTGAAGAACTTACCAAAGAAGACGGTTTGCATTTTAAGAAATACTGTTCTCGATTTATTCACATTGCTGGAACAAAAGACGAATATTCTAATGAAGAAATCGTCGAAAGAGAAAAAGAAAAAATAGAATTGCTATTTGGTACAGATTGTGAGATATACCGACCTGAAATAAAGCATGTCGTTCACGTTCCTTTACTTGAAGAAATTGCTCAAAACCTATAACTATGGAAATTATCTTTGCTACTCATAACGAAAACAAGCTTAAAGAAGTACAAGTTTTAATGCCTTCTCATGTAAAGCTTGTTAGTCTTAAAGACTTAGGTTTTGAAGAAGACATACCAGAAACAGCCGATACTATTGCTGGGAATGCTATACAGAAAGTAGAATACCTCAGAAATCGATTTGACTTACCCATTTTTGCAGACGATACTGGTCTTATCGTTGATTCTCTAGACGGCGAGCCTGGAGTATACAGCGCTAGATATGCTGGAGAGCAAAAGAACAGTGAGGATAACATGGACTTACTACTAGATAAGTTAACAAACAATAACGATAGGAAGGCACGTTTTATCACAGCCATTGCGTTACATTTGAACCATTGTCAAACCTTGTTTGAAGGCATTTGTGAAGGAACTATTCTTAAAGAACGTAAAGGAGATAAAGGCTTTGGATACGACCCTATCTTTCAGCCAGACGGTTACACAAAATCATTTGCACAAATGACCTTAACAGAAAAGGGTGAAATAAGTCACAGAGCAAAGGCTTTAAGCAAACTTATAGACTACCTGAAAGACGTTAATTAAAATATAAATCCCTATTAAATAAGTGCTTTAGCTTATTTTTATACCACAATATGAAACTACACTCTTACATTCTATTTTTTTGTTTTGGCTTATTTATCTCATTTAGTAACGCTCAAGGCGAAAAGGAAACAACCAAAAAGACCGAGACCACTCCTACTAAGGTGAAAGGAAAAGTTCTGAACGCAAAGGATAATACCATTCTTGAAAATGTTAACATATTGAACCTTAACCAGATTAAAGGTACCACAACCAATAAAGAAGGTGTTTTTCAAATTACTGCTAAAGTTAACGATACCCTATATTTCTCGTACTTAGGTTTTGAAACGATAAATGTACGAGTAACAGAAGACTGGTTAAAATTTGGTGATGTTACCATATCTATGACCGAGCAAGGTATTGCACTAGATGAGGTTACCGTAACCGAAACCTCGTTGACTGGCTTCTTAGAGATAGATGCAAAACGTGCCCCTATTTATGCTACAAGAAGGTATAAAATTAGTGGTTTGCCTAAAGGTTATGAAGCAGGAGATAGTGAGCCTGGAGCGATTACTAATATTTTAGAAAGTGTTTTTAACCCTGCAGACTTCTTGTACAATACTTTTGGTAAGAAGGGAAAATCCATGCGTAAACTACGACAAGTAAAAGAGCAGGACGAGATCAGAACCTTATTGCAAAGTAAATACGACAGAGAAACCTTAATGAATCTGTTGCAATTAGATAAATTAGATATTGATGCTATTTTAAGAAATTGTCAGTATTCTAAAACTTTCATAGAAACGGCAAATGACCTTCAAATTTTAGACGCCATAAGTGAATGCTATGAAGAGTATAAAATCTTGAAAAGCTCTAAAGAAAAGAATAAAAAATAACCAAACTTCAATCAAGTGAATTTAAAAAATGTATTATTAATTGCTCTAGCTTCTACCTTAATTATAGGATGCAAAGGCATGAGAGGAAAAGATGGCAAACCTGGTAAACCTGGCGCCGATGGAACAAGCTCAAAAGCAGTTCTAGATTATTCTAAGGTAAATGTAATGGATTATGCTAATACCATTACACTAGAAGAGCTAGAAGAACAACTCTATTATTATGCTAGCGATGAAATGGAAGGTCGTAATACTGGCTCTCCTGGACAGAAAAAAGCGGTGAATTATTTACGAGACCAATACAAAAAAATGGGAGTTCCTGGCGGCGGTCAGTATGGCGATTATTTTCAAATAGTTCCTGGTAAAGCTTTTGGGAAACCAGAATTATCTTCAGAAAACGTGCTAGCTTACATAGAAGGACGTGAATTTCCAGATGAAGTTCTTGTAATTTCTGCACATTTAGATCACGTAGGTATGAAAGACGATAAAGTCTATAATGGTGCCGATGATGACGGGAGTGGTACCATCGCTCTTCTAGAAATTGCTGAAGCTTTTAAACAAGCTGTTAATGATGGCTATGGACCGCGCAGGTCTATCTTATTCTTACACGTGACTGGAGAAGAAATAGGATTGAAAGGAAGCAAGTACTATGCAGATAATCCTATTTACCCTATGGAAAATACCATAGCAAATCTAAATATCGATATGATAGGAAGAATAGATGCTGACCATAAAGATAATCCTGATTATGTTTACTTGATAGGTAGTGATATGTTATCTCAAGAGCTACATGATATGTCTGAGGCGGCAAATAAAAGTTCTATGAACATGAATTTAGATTACAAATACAACGGTAAAGACGATCCTAATCGTTTTTACTACCGTAGCGATCACTATAATTTTGCGAAAAATGATGTTCCCGTAATTTTCTATTTTAATGGAACTCATGAAGATTACCATAAACCTACAGATACTCCAGATAAAATAGAATATGAACTCTACCAGCGCCGTGCTAAATTGATATTTGCTACCGCATGGAAAGTTGCAAATGCAGACGAACGTCCAGCGTTGAAATAAATAGAGCTGCACTCCTATATAATAAAAGCGCAAATTCTATAATTTGCGCTTTTTTAATTTCTAATCCCTTTTAAAATTGTTTGAATTAAAATACTTCTCAGCAAAAGCAATTGTATTTTTCGGTTCGATCGCTTTTATTATTACAGTTTTGAACAGCGTTTTGATGGTAATTTATTTAATAGAACAAAACGTTGTTATACCTAATTTAGAAAGAAATTTAGAAATGGGAACATTTTTAACACCGATCAGTTTATTACATTTATGGAGTCCAAAAATTTTAGAAAAAACCGTCTCAGTTGATTTTTTTAAAAATAATTCGTTTGATCAACAAAAAGAATCAATCAGTAAACAGGTTAATAAAAAACAAACATGCAGTAAAGTGATAATTGGAATATGCTATATAATTCTATTGCTCGCTTGGCTTAAATTTCTGACATAAAAAAGGGTATGATCATAATATATCATACCCTTTTTTGTGATCTAGCTTTCGCGAAAGCGAGATCTAAATTAATCTGTTTCTACACCAGCAAACTCTTGTTGAATAGCCATTCTAAGACGTCTGTAATAATCTTCTTCTAGCCAGTCTTTATAGTTGTTAGTATTGTTGATTATACAATACGCATATCGCCTGATGCGATCTTTGATATCTTCCTTCAATAATTTTGCAAGGATACGAGCATCAAACACATCCTCACTATTCTCTACACACCATTGTACGTGCTGTGCGATCGACTCATCGAGAACGTCTTTAGACTTGCGCCCTTCTTTGGTAATGCGTTTATAAGCTCCTTTAATATCAAAAGTGAAGTCCTTTGTATTAGGAAATTCAGCTTTTGTGGCTTCTGGCATCTGGTAAACAAAATTACGCTCGATCTCTTCATCAGAAACGATGTTCTCCACATAGAAGTCTGGAGATCTAAAGACTTGTTGCCAGTCTACTGGCTCATTCCATAAACCAAAACGTGCTACGTTGTTTCCTAAATCAATAATTTGAAATTCTTTCTTGCCATCTAAGATACGAGAACCACGACCTATCATTTGGTAATATAAAGTAAGCGACTTAGTTGCACGATTTAAAATAATACATTCCACACTAGGTTCATCAAAACCTGTAGTCAAAATACTTACTGAGGTAAGAACAGCATCAGGTTTGTTTCTAAACCATCTAAGAATTTCTTTACGTTCTTCCTTTGTATTGGTATTATCTAAGTGACGTATTTCTATTCCAGCTCTTCTAAAGGTATCTTCTACTTCAATACTAGTTCTAATACCATTATTAAAAATAAGCGTCTTTTTACCTTTTGCGACTTCATTGTAGGATTGTAATAACTTATCCTGCATTGTCACCGCGGTATACAACTTCTCACTACTCTTTACAGTATAATCACCATTCATACCTATTGTAAGACCACTCAAACCTACATCATAAGTATGCGTTACCGCTTGAGCTAGGAAACCTTGTTCTACTAAGGAGGTAATACTATTTCCCACGATAAGCTCTCTATAATTGTCCTTCATAGGCAACTTGAAATTAGAACTTAAAGGAGTAGCGGTTACACCTAGCATAAAGCAGTGGTCAAAATACTTAAATAGTTTTCTAAAACTATTGTAATGCGCTTCGTCAATAATAACTAGACCTATGTCGTCTAGTTCTAGTTTATCATCTTGAATACGATTGTTCAAGGTTTCTACCATGGCAACGAAACAATCAAAGTCCTTTTGATCGTCAAGCTCCTTTACCTTAGAATTAATGACTTTATTTTTTACATTAAAGCCATTGAGCATTTTTGAAGTTTGCTTACACAACTCGATACGGTGAGTAAGAATAACCACTTTCTTACCTTTATCTCTTATGTACCTGCGTACGATCTCAGAGAAGATAACCGTTTTTCCTCCACCTGTAGGCAACTGATAGAGCAAATTGTAATCGTCTGGTTTATTGTTAATACGGTCAAAAACCGCTTCCAGATCGCGGTTTTGGTAATCGTATAAAGATTTTATTTCAGTTTCATTTTTCATAGACAAGACTCTGGATTTTCATTTTTGAGATTTGCAAAAGTACTTCTTTTTTAAGGTTCTTAACCTTTGTTTAGTGTTAAGAAAACCAGATTATTTTAATTCGTAATACTTTAACGTAGTTAAAGCCGTTAAAATCTTAATTTTGCAAAGAGGAAATAAAATTATTTTGGATCAATCTACAACAAAGAAAAAACCCTGGTTTCAGCCAGATCGTGCTCATAAGTATTACAAGCTTACTGGGTTCTATACTTTTGTCATAGACAGTATTAAAAAGTCTATGCCTCCAGTACTTATCGTGGTTGCTATTCTTGCTGCACTTCACTTCTTTGTAATGGATATCAACGAAGCGCTGGAGCTTGCTGTAGAAACTTTACCAGATTATGGAGTTCTTGCTTTTTTCTATGTTTCTGAAACTGTTTTAGGATTAATACCGCCAGAATTATTTATAGCTTGGGCAGGAGAAACCTCCACTCCTATTATTAATTTATCCCTAATCGCCTTATTCTCCTATTTAGGAGGATTCACTTCTTACTGGATTGGAAGACGTGCCTTGAAAATTCCTAGCCTACATAATTACTTAGAAGTTAAAATGGCTAAACAACTGGTAATGGCGAGAAAATGGGGCGGCGTTTTAATAGCCGTAGGTGCTTTATTACCTCTACCCTTTTCTATGGCAAGTCTAGTCGCAGGTATGTTGAGTTACCCAGTTAAAAGTTGGGCTCTAGTAGGGTTGTTGCGTTTTGTGCGTTTTGCACTTTATGGTGCTGCTATATTTGCTTTAGTCTAAATGGAGGCATTACTAACGTGAGTCAAAAACAGAAATCTGTCTTTTATTTCATCTAGTCACTATTTTATGCGCATTACTAGATTCTATTCATTGCAGTTAACTAAAATTACGATATAAAAAAACCGCTCAAAATGAACGGTTGTATATAAAACATCAAATTAGAAATGTGATCTAATTTTCTTGTTCCTTAAGTTTTGCTTCTTTCTTTAATTTTCTCTTTTCCAATGCAGATCCTGTAATCCAATACGGTATTGCAAACAAAGTCAAAAATAACATCAACCAAAATCCAATGGTAAGGATTCCTAAAAATGCTAAAAAGCCTAAATACTGATCAAATTCGAACATAATACTTCTGTGTTTGCTGCAAAGATACAGACTACTATTTAAAAATAAAATATCTCCGTCAGATTTATTAACAAAATCCTGTTTATAAATCAAAAGTCCCTTTTTTTTAGCTAATTAATCAGCTTACTATCCTTAATCTACTTGGATAATGCTTTTGTTAATCTCGCTTTCGCGAAAGCGGTAAAAAGAAATTGCACATACCTGTTGTTATAATTCTCTTTAAGAACCACCTTATAAAACGTACAGGTTTTATATTTGTAGAAAATCAGTTTACATGAAATATAGAATAGAAAAAGATACGATGGGGAACGTTGAAGTTCCTGCAGATAAACTTTGGGGAGCGCAAACACAACGTTCTCGCATGAATTTTAAAATAGGTCCTGCTGGTAGTATGCCACTGGAAATAGTTTATGGTTTTGCCTATTTAAAAAAAGCAGCGGCTTTTACTAATTGTGATCTGGGCGTTCTAGAAGAAAGTAAACGAGACCTTATTGCCCAAGTTTGTGATGAAATCTTAGACGGTAAACACGATGATCAATTCCCGCTTGTGATCTGGCAAACTGGTTCTGGTACACAATCTAACATGAATGTGAATGAAGTAATAGCAAATCGTGCTCATCAACTTGCTGGTAAGGTTATAGGTGAAGGAGATAAAACCATACAACCAAATGATGACGTGAATAAATCACAATCTTCTAACGATACATTTCCAACAGGAATGCACATCGCTTGCTACAAAAAAGTTGTAGAAAGTACCATTCCTGCGATAAAGCAATTGCGCAATACATTACATAAAAAATCTATAGACTTTAGCGAGGTTGTAAAAATAGGACGTACTCATTTAATGGATGCTACTCCACTTACCTTAGGTCAAGAGTTTTCAGGATATGTTTCTCAACTGGATCACGGTATTATTGCTTTAGAAAATACCCTAGCTCATCTGAGACAACTAGCCTTAGGAGGAACTGCGGTAGGAACTGGTCTTAACACACCAGAAGGTTATGATGTAAAAGTGGCAGATTATATCGCACAATTTACCGAGTTACCATTTAAAACAGCCGACAATAAATTTGAAGCTCTTGCTGCTCACGATGCACTTGTAGAAACTCATGGCGCATTAAAGCAAATTGCCGTTTCATTGAATAAAATTGCTCACGATATAAGAATGCTAGCTAGTGGTCCTCGTAGCGGTATAGGAGAATTAATTATTCCTGCAAACGAGCCTGGAAGTTCTATCATGCCAGGAAAAGTAAATCCTACTCAAGCCGAAGCTATAACCATGGTTTGTGCAAGAATTATGGGTAATGATACTACTGTTACTGTAGGTGGAATGCAAGGTCATTTTGAACTTAACGTGTTTAAACCTGTTATGGCAGCGGCAGTTCTTGAAAGCGCTCAATTGATAGGTGATGCGTGTATTAGTTTTGACGAGAATTGTGCTGTAGGAATAGAACCTAATAAAGAAACTATCAAGTCTTTACTCGATAACTCATTAATGCTGGTAACTGCTTTAAATACTAAAATAGGATATTACAAAGCTGCCGAAATCGCAAATAAAGCCCATGAAGAAGGAACAACTTTAAAAGCTGCGGCTCTGGACTTAGGTTACGTCACTTCTGAGGAGTTTGATGAATGGGTGAAGCCAGAAGATATGGTAGGACATAGATAACATCTAGTTACTGTAATATATTAAAGGATGCTTAAGAATTATTTTAAGCATCCTTTTTTAGTTATATATTTATTTTTCTGAAATAAAAGAAACTTTTGTAATCAACTTGTTGCGTTTCCGCTTTCGCGAAAGCGTCATGATTTTTATAAATAAGAATATTTAAGCATTTGCACTACACCACTTTTCATTTCTCAACCAAAGAATTTATGAACCACAATACTTGGAATACATTTTACAAAGACACCAAACAATTACAAAAACCAGCACAAGCACATCAGTTACTCTCACAAAGTGATATCAATCACTTACAGGTGCTGCTTATAGATGTCTTAAATGGATTTTTAAATAAAGGACAACACCACATCGGGATGAAAATCTATATAGATAGTGAGCTACGGAATGACTATATTCTTAAATTAGTGGAGCATCCTCCTAAGGTAGGTGAATCTCTTGAAGAATGGTCGCATCAAATTTTTGGTGAACAAAAGTTTGGAATGATTTTAATAGGACTAGAACAGTACAGTAATGCTTTTGCAGAAAAGGCCGCATCTTTGGTCTCGCCTTTGCTCAAAACTGCTGGAATGCCAGTTCATGGATTATCATTTCTGTTTTTTATGGGGAATTATGGTTTCACACCTTTTGGGATTCATAAAGAAGCTACTGGAGAAGATGGGATCTTATTTCATTTAGGTCCAGAAAATAAACAATTTTATACATGGGACGATCCAAAGTTTAACGCACTAGACCATAATACTCAGGTATTTCATAACGTATCTGAAATGATATCTGAAGGTGAGGAATATATTTTAGAACCTGGTGATGCTATGTTCATACCTCACTATGTTTATCACATAGGAAACACCTCGGAATTTTCTTCAAGTGTGGTTTTAGATTATATAAATCCTCCTAAGGATCAATTTGAAAATGATTTGATACAAGCCACTGGAGAACAAGGATTAAAAAATCATGTAAATTATGAAAAGCCTATAGAAATAGAAGCCACTCCAGCGTTATGGAATCAGCTAATAGACATCCAATCAGTTCAACGAAAAATGGAACTAGTTTTATCTAGAAATATTCTTAAATTGAGAAGTAATGGTGGACTAGCAAGAAAATCTATAAGAAATCACGCTACAATGCCTAGTGATATGAATGCTAATTTCAAGGGTTTATCTATATTCCCTTTGCTTTTTGAGGTTCAAACTGATGATTCTGTGTTAATATTTGCGCGAGGACATCAAATGGTTGTCAAAAACCATCCTAACCTAATTGAGTTAATTAATAGGCTTAATAATGGAGCAACAATTTCAGTATCGTTAGTACATAGCCTATTGGGACCAGCTTGGGATTTAATCGATGTTTTTAGTTTCTTACAAGAATTGTTTTCTAAAGATGCTATAGAGATAGATAATTGATTAAAAGTACTTCGTGGACACATTAACCAAATAGCTTTATTTTTAAATCATATTTTTAATCTGTTTAAAAAATTTGTTCTCATTTCTAGTAAAGTAAAAAATACATTAGAACTTTTATTACTCATCATTGCTGGTGAGGCTAACTTTATTTTGCCGTTTGTTTTGGCACGTATTTTTAGACCAACTGTTCTGGAGCTATATCAATTGACTAATGTTGAATTGGGTGTTTGTTTTTCTATTTATGGTACTGTAGCTTTCTTCTCTTATTTTCTAGGTGGCAGCTTTGCAGATAAATATCAGCCTCGGTATTTAATGTCTATATCACTGCTATTAACAGCAGTTGGAGGTATTTACATGGCTACTTTTCCATCATTTTATGAATTGAGTCTTCTTTACGGTTATTGGGGTTTTACAACTATATTCTTGTTTTGGGCAGCTATGATTAAAGCAACAAGAGTCTGGGGCGGAAAGAATAAACAAGGAATTGCTTTTGGATTACTCGATGGTGGTCGTGGAGCTGTTTCTTTTGGTTTTGGACTGGTAGGTCTTTATATATTTTCAATATTCTTAACTCAAGAAATCGAGTTTACAGCTTTAATAGAACGTCAAGAGGCTTATAAATATGTCGTACTTACGTGCTCCGCCTTAATAGCATTCGTTGCTGTTCTAGTTTTCTTCTTTATTAAAAACGAAACTAGACCAACCGACGTTAAAGACAAAGTTACTTGGCGTCAGTTACTTCATAAATATTTAGTTGTCATTCAAATAAGGTCGGTATGGCTGCTCATGGTTATCATTTTATGTGCTTATACCGGCTATAAAATCACCGATTATTACTCGCAATTTGCAAATGAAGTTATGGGATATGATGACCTAGTTTCTGCTCAAATAGGTGGTAATCTTCTTGGAATACGTGTATTTATAGGAGTTGTAGTAGGCTTCTTAGCGGATAAAACTAAATCTTCATTGATGATGATTTATGGTTTTGCGATTACCATTATAGGTGCAAGTATGTTTAGTTCAGGAATCATAAATGCTAACTCGACATTCCTTTTTTGGTTTGCAATAATTCTAACTGCGACAGGAGTTTATGCTTTTAGGACCTTGTATTTCTCGGCAATTCAAGAAGGTAAAATCCCTCTTGCGGTAACTGGAACAGCAGTCGGTATGATCTCTTTAATAGGGTATACTCCAGATATTTTTATGGGACCACTCACTGGTTATTTTATTGATAACTCGCCTGGCTTGCAAGGTTATCAGCAAATTTTTGGCTTGCTTATAGCTTTTTCTGTAATTGGCCTCATTGCTTCTGTGGCTTATTACAAATGGCATCCCAAACAAGAATCTACATAGATTTCTAAGCATTTCATGAATTACCTCATGAGCGACTATTAAACAGCTGTAACGGCTTATCTTAGATTTGATCTCGCTTTCGCGAAAGCGCAAAAAAAAGCAACCTTCTCAGATTGCTTTTTAATAAATCAATTATAAAATAAAAACTATCGCGGATTCACTATCAAATCTATGCGAGCAAGTAAATCTTCATAATGATATCGATTTACCTTATTTCCTGCTCTATTTCTCTTAGTTCTTAAAGTAGATTGCAAAGATTTAAGTTCACCTCTAACCAAGGCTTGTACATCACTCTGGTCTTTATTATAATTACTAAATCGAGAATCCTCATTCATTAAATACTCTAATCGCTCTACATAAGCACGTTGTAAATTTCTTTTATAAACGTCTACTTTAGCATTTGTAAATATCGCACTTTGTACATCGTCCATTAAGTTTAAAGCACTGTAGTAATCTGTTTCTGTCGTTTCAGCATTTATCAATCTACCGATACGATCAAAACTCAATAAGTTATTTAAATGACGTACTTGAACAGATCTAAGGCGTTCAAAATAAGCGTCTGGACTTATGTTTTTTACGATGTTGCGATCGATCAACCATTCTGGTGTGTCAAAAACATTTTCTTTAATCCATTGAACGGATTCCTTTTGCGTTTTCTTATCCACCGTGCTATAAACTGTTCCTGCCTGTGTCGGTTTCTTAAGATCCTCATTTACTCCACCTACATTAGTCACTACATGACCTACATATCGCGACCACACGCCTAACATTTCACCATATAATTCTTGTAAATCGTCATAGTTATCAGTTTGTTGTGACGTCCATTGAGGAAGGTTCTTTGCAACATATTTAAGGTTTTTTATACCGTATGTACTTGCCTTAATTGGGTCATTTCCTATAGCTTCAGTTTGAGATTGTGGATCAAACCTACTACTCTGCCTACCAAATTTATATTTAGGATCACCTGCCTTTTCCATGATCCACGAGTTTAAGGTTTCGGTTTCAGCTTCTGGTGTATTTGCATTTGGGATTACACGATAACCCCAATTTGTTGCGTAATGGTCATAAGGTCCCATCTGTCTCACAAATCTTATATTTTCATCTCCAGGTTGAGCGATATAATTGTAACGAGCATAATCCATAAGACTTGCTGCGATACCATTTTTCTGTGTGAAATCTCCATTTCTATAATCTTCTACATCATAGGCGTAACTTGCAGCCATATTATGAGGGAAACCTAGTGCGTGCCCTACCTCATGTGCAATCACTTGACGCATCATCTCTCCTATCTCTTCAGAATCTGTATCTAAAGTACGAGCATTAGGATTTGCAGCACCTGTTTCAAGTAAGTATCTATTTCTATAGGATCTCAAATGGTTGTGATACCAGATGATATCACTTTCAATAATCTCACCACTACGCGGATCACTAACTGATGGACCTACTGCATTGCGCGTAGTACTAGCGACATATCTTACTACAGAGTAACGAATATCTTCTGGAGAAAACTCAGGATCCTCTTCTTTGCTAGGTGCATCTTTTGCGATGATGGCATTTTTAAATCCTGCCGTTTCAAATGGTTTTTGCCAGTCCTCGATTCCTTGTTTGATATATTTTTTCAAGTTTTCTGGAGTCCCTGGATCTAAGTAATAAACTATTGGCTTTACTGGCTCTACTAATTCGCCACGAGCATAAGCTTCAGGATCTTTAGGCTCTAATCTCCAGCGGCGTATGTATCTTTTCTCATCAGCTTTTAACTCTTTGCTAGAATAATCAATTTGACCAACGGTAAAGAATCCAACTCTAGGATCATAAAGTCTAGGTTGCATAGGATTTTCTGGTAACAAAATCATGGATTGATTCACCTGTAAGCTTATAGAACCTACAGAACCGTTAGAAGGTGGTTGTGCCGCGTTAAAAGTAAAGTCTTGCTTTACTTCAATATTTTTAGGAAATGATTTTACAGAGTTGATAAAACTACGGCTGGAGTCCAAGTTTCTTACTTTGTACTGGCTTCTCAATCGAGAATTTAAACCACTGATAGAAGGTACATCGCTACTTAAAAATTTAGAAACGTCTATGACTACAGCCGTAGAATCTGCATTAAAAGTCTTGATGTCAAAGGCATACATGATAGGTTCATAATTATTAACCTTTACAGAGTTATTAATTGCAGCGCTTTCATCTAGTGCCACTTCATCATAAGATTTTACCTTTAAAAGTACTTTATCTTGAAAACGCTCCCAAGAAACTACTTGCTGGTTTGTTTTAGAACCTGCATTGAGGTAGCCACCACCTAGATTGTTAGGGATTTGTGCTATACGAGTCACCCATAACATATCCTTTTCAAGCAATTCCTGAGGGATTTCATAGAAATATTCCTCATCAATTTGATGTGTTTTAAAAAGCCCATCGTCTGTTATGGCTTCGTCAGTTATTACTTCAGAATACGGTTTGAATTTCTGGTTCTTTTTAGAACTTTTTTCAGTGTTTGGTTCTTTTTTATTTACAACTTCTTGTGAAGTCTTACAGCTGCTCAAAAACAGAGTAATTATTGCAAAGGAACCTAATAAGAAATATTTTTTCATTGATTCAGTAAATTAGTTTGGTCGGGAAATTAATTAAAAGGAAAGAGAGGTGCTCAAAATAACAGCAGCTTAACAAAACATTATAGGAAAACTTGAAAAACACCTCAACTTTATTAAAGAAGTACCAAAGAAAAAACACCTCTTTCACTCAACTTATTTTAAGAGGACAGTGTAGAATTCCGCTTTCGCGAAAGCGGGATAAAAGTAAAACTCTAAAGCCAATAATAATTGGTCATATCCTTAAAGTACCTTAACTTTACTATATGACTGATGTTGAAATAAAAGAGGAAAATAAACTGATAGCAAAGGGCTATAAAGACCTTTTAAAAATCAGTTATCAAATGCTTACCGATGAAGATAAAAAGCTGATTAGAAAGGCTTTTGACATCGCCGTAGAAGCACACGCACCACAACGGCGTAAGTCTGGTGAAGCATATATTTTTCATCCTATTGCAGTTGCAAAAATTGTTGCTAAGCAAATAGGACTTGATGCAACCGCTATTGCTGCAGCTTTGTTGCACGACGTTGTAGAAGACACTGCTTACACATTATCAGATATAGAAAGACTTTTTGGTGAGACCATAGCACGCATTGTTGACGGTCTTACTAAAATTGCACACCTCAAGAAAGACGCTGATATCTCACAGCAAGCCGAGAATTTCCGTAAAATGCTATTAACCTTAAATGATGACATTAGAGTGATCATTATTAAAATAGCAGACCGTTTGCACAACATGCAAACTATGGACAGCATGCCCGATTACAAACAAGTGAAAATTGCCAGTGAGACACTTTATATTTACGCTCCTATTGCTCACAGATTAGGTTTATATAACATCAAGACAGAACTGGAGGATCTAGGTCTAAAATATACGGAGCCAGAGGTTTTTAACGATATCCAGCAGTCCATTGTAGATAGTAAAGAAGACCAAAAGAAATACATTAAAGATTTCAGTGCAGTTATAGACGAGAGTTTGCATAAAGAAGGTCTGGAATATAAAATTTCAGGACGTCCTAAATCTGTTTTCTCTATAAGACGTAAAATGCTAAAACAGAGTGTTTCCTTTGATGAAGTCTATGATAAATTTGCGGTACGTATCATTTTTAGAAGTGATAGAGCAAATGAAAAGTTCCTCGCCTGGAAAATATACTCTGTTGTAACAGATCACTTTACACCTAACCCAGTACGCTTAAGAGACTGGATCAGTTCGCCTAAATCTACTGGATATGAAGCCCTGCATATTACTGTTATGGGACCAGACGGCAGATGGGTTGAAGTTCAAATTAGGTCAGAACGCATGCATGAAATAGCCGAAAAAGGTTATGCTGCGCACTATAAATACAAACAAGGAAATAAGGAAGATGGTCTTGATGAGTGGCTCAATCGATTACAAGAAGCCCTCGAAAATCAAGATGGTAATGCGGTAGACTTTGTAGAGCAATTCAAATTAAACCTATACAGTAAAGAAATATTTGTTTTTACTCCTAATGGTGAGTTGAAATCGTTACCTAAATCTGCAACTCCTTTAGACTTTGCATTTGCAATTCATACAGAAGTAGGTTTACATACTCGTGGAGCTCGAGTGAATGGTAAGTTAGTGCCACTATCTCACGAATTAAAAAGTGGAGATCAAGTAGATATCATCACTTCCGAAAATCAGAAACCTACTAAGAACTGGCTGGACTATGCCACAACAGCAAGAGCCAGATCTAAAATAAAAGGCGCTTTAAAGGAGGATCAAAAAATTTTGGCCTCTGATGGTAAGGAGATCTTGAAAAGAAAATTGAAATCTCAAAAAATACCTCTAGATGAAACTAGTGTGAATCAAATGGTGAACTTTTTTAAGTTAAAAACCAGTCACGATCTATTTTATAGAGTTGGTAATGGTACCATTGATAATAAGGCTATTAAAGAGTATGCAAACAGCCGTAGTAATGCGCTCTATTCTTTTCTAAAAAATAAGATTAGGAAACCGAAAGAGAATCCTGATATTAATAAAGAAGAAGTTACTGAAAATTATGATGCTATAGTTTTTGGTAAAGAAGGTGCTACATTAGATTACACTTTATCAAAATGTTGCAATCCTATAGAAGGTGATGATGTTTTTGGATTTACTACAGTAAGTGAAGGAATCAAGGTTCATAAAAAGAATTGTCCTAATGCCATAAGTTTGCAAAGTAAATTTGCTTACAGAATCATCAGTGCTAAATGGATTGACTCCACTCAACGAGAGTATAAAGCCGAATTAAAATTAACTGGAATAGATAGAATGGGACTGGTACAGGAAGTGACCAGAGTGATTTCAGAAAACATGCATGTAAATATTAGAAATATTTCATTTAATAGTAATCATGGTATTTTTACAGGAGAAATTACGGTTGTAGTACCTAATAAAAACCTGCTTACTTCTCTCATGCAAAATTTAAATAAATTAAATGGTATCGATAAGGTAACCAGATCTTAAAAATATGAGTCAAATTATCAACAACCTTGAAAAAGAACAAGAAATAGTAAGAAACGTATTCACTCAATTTCTGAGTGAAAACAAGCATCGCAAAACTCCTGAAAGGTATGCGATTCTAGACGAAATTTATGCTAGTGATGAGCACTTTGATATAGAGTCTTTATATACTAAAATGAAGGATCAAAATTATCGTGTAAGCCGCGCCACTCTTTACAACACAATTGAACTTTTATTAGAAAGTAAACTAGTAAGAAGACATCAATTTAATCAGAATCAATCGCATTATGAGAAATCATATTTTGACAGACAACACGATCATTTAATCTTAACGGATACTAACGAAGTGATTGAGTTTTGTGACCCTAGAATAGAGTCAATAAAAAAGACAATTGAAGAGGTATTTGATGTATCGATTACCAATCATTCTTTATATTTTTACGGCGTTAAAAACACAACTGAAAAAAAATAACAATGGCAGTAGATTTATTGCTCGGTCTTCAATGGGGCGACGAGGGAAAAGGTAAAATAGTAGACGTGCTTACCTCAAACTATGATATTGTCGCTAGATTTCAAGGTGGTCCAAATGCTGGACATACTTTAGAATTTGACGGTATTAAACACGTATTAAGAACAATACCTTCTGGAATATTCCATGATAAGTCTATGAATGTCATAGGTAACGGAGTAGTTATTGATCCGGTAGTTTTTGTTCAAGAATTAGACGGTTTAAAGAAATTTGACATTGACTATAAAAGTAAATTGATTCTTTCTAGAAAAGCTCATGTCATTTTACCTACGCATAGGTTGCTCGATGCAGCTTCTGAGGCTTCCAAAGGAAAAGCAAAAATAGGTTCTACCCTTAAAGGAATAGGACCTACTTACATGGATAAAACTGGCCGTAATGGTATCAGACTAGGAGATCTAGAACTTAATTCTTGGAAAGAAAAATACAGAGCTTTAGCAAATAAGCATGAGGAGTTGATTGCATTTCATAATGTAGACATTCAGTACAATCTTCCAGAAATGGAAGAAGAATTCTTTAAAGCTGTCGATGTCTTGAAAGAATTGACGTTTATCGATAGTGAAGAGTATTTGCAAAATGCCCAAAAGAGTGGTAAAACCGTTCTTGCCGAAGGTGCTCAAGGATCTTTACTTGATATCGACTTTGGAACTTATCCTTTTGTAACCTCTTCAAACACTACTGCTGCCGGTGCATGCACTGGTCTTGGAGTTGCTCCTAATCAAATAGGAGAAGTGTATGGTATTTTTAAAGCATATACTACTCGCGTAGGAAGCGGTCCTTTCCCTACAGAGTTATTTGATGAAGTAGGTGCCGAAATGGCAAAAGTAGGACATGAGTTTGGCGCTGTTACTGGTCGTGCTCGTAGATGTGGCTGGCTGGATCTTGTGGCACTTAAATATACGTGTCAAGTAAATGGTGTTACACAGTTAATGATGATGAAAGGCGATGTCCTCTCTGGTTTTAGTAAATTAAAGGTTTGCACTGCTTATAAATATAAAGGAAAAGAAATCACTCATTTGCCATATAATATTGAACCAGAAAACGTAACTCCTATTTATTCAGAATTTGATTGCTGGAAAGAAGATCTTACTAAAATGAGAGAAGCTTCTCAGTTTCCAAAAGAACTAAACGCTTACATCGATTTCTTAGAAAAAGAATTAGAAATCCCGATTAAAGTAGTGAGTGTAGGTCCTGATAGAACCCAAACCATTCACAGATAAATTTAAATTCTCAAATCCCAAGCTTCAACTCTTGGGATTTGATTTTCTTTGAAGAAATAGAATTATACTTACTTAGGCCAAATTTTCATTAGTGATGCAAAAAAGTAAATAATGCCTTTAAAAAAACATATCACCACATCAATCAAAGGAATGCTCATGGGCGCGGCAGATGTTGTTCCAGGCGTTTCAGGTGGGACCATAGCTTTTATCACTGGTATTTATGAAGAACTCATAAAAACCATAGATGGAATCGATCTTCAGCTATTAAAAGACTTCTTCAAAATCGGTATTAAGAATACCTTTGTTAAGTACAATTTAAGTTTCTTGCTCTCCTTAGTAATAGGTATTGCCATTAGTATTTTAAGTCTATCTAAACTACTCACCTATCTATTAGAAACCTATCCTGTTTTATTGTGGTCCTTCTTTTTTGGTCTCGTACTCGCAAGCGTTATTTATATAGGTAAACAAATCCCTAAATGGAATGTTGCCGTTATCATAGCTATTGTAATAGGAACAATTATATCATACTACATCACTATTGCTGAGCCATTAGGATCACCAGACAGCTGGTGGTATATCATTTTCTCTGGTTTTATCGCCATTATTGCGATGATATTACCTGGAGTTTCAGGAGCTTTTTTATTACTTCTTCTAGGAAGTTATAAAACGGTTTTAGGCTCTATATCAGGTTTGATGGAAGCTGTGGCAGCTGGAGACTGGTCGCAAGCATGGGATTATTTAAGTAACCTGTTGCTTTTTGCTGTAGGATGCGTGACTGGGCTCAAAGTATTTTCTAGAATATTGACTTGGCTTTTCCAAAATCAAAAGAACCTCACCCTAGCGTTATTGACCGGTTTCATGATCGGTTCGTTAAATAAGTTATGGCCGTGGAAGGAAGTTCTCAAATATCGAACTAATAGTCATGGAGTTGAAGTTCCATTTTTAGAAAAGAGTATCTCGCCTTTTCAATTTGATGGCGATCCACAAATAATATACGTTTGCTTATTGGCTCTTCTAGGGTTTGTATTGATCCTAGGATTAGAAAGATGGGCAAATGAAAAACAACCATAATTGCGACAGCCTACAAGAAGCTTTACCGATAAACTATTTCTTGTATTAAAAGGAATAGCTATGGGAACTGCAAATAAAGTTCCTGGAATAAGTGGTGGCGTCGTAGCATATGTAGGTGGATTCTATGAAGAATTTATTTATTCTCTACAAAAACTAAATCTTAAAGCAGCAAAGCTATTGTTTTCTGGAAGATTCGGTAGCTTCTTTGATTACATCAATGGCAGGTTCCTTTCTTTATTAATTCTAGGTGAAGCATTAAGCTATTTTACGGTAAGTAAAGGATTTGACTTATTGATATCTTACTATCCTATTTTAGTCTGGGCGACATTTTTTGGTATGATTCTAGGCTCGATTTATTATATTTCTCGCAGTTATGGAGAATGGACGCGCAGGAATGTTATTATTTTAATCATAGGAATTACCATAGGAATAGGTACTTCCCTACTCGATCCAGCCAAAGAAAATACTAACTTACTCTTTGTATTCTTTTGCGGCATGATCAGCATTTCAGGAATGACGTTACCTGGTTTGAGCGGCAGTTTTATACTTATATTACTAGGGAATTATGTGTTACTTCTAGTTGATAGTATCAATGCGTTTTTTGATACCATGGTTGCTATTTTTCAGGGTGATTTCTCATGGTGGTACGATCCAGTTCACATGGAGTTATTACAAGTTCTCAGTGTTTTTACCGTCGGTTCTATTGTAGGTTTGATTAGTTTATCTCATCTATTAGGTTGGACTATTAAGCACTACCGCAATGAAACTAATGCAATGATTATAGGATTTATTACAGGTTCTTTGGGAGTCGTTTGGCCTTGGAAAAAAGAAGTTTTTAAACGCACCTCAGAAGGTCTTCTTGCTTTAGATAAAAATGGCGATCAAATCCTTGAGAATTACAGCCGTTACTGGCCAGATTTCAACGACACCTATACTTGGATAGCTGTTCTTATGATATTAATAGGTTTTTTAAGTGTTTATATATTAGATCAATATGGAAATAAAGCAAATCCCATCTAGCATTTTTGGATTAGTAGGAGAACGACTCGATTACAGTTTTTCAAGAGCCTATTTTGGTGAAAAATTTGATCAACTAGGACTAGATGATCATCACTATAAAAACTTTGAAATGAGTAGAGAGTTTTTATTATCCCGCTTTCGCGAAAGCGTTACCTACAACGAGCAAACTAGAACGACTAATGGCAAAAATGAAATTCTAAGAGGTCTCAACGTAACGATTCCTTATAAAGAAGACATGCTGCAAGTAGTGGATGGAATAAGTGAGGAAGCCAAAGCAATAGGAGCGATAAATACAGTAACTATTGAGAATAATATCTGGACAGGACACAATACCGATTGTTATGGTTTTGGGAAAAGTCTAGAACCGTTCTTACCTATAAAAAAGAATGCTCTTATTTTAGGAACTGGTGGTGCTTCTAAGGCAGTAGCTTACACGCTGGAGGCTTTACAAATTCCGTTTCTATTTGTGAGTAGAAATCCACAAGATGAATTTACAATTGATTACAAATCAGTGAATAAAGAGGTTCTAGAAATGGTAAGTCTCATTATTAATACTACACCGCTAGGCGTTGTTCCAGAGGTACACTTAAGACCAGATATTCCTTATGAGCATCTTAATGAAACCCATATTCTTTATGATCTGGTTTATAATCCTGCGCTTACGCTTTTTATGAAACTAGGGCAACAACAAGGTGCTCAGGTAATCAACGGTTATGAGATGTTAAAGCATCAAGCAGAAAAAGCATGGGAACTTTGGAATAAGTAATGCATCATAGCATTGTAGGTAAAGAAGAATCTATTTATCTTGCCGTTCCTATTAAAAATTATAGTAATGGAAAAGAATGACAACCTGCAAAATGCAGATGGAAATGCGCCAGAAATGGATCCAAAGAATACCGAATCACAAGACGCTCTTGAAAATGCGATGGTAGAAGAAGCTTCTGACAAGGATTACAAATCTGAAGGTCAAGAAACTACTGACAGTGAAAATAATAGTGAGCAGCCTGTGAAAAGTGGCACTAACAAAGTAGATCAGCCTACTGAAGATGCTTCTACTACTCATGAAGATGCTATTGTAAATGAAAAAGAAGCCGTAGAAAAATCTGAAGACCCAATAGTAGAAGTTGAAGATGAAACTGAAACTGCTGTATCAAAAAATGACGAGACAACCTCTGAATCAACTGACTCTACAAAAGATGATGAGGACGAGGATGATAATGAGCCAGAAGACGATAGCGTTAAAGAAATAGAAGAAAAGGATTATGCTTCAATGGAAATGCCTGCTTTAGTAAACGAGTTGCGTTTCTTAATGCAAGAATATCCTATAAATAGTTTCAGATCTCAAGCTGAAGACATTAAAAAAGCTTTTGAAGCTGCAGATGCCGATGCTAAGAAAGAAGCACAGGAAAAATTTAAAGAGGACAATCCGCCGAGTGATGATCCTCTAGCGCCAGAGTTTGAATATAAAAATGAGATCGCGACAGAATTCTATGATCTTCATTCCCTTTATAGAAAGCAAAAAGGACAGTTTCAAAGAGACAAACGCAAGCAACAAGAAGATAATCTTGCAAAACGTCGGGAGATCATTGAAAACATAAAACTTCTTATAGATCAAGAAGAAAATATAGGAACAACTTTTAAAAAGTTCCATGCACTTCAAGACGAGTGGAAAGCAACAGGAAATATTCCTCATGATGCGTATAATATCACATGGGAAGATTACCGTCTAGCGACTCAAAACTTTTATGATTACATAGATTTAAGTAAAGAGTTGCGAGATAAAGACTTTGAACGCAATCTTGAATTTAGAAACAAAATTATAGCACGTGCGGTAGAATTAGGTGATGAAGAAAACATTCATAAAGCCCTAAGAGAATTACAAGAGCT
This sequence comes from Nonlabens dokdonensis DSW-6, assembly GCF_000332115.1. Classification (NCBI taxonomy): domain Bacteria; kingdom Pseudomonadati; phylum Bacteroidota; class Flavobacteriia; order Flavobacteriales; family Flavobacteriaceae; genus Nonlabens; species Nonlabens dokdonensis. The sequence goes on from NC_020156.1 coordinate 3,658,073, forward strand.
GCACCGCATGTGGAAAGAAGACGCTGGTCCAGTTGCAAAAGAGATGCGTGATCCTATCTGGGATGAATTTAGCGCAGCGACAAAAATCATTCATGATAAGAGACAAGCTTATTATGAGGAGCGCGATAAAATAAATGCAAAAAATCAGCTTATAAAAGAAAATATAGTTGCTGAAATTGCAAAGATTACAGATCAAGGAGCAAAAAACCACAAAGAGTGGCAAGAACGTCTAGAAGAGATTAAAGTTCTTAGAGAATTGTTTACTACCACTGGACCTGCGCCTAAAGCTGTAAACAATGAGTTGTGGAATCAATTTAGAACGGTAACTAGAGAATTCAATAAAGCTAAGAACGATTATTACAAAGGTCTTAAGAAAGAGCAGCAAGATAATCTAGATGCAAAAATGAAATTGATTGCCATAGCCGAAGAGCATCAAGACAACGAGAATTTTGCTGAAGGTTTGCAAATAATGAAACGCATCCAGGCAGAATGGAAACAAATAGGTCATGTTCCTAGAAAGGATAGTGATAAGATTTGGAAACGTTTTCAAAAAGCTTGTAATGCCTTTTTTGATAAGAAAACAGCTCAAAAGAAAGAGGATAGTAAAGAAGAAGTTGAAAATTTTGAGGCAAAAATGAAAATTTATGATGCCTTAAAAGAAATGATTCCTCAAGATGATAAAAAAGCAATGCTTGCTCAAGTCGAGCAGCACATGGCAGATTGGGCAAAAATAGGTCGCGTTCCTTACAGCAAACGCATGATTCAAGATAAGTTTGAAAAACTATTACAAGCTAAATTAAAAGCGTCTGGATTAAGTGCTGTTGATGCCGAAATGCTAAAGTATCAAAACAAGCTCGCTAGTTTACAAAACGGAGATGAAAAGGATTTTAAAAACGAACGTTTCTATCTAAGAAAAAGACGTGATGAAATTCAAGATGAAGTAAGACAACTCGATAATAACTTACAGTTTATCAATGCTAAGGACGATACGAATCTATTTTTAGTTCAAACTAAAAAGAACATTGCAGAATTGAATAAGGAACTAGACGTTATTAAGGAAAAGCAAAAGCAACTGAATATTCTTCAAAGACAAATGAAGAAAGAGGAAGAAGAAGCTGCGGCAGCTGCGGCTGCAGAAAAAGAAGCTGCAGAATCAAAAGAAAGTGAAGAACCGGCAGAATAATTTCTGATTGTTGTTCTTTGATACAAAAGCTGTTTTAAAAATTTTAAAACAGCTTTTTTTTATACCTTACTACTGCTATATAAGTCTTAATCTTAAAAGTCTTTATTATGTTCAAAAAACTGGAGAAAATACTCGGTAAGCCCATGAAGTACTATGAAAATCTCATGGCTTCTAGGAAAGAGAATGCTCAAATCACAGATACTCAAAAGCAACTGATTCTAGATCAACTAAAACCCATAGTAATAAACGCAGAAGGATTTGACTCCTTACCTACTATTTCTGAATCAGACGTAAAGAGTTTTATTGAAGTACCGAAAAATAAAAAAGGAATCTCAATTCCCTGCAAAGGAATTTTTAAGTGGACCGATCAAGTCCTTTTTCTTTTTGTCAATGATGATACAGCGATCAAAGACGCTTCTAGCTATGAATTGATTTTAAAAGACGTGCAACAAGAACAAGTGGCTCAAAAAATAGGCTTTCAAAAAGGTTCGGAGTTGAAGAGTTTACCCATTTGGGAAGAGATCATCCATAGATTTCCAGAAGTTCATAAATTGATAGTTAAAACGCATCGAGAGCATCCCTGGACATTGTATAAAGAAACCGCAAAAGAAATAGAGCCAATCACATCCTACAAAACGGTTCTAGGAGGCTATCCTAAATGGCGTATTAATAACATAGACTTTCGAAAAATAGAACAGCTTGAGTTTTTATTAGAATATAGAATTGCAGAAAAAGACTTTTCTATTTACTTTTTTAAAGATCCTCATACTCATGAAATCAGTTCCTTCGAACAAAAAGATTAGAGTAATACATAAAAAAAGCTGTTTCAAAAGTAATGACTCTTGAAACAGCTTTGTGATTATAAGCTAAGACGCTAAATTAAAATCTACTAAGCGGTTTGCTTTTTAATTTTTTCAATATGGTATTGTACTAAACCATCAATCGGTCTACGTACAATGTTACCTACTTCATAACCAAATTCAGCAGCGACTTGTTTTATTCTCGCTTGTGCAAAATGAGCTATACTACCTACAAAGTGTACTTCGTGTGATTTTATTTCTTCGCTAAATTGAAGAATCATATTACGTGAAAATTTACGCAAGCCTTTACGCAGTAATTTCTTTATATAACGTTCTTCTAGATTTTGGAAAATAAACTCTGCGTGATTTGCTAGAAACGCGTTAGGATTAGGTTGCTTGTACAAATGAAACTTAATGTAATCTGGATCCATGTTGTAAGAATCGGCAAACTTTTTCATTAAGTCTTTAGGCATATTTTTAAAGCCATAATCTCTTAATAAGTTCTTGCCGTACCAGTTACCACTTGCCTCGTCCATAAGAGTATATCCTAAGGAAACAACACGTTGTTCAATATTCTTCCCATCTGAGAAACAACAATTAGAACCAGTTCCTAGAATACAAACTACTCCAGGCTCATCGCCTACAGCAGCATAAACAGCAGCAGCAGTATCTTCTTTAACTACTACTTTACTGTTGTGAAAATAGCTTGCAAGAAGTATTTCTAAGTTTTTTCTCGGTCCTTCTGTACCACAGCCAGCGCCATAGAAAAACACTTGCTCTACATTTGCTTTATTTTCAACCAGCTCTTCACTTTCGAGGATGCGTTCTTGCAATTGCTCTGTAGTGAGAATTGCAGGGTTCATTCCACGAGTACGTGTTTTAAAAAGTTGCTTACCATCATTATCTAGCGCAATCCAGTCAGACTTTGTAGAACCACTGTCAGTTATAAGAATCATAAAATTTATTCTAAGGTTAGTGAGAAAAGAAAAGCGTTGTAATTTAAGAGATTACAACGCTTTTTATCAAATAATTATAACGAGTTTACTTTCTCAGCTAGATCTACTAATTTATTAGAATAACCGAATTCGTTATCATACCAGCTTACCAGTTTAAAGAACGTAGGGTTCAATTCGATCGCTGCACCAGCGTCATAAATACTCGTACGAGCATCGCTCACAAAATCCTGAGATACCACTGGCTCATCAGTATAACCTACCACACCTTTCATGTCGCCGTTTGCCGCTTTCGCGAAAGCTGCATTAATTTCTTCTAGACTTGTTTCTTTTGCTAACTTCACCGTTAAATCTACTACAGAAACATCTACCGTAGGAACACGGAAAGCCATACCAGTAAGTTTTCCTTTCAATTCTGGAATTACTTTAGTTACTGCAACAGCAGCTCCTGTAGAAGTAGGAATGATATTATTCATAGCACTTCTACCTAAACGATAATTCTTCTTACTAGGTGCATCTACAGTTTGTTGTGTTGCCGTAGCAGCATGAACTGTAGTCATTAAAGCTTCTTGAATACCAAAGTTATCGTTCAATATTTTTGCCATAGGTGCAAGACAGTTCGTCGTACATGAAGCGTTTGAAACAATATGATGATCTACTGTTAGTTCTGAGTCGTTTACTCCCATAACAAACATAGGAGCTGTTTTTGACGGAGCAGAAATTACTACTTTCTTAGCACCAGCATCTAAGTGTGCTTGTGCATTATCAAGATCTGTAAAGATACCTGTACAGTCTGCAACCACGTCTACTCCTACTTCATCCCATTTCAAGTTCTTAGGATCGCGCTCACTTGTTACTCTTACCGTTACACCATCGATGATTAAATTACCATCTTTGATCTCAATAGTACCACCGTAACGTCCATGAACAGAATCGTATTCTAGTAAGTATGCTAATTGCTCTACATCTACTAAATCGTTAATGGCTACTACTTCTACATTTTCTCTTTTTAATGTAGCTCTAAAAACGATACGACCTATACGTCCAAAACCGTTTATTCCTAATCTTAATTTTTTACTCATCTTTTACTATTTATTTATAATTTTTATAATTCAAACTTGATCAAGATAATAACCTTAAAATCAGTTTGCTTTGTTTCCTATTTTAGACAGTTGGAACTGTTATTTTATATTTTAAAAAATTCTGAACGCATAACTTACTTCACAACAACATTAAGTCGTCATGATATCACTTACACGTATCAATTCAAGATCGATGTCTGTTTTACCTTTTACCGCTTTATCGATAGGACACAATACCATTTGAGTATCTTTTATTCCTACCATGTAATTAGTCTTTCCTTCTAGAAGACTCTCTACTGCTTTCACGCCCATGCGACTTGCAAGAACACGATCTGCACAAGAAGGAGAACCACCACGCTGCATATGTCCTAAAACAGATACACGCACTTCATATTCTGGTAAGTTTGCTTCTACATAATCTTTAAGTTCAAAAACATTTTCACCAGTTTGATCACCTTCGGCAACTACAACTATACTAGAAGACTTTCCAGACTGTCTAGAGCGTTTTAAACTTTCTAGTAATCGATCTTTTCCTAAGTCTTCTTCTGGAATTAATATTTCTTCAGCTCCTGCTCCTACTCCTGCATTTAATGCGATGTGTCCGACGTCACGACCCATTACTTCTACAAAGAACAAACGGTTGTGTGAACTCGCCGTATCTCTAATTTTATCGATCGCTTCTACTACTGTGTTCAGCGCGGTATCATAACCTAAAGTAGCACTAGTCCCGAAGATATCATTATCTATTGTACCAGGAATTCCCATAACTGGAATATCAAATTCTTGAGAGAAAATCATCGCACCAGTAAAACTTCCATCTCCACCTATCACTACTAAGGCATCCAGCCCCTTTTCTCTCGCTTTCGCGAAAGCGGACTCACGACCTTCCTTAGTTCTAAATTCTTGCGATCGTGCAGACTTAAGTATCGTACCACCTTTATTAATGATATTATTTACACTACGAGCATTCATTTCTTTGAAATCACCTTCTATTAAACCTTGGTAACCTCTATAGATTCCTATGCACTCAATTTCATGAAAAGCACAGGTACGAACTACAGATCGTATAGCGGCGTTCATACCTGGAGAATCACCTCCAGAAGTCATCACACCTATTTTATTTATTTTACTATTCATTGCATTTTTAATAATAACCATGCTAATCTATTAAACTTTTACCGTTGAAAGTAGCTAATTATTTTATATTTAGCATTTCCACAAAATTCAAACGTTATCGTTAATAACTTTTTTTATGAAATTAGAAATCATTGACATTTGCATCATTGTTTGCTTCTTTTTAGTCTCTCTAGCTATAGGAATAATCGTCTCCAAACAGAGTTCTAAAGACAGTTCTTCTTTCTACCTATCTGGTAGAAATATGCCATGGTGGCTTTTAGGTGTTTCTATGGTTGCCACCACATTTGCTGCAGACACGCCTAATCTGGTCGCTGGACTCGTAAGAGCCGATGGTGTTTCTGGAAATTGGGTCTGGTGGGCGTTTCTATTAACCGGTATGCTTACCGTATTTTTTTATGCCCGATTGTGGCGCCGTAGCGGTATTACTACAGATCTTGAGTTTTATGAAATGCGTTACAGCGGTAAAAGCGCTGCGTTCTTGCGTGGTTTTAGAGCTATATACTTAGGAGTCGTCTTTAATATTATTATTATGGCAACCGTTTGCCTTGCTGCGATCAAGATAGGTCATGTAATGTTCGGTTTTAGCGCAGGAACCACTTTGGTTTATGCCTCTGTTGTTACTCTAGCCTACTCGCTTTTAGGAGGTTTAAAAGGCGTTTTAATAACTGATTTTGTCCAGTTCATCATTGCGATGGTAGGATCGATCTGGGCGACATGGTACATTCTTGATTTACCAGAAATCAACGGTATGGCCAACTTAATAACGCATCCTAATGTACAAGAAAAGCTGGACCTCTTGCCCGACTTTAGTAATACCGATATGATGATGGGAATTTTTATCATTCCTATCGCGGTACAATGGTGGAGCACCTGGTATCCTGGAGCTGAGCCTGGTGGTGGCGGTTATATCGCACAAAGAATGCTGGCTGCCAAAGATGAAAAAAACGCCACTTGGGCAGTACTTTTCTTCAATCTAGCACATTATGCACTACGTCCATGGCCGTGGATCATTATAGGACTCGCTTCCTTAATCATTTACCCAAATCTAGAATCGCTCGCCACAGCTTTTCCTGATCTGGATAGTAGTTTTATCAAAGACGACTTAAGTTATCCTGCCATGCTCACCTATTTACCAGCAGGATTATTAGGACTGGTCGTTACCTCGCTCGTTGCCGCATTTATGAGTACCATTTCTACCCATTTAAATTGGGGTTCTAGTTATGTGGTAAACGACTTTTATGCCCGATTTATAAAACAAGACGCCAGCGAAAAAGAAAAAGTCATCATAGGACGTCTTTCTATGGTTGCCATGATGGCACTTGCCGCAGCGCTGTCCTTTGTGCTGGAAGAAGCAAAATTTGCCTTTGACCTCATTATACAAATAGGAGCTGGATCTGGACTCTTATTTATACTGCGCTGGTTCTGGTACCGCATCAATCCATGGTCAGAGATTACTGCAATGGCAGTTTCTTTTGTTATTGCGCTATTGTTTTTTATCAACTCTAGTGAAGAATTAGGATTAGAAAACCAACTTTTTGGCGCGCTAGAGAGCTGGCATATGATATGCATTAATGTATTCATTACCAGCATTGCCTGGCTGGTCGTTACCTTTCTCACTGTACGTAGCAACCAAAACACCATAAACCGTTTTCACGAAGCTATCTTTGGTAAAGAATCTAAGTTTCACAACTTCCAGTACAAAACCATAGGTTTCCTTTTAGGAGTAATAGGCGTTTATAGTTTGCTATTTGCCACTGGTAAATTGCTCTATAATGAAATAGGTATAGGTCTGGGATTGCTATTTGTTTTTCTAGTCTGTACCGCAAGCATTATAGGATTGAGAAAAAAGTTGTTTTAGAAAAGTTTCGCTTTCGCGAAAGAGAGAACGTCCCAATTAAGTTATCAACAATTGTTGAAATTCGTAAAAAGTTCTCATATACACCTAAAAGCGCAATATATAAAAATTAGCAAAAAAGTTCTCATATACGCCTAAAATGGTATGGTTAGTATATAGTTATTTATTAAATTGCTTATATATACTAGTTGTGGTGCATTTGAAAAAAATGAAAATAAGACAAATTTCGATATTAATATTTACTCTTTCAGTAGCCTTTTCTTGTAGAAAATATATTCAAAAAGAAACTACTGACTATAAATATTTTGACAGACCTAAATCTGACACAATTTCGATTAATAAACTGAAAGCAATAACAGACGAAGAATATTTACAATATGGAGTAAGAGTTGCATTTGTAAGTGAAAACAATGACACTATTATTCCATTTGGTAAATATGCATATTACGGAACCGATACATTAGAGTTTTATGCGAATGTAATTGAACATCCGAATGATAGTACTTATGGAAGACAGATTGCTATCGACAGAAATCAGAATGTTTTGTTTGATATTGTAATGTTTGACAATGGGCCAGAACCTTTTAATAATGGACTGACTCGAGTTCTTAGAAATGGTAAAATGGGCTACGCCAACAAATTTGGTCAAATAGTGATTTCTTGTGAATATGATTATGCAAAATGGTTTGAAAATGGAAAAGCCGAAGTGACTTATAAGGCAAAAGAGTATTTTGATTTGGAAGAACATAAAAGAGTTGAAAGTGACGAATGGTTCGAAATTGACAAAAAGGGAAAGAAATTAAAATAAAAACGACACCACAACAAGGTGTATAAAACATAGCTAATAAGTGTTTAACCGAAAGGTTTGTGTATACTTAGAAAGTCCGCCAAATTTTTAATTTGGCTTTTAAAAAGAGAAAAATTAAAAACAAAATATAAAAATTCGGTTCTGTGTTTATCCGAAAGGTTCGTGTCTTTTTACACGCTACGTTTCATACACAAGTCCGTTGAAAAAAATCAACGATTTCGCAACATTGAAATTCATCGATTCTATTCTGAGCTTGGGTTTAATTTAGCAGTATTATGCTGGATATTACGATGTAGCTAGCCTTTCAAGTTGTTTCGATTGCATCGTTGAAAACTCTTGTTTTCAGAACGTAAAAACGTACAAACAACTTGTAAAAGGTAGCGTAAATAGAATAGAAATCCGCATTAACACTCTGAAATTATGTCAGCTACAGAATGATCTTACAGAAATCAACGTCCCTTATACTCAGGTATAAAGGGCATAGATTCCTTATGAAGTTTTATTTTCATTTATTGACGAGTGGCAAATGATTGACATTTAACAACACTAGCGATAATTCATTTCAAAGAGAAGACAGTAATTTAGATCAAAGTAATATCTTTAGAGCAATCAACTAAGAATTAACGGTAAGGGTTGATGCGTGAAACGAATCATAGCCTTACCGTTACCCACAATTTAAAAAAACATCGAGACTTTAAACAAAATAATCAGTTGGATAAATGATAATTCGGGATTTTTATCCTTGATATTATTTATTGCGACAATCATTTATGGATGGTGGAGTGGACTTTGGTCATCGTTGACTAAAAAACCGAAATTATCCGTTCGATTTATTGATAAAGTGTCATTTTACAGTTTCTATTTCACCGGAGAAAAATGGATGAATAAAGAATTAAATACGGAATTTGAACTTCATAAAACGGGATTTGTTGCTTATATGTCAATTGCGAATATTGGAAACAAACCGACTTCCATAGATAAAATATTTCTCGGATATGAGAAGAATAAAGCAAAATCATTTTGGAAAAAACCTGAAATGGAATGGCTTGCTCAATGGCATCCAGCAGAAAATTTTTTAATCACTAATAAGAGTGGACATACGATTGGAGTAAATAATCTGAGAGTGAAATTTAACGAATTTGGTAGCGACAGCGATAGTGAATTAAATGTTGGAAAAAGTTCTGTAGGTGTTGCCTATTTTGAACAAGTTACTGCCTGGGGAAATTTGAACCCTAAGACTACCGAAAATGACGCGATTAACGTAATTATTAAAATAAGAGATATTTATAAAAAGGAATATAAATTTAAAACCAAATTAAAAAAACTTCCGATTGAAAAAGCTCGAGAATTTAATCCGCATTTTGGAAATGTTGAGAAATTATTAGATTAGAAGTAGATAAAAACTGTGGGTAACAATGTATATAAAAAATAGCGCAAGTCATTGCTATCACTATGGTTTGGGCGTTTTTGGAAAGTCGCCAAATTTTTAAATTTGACGATTTCCAATAAAAAAAAGGAATAGTAAAATTTAAAAATTCGGCTTGTGTTTAATCCGAAAAGTAACAGCTTATTTTCAGCGCTACTTTTCATATACGGAGCCGTCAGTTCGTCTCAAAACTGCGTGATTTCAGTTTAAATATACGTTAGAAAAGTGAAGTGAATGGATTTTGAGAAAGTGAGTTGGTAAGATTATTTTTGGTTTGAAAAGGCTTAAAAATGTTGATAGGAGCTTAAAAATGGCTTTATGGCGTTGTTTATTAAGTATAAAGGCTAGTTTTCCTTGCTCTTTTATGATGTTTAGGATTCTTTTGAGGTTGTATGCGATAGCGATGAGGCCAAAATCTGCACTGGCGTTCTGGATTCCTTTTTTAGTAATAATGTGATCAAAACCCCATTGGCGCTTTATGGTGCCATATGGATGTTCTACGATGGCTTGTCTTTTTTTATAGATCTCTGGTTGGTGTTGTACTCGTTTAAAATTAGCTTCTATGTACTGTTTGTATTCACTACGCTGTACTATTTTACCGTTTGCTTTTGAGGTGGTGCATAGCGACCTGACTGGGCAGTTTCTACAGGCGCTGGTCTTGTATTGCTTGAACTTATAATTACGTGCTTTGTACCAGTTTCCATTGCTTTTAAGCTCGTGACCTTGCGGACATTGATAGCTGTCAGATGCTTTATCGTATTTAAAATGTTCTACGTTATAAGCTGGATCGGGCGCTTGACTTTTACGTCCTATAGCTGGTATGGCTACTAGGGTATCGATACCTAAATCGTGTGCTGTTTTAAACTCGCTGCCCGTGTGATAGCCTTTGTCGTAGAGAGCGGTGAATTGGTTGGTTTTAAGGATGGATTTTGCTCTGCGCAGCATGTTTCCCATCGCTTTTTTATCATTCTCGTTAGTAACTTTATAATCTAGGAGTACTTTATGGTCAGCATCTACCGTGGTTTGTGCGGTGTAGCATACTTCTGTGATCATCCCACGAGTAATTTGGTGCCTGCTATCTGGATCGCTGGTGGACAACTGCGGATTTTCGGTCGTGGTATCTTCCTTCAGCGTTTTATTGATTCCTTCGTAACGCTTGCGCTGTTTGTTGTGCTTGTCGATTTGGTCTTTGTGGTCTTGCTTTTCTTGGTCGTTGTCCGCTTTTGCAAGAGCGGTATTATGCTCCTCTAATTTTTTATCGATGTACTCGATGTGTCGGGCTACTTTTTTGAGGTTGTAATTGTTTTTCTTGCTGTTTTGAGCTCTGAGTTTAGTGGAGTCTCCAGCGATTAAGGTGGCGCCTATCAGGTTGTGGTTTTGGGCGATACTCACGGTGGCTCTAAAGACGCGTTTAATGGCTTTGGGGTTGTTTTTTCTAAACCTAGAGATGGTGTTGTGGTCTGGTTTGAGATTGCCTAGCAACCAGATGAGCTCGATGTTGCGATTGCATTCCAGTTCTAGTCTTCTAGAGGATCTCATGCGGTTCATGTAGCCATAGATGAAGAGTTTGAGAAGATCTGCTGGATCATAAGGTGGTCTTCCTTGAGATGCTAGTGATGCAAAGCCTAGATGTTCTAAATCGAGACTGTCTACAAAGGTGTCAATAGCCCTAACGGTATTATCAGCGGCAATCATGTCATCTAGGCATGTGGTGTATAAAGTGAGCTGACTGCGCGACTCTTTTTGCAAGTATTCCATATATAAATATCGGAAAAATCGATATAAATATCAAGCAGAATGGGAGAGTTTTGAGACAGTCTGACGTTTATGTATAAGAATAGTTGCGGGTTTGTATGCGAGGATTTTCCGAAGGAAAATCAGACGTTACAAACCAGCAACGACCTTTGATTAAGCACTAAACCGCAATTATTTTTATACGGTGTTATGCAATGTTTTTTAATTTTTATATTTCAGACTTTCAATATCTTTTTTGTCGCCAATGATTTGATAATTCAAAATTCGATTAAAAACATCTTGTTTATTTATCTCAATAATTGTCTTGTCAAATTTATTCTTGATTAAAATGTCCTTGTCGATAATAATATTCTTGATTAAACTGTCAAAGACGTTTTCATCTGGTTCTGTCGTAATGATAATTCCGTTAACTAGCTCTTTTTTGGTTGTTATTTGGTTTATGTTGACACTAACCTGAAAATCGTTTGTTGTAAACTTACATTTTAAAATTATTTCCAAATCATTGGATTTAAATCTTTTCTTTTTTATTAACCATTCATTCTTGCAACCAGAGACGATAAATTCATTAAGAATATTCAATAACTCTTTTGTTGGTAATTGTTTGAATTCAGAAGCTTTTTTAAACCCTAATTCTAACAATTCTAAATAGTAACTAAAGTCAGAAGTTCCTTTAATTTTTAAATATCTGTCTCTATCAAATGGTAATTGAACGTTTAATACATCTATTGGTCTAATTGAAGGATTTTCAATTTCATCTTCGTGCAGCGATATTGATAACATATTGAAATTTCCATCAGTTTTAAAACGAAGCCTTCTTAACTTTTTAGAAAAGTAGTTGCTTATAAATCTTGTTCGTAATTGAAACTCATACCTTAAGTCGTTTTCATCTTTAATGTACTTGTCGTATTCAAGTCCTAAGTTAAAATAGTAAAGTGTCATTGGGTTGTCAAAATGGATTGTTTTTCTCGTCGGTGATTTTTTAAATATTGCATAACGGTAAGGCTATGATTCGTTTCACGCATCAACCCTTACCGTTAATTCTTAGTTGATTGCTCTAAAGATATTACTTTGATCTAAATTACTGTCTTCTCTTTGAAATGAATTATCGCTAGTGTTGTTAAATGTCAATCATTTGCCACTCGTCAATAAATGAAAATAAAACTTCATAAGGAATCTATGCCCTTTATACCTGAGTATAAGGGACGTTGATTTCTGTAAGATCATTCTGTAGCTGACATAATTTCAGAGTGTTAATGCGGATTTCTATTCTATTTACGCTACCTTTTACAAGTTGTTTGTACGTTTTTACGTTCTGAAAACAAGAGTTTTCAACGATGCAATCGAAACAACTTGAAAGGCTAGCTACATCGTAATATCCAGCATAATACTGCTAAATTAAACCCAAGCTCAGAATAGAATCGATGAATTTCAATGTTGCGAAATCGTTGATTTTTTTCAACGGCAGTTCGTCTCAAAACTGCGTGATTTCAGTTTAAATATACGTTAGAAAAGTGAAGTGAATGGATTTTGAGAAAGTGAGTTGGTAAGATTATTTTTGGTTTGAAAAGGCTTAAAAATGTTGATAGGAGCTTAAAAATGGCTTTATGGCGTTGTTTATTAAGTATAAAGGCTAGTTTTCCTTGCTCTTTTATGATGTTTAGGATTCTTTTGAGGTTGTATGCGATAGCGATGAGGCCAAAATCTGCACTGGCGTTCTGGATTCCTTTTTTAGTAATAATGTGATCAAAACCCCATTGGCGCTTTATGGTGCCATATGGATGTTCTACGATGGCTTGTCTTTTTTTATAGATCTCTGGTTGTTGTTGTACTCGTTTAAAATTAGCTTCTATGTACTGTTTGTATTCACTACGCTGGACTATTTTACCGTTTGCTTTTGATGTGGTGCATAGCGACCTGACTGGGCAGCTTTTACAGGCGCTACTCTTATATTGCTTAAACTTATAATTACGTGCTTTGTACCAGTTTCCATTGCTTTTAAGCTCGTGACCTTGCGGACATTGATAGCTGTCAGATGCTTTATCGTATTTAAAATGTTCTACGTTATAAGCTGGATCGGGCGCTTGACTTTTACGTCCTATAGCTGGTATGGCTACTAGGGTATCGATGCCTAAATCGTGTGCTGTTTTAAACTCGCTGCCCGTGTGATAGCCTTTGTCGTAGAGAGCGGTGAATTGGTTGGTTTTAAGGATAGATTTTGCTCTGCGCAGCATGTTTCCCATCGCTTTTTTATCATTCTCGTTAGTAACTTTATAATCTAGGAGTACTTTATGGTCAGCATCTACCGTGGTTTGTGCGGTGTAGCATACTTCTGTGATCATCCCACGAGTAATTTGGTGCCTGCTATCTGGATCGCTGGTGGACAACTGCGGATTTTCGGTCGTGGTATCTTCCTTCAGCGTTTTATTGATTCCTTCGTAACGCTTGCGCTGTTTGTTGTGCTTGTCGATTTGGTCTTTGTGGTCTTGCTTTTCTTGGTCGTTGTCCGCTTTTGCAAGAGCGGTATTATGCTCCTCTAATTTTTTATCGATGTACTCGATGTGTCGGGCTACTTTTTTGAGGTTGTAATTGTTTTTCTTGCTGTTTTGAGCTCTGAGTTTAGTGGAGTCTCCAGCGATTAAGGTGGCGCCTATCAGGTTGTGGTTTTGGGCGATACTCACGGTGGCTCTAAAGACGCGTTTAATGGCTTTGGGGTTGTTTTTTCTAAACCTAGAGATGGTGTTGTGGTCTGGTTTGAGATTGCCTAGCAACCAGATGAGCTCGATGTTGCGATTGCATTCCAGTTCTAGTCTTCTAGAGGATCTCATGCGGTTCATGTAGCCATAGATGAAGAGTTTGAGAAGATCTGCTGGATCATAAGGTGGTCTTCCTTGAGATGCTAGTGATGCAAAGCCTAGATGTTCTAAATCGAGACTGTCTACAAAGGTGTCAATAGCCCTAACGGTATTATCAGCGGCAATCATGTCATCTAGGCATGTGGTGTATAAAGTGAGCTGACTGCGCGACTCTTTTTGCAAGTATTCCATATATAAATATCGGAAAAATCGATATAAATATCAAGCAGAATGGGAGAGTTTTGAGACAGTCTGACGGTCTTGTATATGGCTCGTAGCGTGTGAATTAGCGATAACCTTTCGGTTAAGCACGAGCCGAATTTTTTAATTTTCTTATTATCTTTTCTTTTCAATAAGCCAAATTAAAAAATTTGGCGGACTTGCAAATATACCTTAACTTTGAATTAAGCAACTGATTAGCTATGAGCTATATACGTTGTTGCCCACAGTGTTTTTCGCTCTGTAAACTCCAGATTTAATCCAATTCAGTTCATTTTCGTAATGCTTTTTTATAAATATATTCCAATCATCCCAACTGAAAAAATTACTCGTATGTTTTATGAAAAGCAATTTTGTTACTTTTCCATTTGAATGTTCAATTTTTACTTCTCTTGGAAATGTCCCGTTTATTTTTTCTGATTTCTTAAAATCTATAATTTTAAAATCACTTTTCTTAATTGCGGTTTTAAGATAGTTAGAAGCCTCAACACCAATAAATATGCAAAAGTCAGGTTTTAATATTGGCAGTAATTTAAAATAGTTCTCCCAACCATTCAAATAATCATTATCATTTGGTCTGCTTTTTCTCGTGTGCATTGAACTTTGAACAAAATTGTAAAATGCTAATTTCGACCAAAGAATTTTAGTGTCAATTCGGCTATCATTTCTAAATAACGCACGATTTAAATAATAGAAAACTTTCGTTCGGTCGTATTTTTTTTCGAGAGCAATTATCTTGTGAATATCTCTCGTAAAAGTTGGTTTATTATTCCAATCGATTGATTTTTGATTATCATCTCGATAATGGCTTTCGCCAATAATCACAACTTTTTTCTCTGAACCAAAATATTTCTCGCCAATAAAAGGCAACCATTTCAATTCGGTTATTTCTTTAAATTCCGAATCCTTTGATTTATCCATTAATTTATTTTTTCTTCTTCCATATATGTTGAGTTTGTTAATTTACTAACATCAACATTATATTTTCTTTGGTAAGCAGATTTGATTTCGGCTTTTCCTTTTGTGTAACCCATTGGTTTGTGAGTAAAAACAACTTCAACGCTCATTCCTTTTTCGATTTTCTGTCCGCCAAAAGTTCCACTACGTTTTATTGATACTTTGTATAATCCCATAATTTTAATTTAATGATTGATTTTCGTGTTTGTACTGTCTCCCAACATTGTGGGCAACGTCAGACTGTCTCAAAACTCTCCCATTCTGCTTGATATTTATATCGATTTTTCCGATATTTATATATGGAATACTTGCAAAAAGAGTCGCGCAGTCAGCTCACTTTATACACCACATGCCTAGATGACATGATTGCCGCTGATAATACCGTTAGGGCTATTGACACCTTTGTAGACAGTCTCGATTTAGAACATCTAGGCTTTGCATCACTAGCATCTCAAGGAAGACCATCTTATGATCCAGCAGATCTTCTCAAACTCTTCATCTATGGCTACATGAACCGCATGAGATCCTCTAGAAGACTAGAACTGGAATGCAATCGCAACATCGAGCTCATCTGGTTGCTAGGCAATCTCAAACCAGACCACAACACCATCTCTAGGTTTAGAAAAAACAACCCCAAAGCCATTAAACGCGTCTTTAGAGCCACCGTGAGTATCGCCCAAAACCACAACCTGATAGGCGCCACCTTAATCGCTGGAGACTCCACTAAACTCAGAGCTCAAAACAGCAAGAAAAACAATTACAACCTCAAAAAAGTAGCCCGACACATCGAGTACATCGATAAAAAATTAGAGGAGCATAATACCGCTCTTGCAAAAGCGGACAACGATAAAGAAAAGCAAGACCACAAAGACCAAATCGACAAGCACAACAAACAGCGCAAGCGATACGAAGGAATCAATAAAACGCTGAAGGAAGATACCACGACCGAAAATCCGCAGTTGTCCACCAGCGATCCAGATAGTAGGCACCAAATCACTCGTGGGATGATCACAGAAGTATGCTACACCGCACAAACCACGGTAGATGCTGACCATAAAGTACTCCTAGATTATAAAGTTACTAACGAGAATGATAAAAAGCGATGGGAAACATGCTGCGCAGAGCAAAATCCATCCTTAAAACCAACCAATTCACCGCTCTCTACGACAAAGGCTATCACACGGGCAGCGAGTTTAAAACAGCACACGATTTAGGTATCGATACCCTAGTAGCCATACCAGCTATAGGACGTAAAAGTCAAGCGCCCGATCCAGCTTATAACGTAGAACATTTTAAATACGATAAAGCATCTGACAGCTATCAATGTCCGCAAGGTCACGAGCTTAAAAGCAATGGAAACTGGTACAAAGCACGTAATTATAAGTTTAAGCAATATAAGAGTAGCGCCTGTAAAAGCTGCCCAGTCAGATCGCTATGCACCACATCAAAAGCAAACGGTAAAATAGTCCAGCGTAGCGAATACAAACAGTACATAGAAGCTAATTTTAAACGAGTACAACAACAACCAGAGATCTATAAAAAAAGACAAGCCATCGTAGAACATCTATATGGCACCATAAAGCGCCAATGGGGTTTTGATCACATTATTACTAAAAAAGGAATCCAGAACGCCAGTGCAGATTTTGGCCTCATCGCTATCGCATACAACCTCAAAAGAATCCTAAACATCATCAAAGAGCAAGGAAAACTAGCCTTTATACTTAATAAACAACGCCATAAAGCCATTTTTAAGCTCCTATCAACATTTTTAAGCCTTTTCAAACCTAAAATAATTATACCAACTCATTTTCTCAAAATCTATTCACATCACTTTTCTAACGTAAATTTAAACTAAATTTAGGCAGTTTTGAGACGAACTGCCGTTGTGCAACATTATAACCAAACACTAAAACAAAAAATGAAAAAAATTTACACTTTACTATTATTGTCTGTTTTTATTACATCTTGCGGAATCAAAAAATTTCCCGTAATACCAAATTCCGAAACTATTCTCACGCCTGAGATTAATGAAATAAACACTTCTGAAATTGGAATTACCCTTGTTTCTAAGGAAACTGCGAAAAAATATAGTGCGATAGAAATAACTAAGGAAGTAAAGATTAAGCCGAATATGCTGGTAAAAACTTTAGAGGTAGGAGAAACGTTTATCAAAAAATTTGAAACGGAAGATTTTGAATTGTATGAAAATGTGAATGACCAAACTTATGGTATAGCTATTTCAAAAAATGGGGAAATGCCAAAAGTTTATAGCACAGGACCTACAGGAACTGGATTAAGATTAAAACCTTCAAAGTATCAGATAGAATACGTTTCTACTCAAAGACCAATTAAAAGTGATGATTATTATAAGCAGGAATTCATTTATAATGGTAAAGTTGGAAATGGAATTAAATTTATATACCGAGAGTTTGTAAATGATTATGCAAGACCTGCTTTTACACAAGATTTGCAGTACGATTTAAGTGAAGATAGAATTATTGGGTTTAGAGGATTGAGACTTGAAGTGATAAGTGCAACCAACACTAAAATTGAATACCGAATATTAAATTACTTCGCGAATTAACGTTGCACAACACTGGCTATACGCAATTGCTCGGTTCTTGCTCATCCCAAAAATTTCTGCGAAATTTTCTACGGTTTGGTTATATTTAGAAACATAAGGCTGAGACACGCAACAGGGGATAGGCAAGACCGTTGTGCATAATATAAAACAAACTATGAGTACAACAAAAGAAAAACCGAGTTATGAGGAACTTGAAAAAAAAGTAAAACTGTTATCGCAGATTAACCTAAAAATAAGTATGTATCTAACGAGATTACTTCAGCAAGCAATCGATATTAGCCAAAGAGATGAAGTTAAAGATTTATTGCCTTTTACCGTCGAAATAAAAGTAGATCCAGAAATAGAAAATCTTTACGGAACATTCATTCAAAAGACTGAATAAAAAGCTTTTCCACTGCATCATCAAATCTTTTTAAACACTCTATTTGGTTTTTAGACACACCCATTAGTAAAAATTGAGTCATCGGTATAGAAGTACCTTTTATAATAACTCGTTGTTCAGGGTCTAAATTTTCATCCGAGTATACATCGGATATCAAATCGTTTGAGTTTTCGATTATCTGTTGACTTAAATAATGAGAACGTTTTATAAAGTGGTCTGCCTTGTTAGGGAAGTCTTGATTAAAGTCAGATATTTGTTTTGAAGTGAAATCCGAAAGTCTTTGGTAGTGTTCGTCTAAAAATTCTTGTATAGTCATAAACCAAACATAACGAAAATTACACTATGCACAACACGGTATATAGAAAATTGCTCAACTAATTGACAACACAAAAACCAGTAAGAAATTAAATTAACTAAAATGCCAAAAAATAACAAACAAAAACCGCAACTTTCTATATACAAAACCGTCAGACTGTCTCAAAACTCTCCCATTCTGCTTGATATTTATATCGATTTTTCCGATATTTATATATGGAATACTTGCAAAAAGAGTCGCGCAGTCAGCTCACTTTATACACCACATGCCTAGATGACATGATTGCCGCTGATAATACCGTTAGGGCTATTGACACCTTTGTAGACAGTCTCGATTTAGAACATCTAGGCTTTGCATCACTAGCATCTCAAGGAAGACCACCTTATGATCCAGCAGATCTTCTCAAACTCTTCATCTATGGCTACATGAACCGCATGAGATCCTCTAGAAGACTAGAACTGGAATGCAATCGCAACATCGAGCTCATCTGGTTGCTAGGCAATCTCAAACCAGACCACAACACCATCTCTAGGTTTAGAAAAAACAACCCCAAAGCCATTAAACGCGTCTTTAGAGCCACCGTGAGTATCGCCCAAAACCACAACCTGATAGGCGCCACCTTAATCGCTGGAGACTCCACTAAACTCAGAGCTCAAAACAGCAAGAAAAACAATTACAACCTCAAAAAAGTAAGCCCGACACATCGAGTACATCGATAAAAAATTAGAGGAGCATAATACCGCTCTTGCAAAAGCGGACAACGACCAAGAAAAGCAAGACCACAAAGACCAAATCGACAAGCACAACAAACAGCGCAAGCGTTACGAAGGAATCAATAAAACGCTGAAGGAAGATACCACGACCGAAAACCCACAGTTGTCCACCAGCGATCCAGATAGCAGGCACCAAATTACTCGTGGGATGATCACAGAAGTATGCTACACCGCACAAACCACGGTAGATGCTGACCATAAAGTACTCCTAGATTATAAAGTTACTAACGAGAATGATAAAAAAGACGATGGGAAACATGCTGCGCAGAGCAAAATCCATCCTTAAAACCAACCAATTCACCGCTCTCTACGACAAAGGCTATCACACGGGCAGCGAGTTTAAAACAGCACACGATTTAGGTATCGATACCCTAGTAGCCATACCAGCTATAGGACGTAAAAGTCAAGCGCCCGATCCAGCTTATAACGTAGAACATTTTAAATACGATAAAGCATCTGACAGCTATCAATGTCCGCAAGGTCACGAGCTTAAAAGCAATGGAAACTGGTACAAAGCACGTAATTATAAGTTCAAGCAATACAAGACCAGCGCCTGTAGAAACTGCCCAGTCAGGTCGCTATGCACCACCTCAAAAGCAAACGGTAAAATAGTACAGCGTAGTGAATACAAACAGTACATAGAAGCTAATTTTAAACGAGTACAACACCAACCAGAGATCTATAAAAAAAGACAAGCCATCGTAGAACATCCATATGGCACCATAAAGCGCCAATGGGGTTTTGATCACATTATTACTAAAAAAGGAATCCAGAACGCCAGTGCAGATTTTGGCCTCATCGCTATCGCATACAACCTCAAAAGAATCCTAAACATCATAAAAGAGCAAGGAAAACTAGCCTTTATACTTAATAAACAACGCCATAAAGCCATTTTTAAGCTCCTATCAACATTTTTAAGCCTTTTCAAACCAAAAATAATCTTACCAACTCACTTTCTCAAAATCCATTCACTTCACTTTTCTAACGTATATTTAAACTGAAATCACGCAGTTTTGAGACGAACTGACGTTAGGCAACATTTGACAAAAATTCTGCAAACATTAAAAATTTTACTTATCTTTGACGTTAGTAACGTAAAACAAAACTATGATTATTTCTTTCGGCTCGAAACAAACTGAACAAATTTGGAATGGAATGCGAGTTAAAAAAATGCCGATTGAAATACAGAACGTTGGACGTCGAAAATTAAGAATGCTGAATAATTCACAAGATATTGCTGATTTGAGAATTCCGCCTTCAAACCGACTTGAAAAACTGACTGGAAAATTAAAAGAGTTTTATAGTATTCGGATTAACAAACAATGGCGAATTATATTCATTTGGGAAAGCGGAAACGCAAGCGAAGTGGAAATAATCGACTATCACTAAAAAAGTAAAATAATGGAAAAGTTAGCAAACGTACATCCAGGAGAAATTTTGAATTTTGAATTTCTTGAGCCACTTGAAATTACGGCATACCGACTTTCAAAGGACTTGAAAATTCCGCAAACTCGAATATCTGAAATCATAAAAGGGAAACGCAGAATTACTGCCGACACAGCTTTACGATTGAGTAAATATTTTGGAAATTCCGCAAAATTTTGGCTTGGAATTCAAGATGATTATGACATCGAAGAAGAAAAAGATGCGAAAGAAAAAGAATTGAACGAAATTAAACATTACGGAAATAAAAACGTTGCCTAACAAAGAACTGAGGTAAAAAACAACCTTTTTCTTCATTAAATTTAGACACTAATTTTTGAGGCTCAGAAGTCAGTAATTTGATTTCTGAGCTTTTTATTTCTATATAATTACTTCCAGCTACCCTAATTTTGAAACGTAGGTTTCATCGTAGGGTTTACCAGATTTTGCAATCGCAAAACATTGTTTGAGCAGCTTATTACAAACAGCTATTAGTGCCAGTTTTTTACTTTTTCCTTTTGCAACAATACGTTCATAGAGTTCTCGGCATGCTTTATTGTACTTACAGGCATTAAATGAGCATAGAAATAAGAGATTACGTAGCTTTCTATTTCCTACTTTGCTGATTCTGGCGCGTCCTCTGACACTACTGCCTGATTCTCTGATAGTAGGTGTTATTCCTACATAACTACATAATTGTGCAGCATTCTCAAACTTAGAAAAACCATCAGTCACCACTATTAAAAACAAGGCTGTTTTTTTACCTATTCCTGGAACTGATGTCAGTAAAGTAAGCTGTGCTTGTTGATCTGCTTTTACAAGAGATAGAATATGTGACTCGATTCCTTTTATTTCCTTGTCTAGATGTTTTCTACTTCTTCTCAAAGATCGATAGACTTGCTTAGAAGGCAGCCCTAACACTTCTTCTCCATGCATTTTATTCTTTAGCATCGTACGCTGTTTCAAATAAGAGTCCAGTAATCTAAATAACTGAAGGCATTCGCTTTGAACATCTGTTAGCGCATTGTAAATAGGAACTTCATTAGTTAAAGCGTACTCACAAATTGCTTTTGAATCGCTCTTATCCGTTTTAACCTTGGCTAATTTCATTTGTATAAAACGCTTAATAGACAAGGGATTTATTACCGATACTACTACTCCATTCTTGTAAAGAAACTGTGCAAGTCTATAATGATAATAACCTGTGGCTTCCATGGCTACTATACTATATTCAGGTAAAGACTTTAATAACTGTTTGAATCCAGACTCATCATTTTTATACTGATTATGACCAGATTTACTACCGTGTACATCAAATACATCTTTACTGATGTCAACTCCAAAAGTTTCTTTATATTTATTCATAAGAAATAATTTAGGAAAGAACCAGCTACTTTGCTCACAACAACTTAAAAACGAGATCAATAGTCTCACAGAACTGATCGTGATTTAGTAGTAAAAGAGAGAGGATTATCAATGTTGTCGAAGTCTGAAGCTTCACCGTGTATACTAACCTTAATTCTCTCTTTTGTTCTTTCTGATTTATGCTATTAATTTAATATTTTAATAGAAATCAAACTTAAGACGTATATAGCTCATAGCTAGGTAGTTGACAAATAGAAGTTAAGGCATATTTGCTAGTCCGCCAAATTTTTTAATTTGGCTTATTGAGTAAAAAAGATAATAAGAAAAATTAAAAAATTCGGCTCATGCTCAATCCGAAAATAATTTGATAATTTGCACGCTACGAGCCATATACAGAGACGTCAGACTGTCTCAAAACTCTCCCATTCTGCTTGATATTTATATCGATTTTTACGATATTTATATATGGAATACTTGCAAAAAGAGTCGCGCAGTCAGCTCACTTTATACACCACATGCCTAGATGACATGATTGCCGCTGATAATACCGTTAGGGCTATTGACACCTTTGTAGACAGTCTCGATTTAGAACATCTAGGCTTTGCATCACTAGCATCTCAAGGAAGACCATCTTATGATCCAGCAGATCTTCTCAAACTCTTCATCTATGGCTACATGAACCGCATGAGATCCTCTAGAAGACTAGAACTGGAATGCAATCGCAACATCGAGCTCATCTGGTTGCTAGGCAATCTCAAACCAGACCACAACACCATCTCTAGGTTTAGAAAAAACAACCCCAAAGCCATTAAACGCGTCTTTAGAGCCACCGTGAGTATCGCCCAAAACCACAACCTGATAGGCGCCACCTTAATCGCTGGAGACTCCACTAAACTCAGAGCTCAAAACAGCAAGAAAAACAATTACAACCTCAAAAAAGTAGCCCGACACATCGAGTACATCGATAAAAAATTAGAGGAGCATAATACCGCTCTTGCAAAAGCGGACAACGATAAAGAAAAGCAAGACCACAAAGACCAAATCGACAAGCACAACAAACAGCGCAAGCGATACGAAGGAATCAATAAAACGCTGAAGGAAGATACCACGACCGAAAATCCGCAGTTGTCCACCAGCGATCCAGATAGTAGGCACCAAATCACTCGTGGGATGATCACAGAAGTATGCTACACCGCACAAACCACGGTAGATGCTGACCATAAAGTACTCCTAGATTATAAAGTTACTAACGAGAATGATAAAAAAGCGATGGGAAACATGCTGCGCAGAGCAAAATCCATCCTTAAAACCAACCAATTCACCGCTCTCTACGACAAAGGCTATCACACGGGCAGCGAGTTTAAAACAGCACACGATTTAGGTATCGATACCCTAGTAGCCATACCAGCTATAGGACGTAAAAGTCAAGCGCCCGATCCAGCTTATAACGTAGAACATTTTAAATACGATAAAGCATCTGACAGCTATCAATGTCCGCAAGGTCACGAGCTTAAAAGCAATGGAAACTGGTACAAAGCACGTAATTATAAGTTTAAGCAATATAAGAGTAGCGCCTGTAAAAGCTGCCCAGTCAGATCGCTATGCACCACATCAAAAGCAAACGGTAAAATAGTCCAGCGTAGCGAATACAAACAGTACATAGAAGCTAATTTTAAACGAGTACAACAACAACCAGAAATCTATAAAAAAAGACAAGCCACCGTAGAGCATCCGTATGGCACCATAAAGCGCCAATGGGGTTTTGATCATATTATCACTAAAAAAGGAATCCAGAACGCCAGTGCAGATTTTGGACTCATCGCTATCGCATACAACCTCAAAAGAATCCTAAACATCATAAAAGAACAAGGAAAACGAGCCTTTATTCTCAATAAACAAACCTATAAAGCCATTTTAAAGCTCCTATCAGCATTTTTAAGCCTTTTCAAACCTAAAATAATTATACCAACTCATTTTCTCAAAATCCATTCACTTCACTTTTCTAACGTATATTTAAACTGAAATCACGCAGTTTTGAGACGAACTGACGTTAACCGCAATTAAAAAACATATAAAAATAATTTCATCATATGGAACACGATAGAAGAAGTTTTATTAAAGCAATTTCTCTACTTTCAATCTCTTTAGGTTTAAATCCGTTGGAATTGCTAGCAAATAATGTTAATGGGGCTAGTATTGATCAACTTGAATTATTTGAAGAAGTTCGTAGGAACGTTGAAGAATTCAATTATGTAACTCAAATTTTAAATGCAGACCCAAACCTTCTTCAAAAAAACTACAATAAGCTTTATAAAGTTTCAACTAAAATTTCAGATGATAAATTCAGAAATTACAATCAGGAAAAACAAATCAAAAAAATCTCAAGATATGAAAGAAGAATAGGTAGAACTAAAGTTTCGAAAGAAGATATCAGAAATTCATTAATAAATAATTCAACTTCAGATTGGGTAGGTGCAATGAATGCATTAAGTTTTGGTTATAGCCTAACTTCAACCATTTTCAGTGGAGTAGCGTGTGCAGCTTCTATAGCAGCAGTACCATATGGAGCAGGCGTACCTGCTGTCGCAACTACTTGTCCTGTTTTTTTATTAAATGCTGGCTTCACTTCATTTGCAGGCACTCAGCTTGTAGGGAACACCAATCGCGCTAATAAAGCTCTACAACATTCAAGTAACCATTTGGTAAATCTTGTTAAGAATAACCCTTCGAACAAATTTTTAAACTCCAACGATTATACTTTCAAGGTTGGTAGTATCAATCTGAGCCAAGATTCGAATACATTTCAACTGCCTACTCCTGGAACGACTGAAGCTGAAAGTGATTTTCAAAATTTTCTTAGAGAGAAACTATCTAATGGCGGAATAATTCTTAATGAAGATAGCCTTAAAAAATTTTTAGAAGGATATGTTGAAAAAGTTGGAAAAGTACAAACAGAATTGATAACTGAATATATTGAAAGATCTAACAAAAAAAAATCAGTTCAACAAAGAGAACTTAAAGAGAAAGTTGCCTTCTATCAAAGTCTTGGGCGTTTAACTTCTGTCTTATTTAATTCAGTATTCCCGCCAAAAGAGGCAGAAATACTTTCAATATTGACTAATGTAGGATTCGAGTATATGGCGACAGGAATTGTTTTAGGTCCGATGGGTTGGGGAGCCGTAGGTATTCAAATTGCCTCCGTTTTACTTAGTTCAAAGAATAAAACTGGAGAGTTTCAAAATTATGTGTTAAAAGCCCTTGAACAAATTAATTTTCAGCTAGAAACTATTAACAAAAAACTAGATGATATATATTATAATCAAATAGAAATACTTGTAGAACTACACAAAATATCCTCAAAAATCGACTCCCTTTCTTACAACGTACTTAAGGGGTTAGAATCTATATCCGGAGAACTAAATGATCTATCTATATCTATAGATCAAGTCCAAAGAAACAGATATTATATTCAGTTGAAGACGAATAATTTAAATCTCAAGGATGAACTAATTGACGATTCATCAATAATGACTACTAAAGATGTGTTTAATGAGATTAGGTCTTTAAGAAATGCTTTTAGTAATCATCTTAGTGAAAATTATTTCACCAATTATATAGATGGGAATTTAGATGGAAATTTACTTAAAAAAGAAACATACGAATCTTTCAATTACCTAACTAAAGTATCGTTATATGACAAAGTTGGACTGATTCCAGCTGCTTATAATTTTTCACCAGAAAAAATAATTGTTCAGTCGAAAAAAGAGATATATCATCCTTTAGAATCATACTTAGCTTGTCAAAACATTACGTCATGGCTCACCCTCAGCAAATTAAATAAAAAACTCTCTAGGCAGCTAATTGAAGAGTTTGAAATTTATGTAACAAACTCCATCTCTTTATTAAATCAGTATAGTAATTTAGAAGTTATTATTTCTAAATCCCAAGAATATAAAAGCTACCATCATTCAAATATTGCAAACCTTTATAAAACCTTGAATGATGATGAAAGTATTTTATTTTCAAACTCAAATAAAAAATGGCTGAAGAATTTAAGCTTAACTCCAGAAAGCTATTTTTTTAAAGCAGATCCATTAATCGGCAATAATATTGATTTTACTGACAACAAATTCGATGAAGTTTATTTTGACGTGTTATTAGATTTTGGTCTAATAAAAAGAATAAGAGAGATTGGAACTACGCCTGTTAATATGGCGAAAAGGTCAGTTGAAAAAAATGAAAAGTTAGTTGGAAGAGAAATCGGGAATAAAGTACTTGAAATAGAATTTGGAGATTTAATTTTAAACCATAAAGGTAACAAGGGTACTATTAAAGATTTAAAGATTAATTACAAAAAAGTTGCCATATGTAAAACTGAAGAACAAGATGCCGATTATCTATCATTTGGATCAGGTATCACAGAAAACAGTCATTGGGTATATTATAGTACGCCTAAAACATATTCACTTAAAACCAATTTTTTTACTAATTGGAAATCGATTGTAAAAACTCACTATATAGACAAGACGAATCAAGATATTAATATAATTATTGAAAATTTCGATTCTATAAGTTTTAGTGATTTCGCTAAGGTTCTTATTCTTGAATATGTGAATAAGAAAAAAAATGACTTACTCAAAAAAGCTTATGATATTCATTATAAACAAAATGCACAAATAAATGGCATAGGTACAAGTCTATTATTACTTTCACAATTGAATAAAACCATCAACTCGGATTCTATATATCCATTTGTTATAGACTATATTGACGAAACGTATGTTGATTTTGATTTTGAAAGGCTTTTTGATAAAAATTATTTTTTTGCACTAACTGAAAAACAAGAGAATTTAAAAATTAAATTAGAAGAGATATCAGAAACATTTTTACTTGAAATAGATAGCAAAACAGTAAAATTAAATATTAATAGTTGGAAGGACTATATATGTCTTTTAATTAAACATAGAATAGATTTGACTATTAGCAGGTCATTAAACGGATGTGAAAAACTAAAACCAAATGATGCGGAACCATATTTAGCAGATTCGTTAAATAAACTCAACTGGTTTAAAAATAATTATCTTAAGTTAAAGAACTAATTTAACTGTTTATAAATAGAAAAAAAGCGGTTAACAAAGAACTGAGGTAAAAAACAACCTTTTTCTTCATTAAATTTAGACACTATTTTTTGAGGCTCAGAAGTCAGTAATTTGATTTCTGAGCTTTTTATTTCTATATAATTTCTACTAGCTACCCTAATTTTGAAACGTAGGTTTCATCGTAGGGTTTACCAGATTTTGCAATCGCAAAACATTGTTTGAGCAGCTTATTACAAACAGCAATTAGGGCTAGTTTTTTACTCCTGTCTTCCTCTCGATCGTTCCTCACTCGTCGGAGACAAGTGGCAACTATTCGCTCATAAATTTCTCTACATGCCTTGTTGTATTTACACGCATTAAAGCTGCACATAAATAATAGGTTTCTTAATTTTTGATTTCCTATTTTACTGATCCTACTTCTTCCTTTTACACTACTTCCACTCTTTCTTATCACTGGTGTTAATCCGGCATAACTACATAATTCTGCAGCACTGGTAAATCGATCAAATCCATCGGTTAGAACCACTAGCATCAGCGCTGTTTTCTTTCCTATTCCTGGTATCGTTTTTAATCGTGATAGCACATCGCTATGAACTTCTTTAACTAAGATCTGGAGTTTTCCTCTAGCATTTCCATCTCTTTTTTAATTTGTCGTAAACTACGTTTAAGAGAGCTTACAACTGCTTTACTTGGATTTCCTAGTACCGATTCTCCATGTAGTTTATTTTTAAGCGCTGTGCTTTGTTTTGTATACACAGCAAGCAGTCTAGTCATTTGAAGACACTCTAATTGATGCTTAGAATTACCTCTCCAGAGCTTTAATTCAACCTGCTTTGCATATTCACAGATTAGTTTTGAATCACTCTTATCGGTCTTTATTTTGGACAAATGTCTTCCTCTCGTCACGCTTTCGCGAAAGCGTAACTCGTCGGAGACAAGTGTATAAATCGTTTTACTGATAATGGATTCTCTACCGATACTTTGATACCTTCTTCAAGTAAATAATAAGCTAATTGATAGTGATAATATCCTGTTGCTTCCATTACACAATGACTATCGTGATCTAAGAGTTTTACAAACTTTTTGAATCCTGCAGGAGAGTTTTTAAACTGATAATGATCTCCACAATGGTCCGTAACATCAAAGACTAAATGGCTGATATCAATTCCATAAAATTTAATATCTTTATTCATAACTAAATGATTTTTGAAAGGTCTACCTACGCGAGTTTCAACGACTTAAAATCGAGGTCTAAAAGCCTCATAGAACTGTACGAAATCTGTGTAGAAAAAGAGAGGTGATTTTCAATGTTGACGAGATCTAGGTCTCTGCGTATATAATAACCTTATTCCTCTCTTTTGTTCTTTCTTATTTATATCTAAATTTAATAAGATTCAAACTAAAGACGTATATAAAAAATAGCGGTTTAGGTGCTTACCTGAACCGCTTTTGTATTTAATTAAGTATCTTGCTTTACGAAAAGTTAGTGCTTATAATTCCGCTACTATTCTTATACTAACCGTTGAAAAAAATCAACGATTTCGCAACATTGAAATTCATCGATCCTATTCTGAGCTTGGGTTTAATTGAGCAGTATTATGCTGGATATTACGATGTAGCTAGCCTATCAAGTTGTTTCGATTGCATCGTTGAAAACTCGTGTTTTCAGAACGTAAAAACGTACAAACAACTTGTAAAAGGTAGCGTAAATAGAATAGAAATACGCATTAACACTCTGAAATTATGACAGCTACAGAATGATCTTACAGAAATCAACGTCCCTTATACTCAGGTATAAAGGGCATAGATTCCTTATGAAGTTTTATTTTCATTTATTGACGAGTGGCAAATGATTGACATTTAACAACACTAGCGATAATTCATTTCAAAGAGAAGACAGTAATTTAGATCAAAGTAATATCTTTAGAGCAATCAACTAAGAATTAACGGTAAGGGTTGATGCGTGAAACGAATCATAGCCTTACCGTTGTGAATAATGCGGAAATCGTGCTAAAATTGAACATTTGAACTAAAAACGCCAACGCACAAACAGCACATTTATTTTTTTGCCCACGCGAAATGCCAACGCTAAAAAAAATAAAAGAGCTGTTTCTTGCCAACGCTCAAAACCAAAGAAATGAACACCTTCAATGACATAAAAGAATTAGTAACCGCTTTAAAAAGAGAGGAAAAACTAATATCTGAAATGTTCAGCAAAAGGAAATCTATTGACTACAAATTAAATGATGCTTTAGAACTTGTTGATTATGAAGAAAGTCGTATTGACTTATTAATTCAAAAAGCTGTAATTAGACAAAATGGAGATTTTTTGGAACTTGATGGCCAATTTCTGGAGTTTTTTGAGCAAGTTCTGTATGTGAGTGAAGAAATAAACCTCTCATATATTGATGAAAATATAAAAAACATAAAAGAAAACATTGTTTACTTTTTAAATGAGTCAAGCGAAAACAGAAGATACGCTTACTTACGATTTATTAAAAAAACTTTTCGAAATATGGGACTTATCACACTTAGAAGTGTGGTGGATATGAGACGAAATATTGAGAATACCTTTAAGAATGAATCGAATTACAAAAACAAACAATTAAAACTAGAAAATCTTGATGAGAAAAGAACAGTAGTAACAAATTTGATACAACAAACACTTTTACTCATTAATGAGGAAGAACTTACCTTTTTTAATAGAGCTCTAGACGAAGAATTGGGTAGAATCATTATTGAACTAAAAAATCAGCTAGGAGAATGCTCACACAACCTAATTGAAATAGAAAAACAAATAATTGATTATTTAAACCAAATAAAACAACAAGGAAAATTTTTAGAAAAGCTAAGAAAACTGAAATACTTAAAAGACAATTTTATTATAGAAGCAGAAACTAACATCAAACAGATAGTTTCAAACAAAAATGAAGTCATTTTTGAAACAAAACCTAATGAATCTATAAACTTATCTATTGACTTTCTTAGAGAAGACGAGCGAGCTTTTAATGCAATTAAGAGAATTGCTAAAAATTATAGAGACAGACTACTTTTTAAACCAGAAATGGCAGAGCGTATTTCTAATGATTATCTTGACAATAATATTGAAGAAGAGATAATGGTAAATCTAGAAGAACTAAGAAACCGTTTCATTGCAACAAGCGATAATTTATTCAATTTTATTTTAAACTATGACTTTTTGAAAGAGGTAGAATTTAATGAAAGAGTCACTATTTTTTGTCAAATTATTTCTCAGTATGAAGAAGAATTACAAATACAAGATAACTACCAAACCACCAATGGCATTGAATATGCTATGGTATTTTCAAGATAAATTTCAATGATTACAAAATATACATCAGAAATTTTTAACGTGCTTCGCAAGGGACAATTTATCTGTTCAAATAGTCCTGATGATGACATTAAAAAACTTTACAAAGTTTTAGAAGATGAGGAAACTTTTGAAGACTTACACGAATTTTTTTATCAAATTAATTACATATTAGAGCAAGGCAACGAATATTATTATTTCAGTCGAAAAGAAAATAATGTTGACTTAGATAGAAAACTAGAAAAAGCCTTTAATTGGATTGATATTCTGGACTTTTTTAAAACTTTCGATACCTCTTTTGATGTCGGCTTTAGGTTTTCGCCATCAGACATTGTAAATCAATTAAAAAATAATGCTGATTTAAAAACGAAATTGGAAAAGCTTAAAAAAGTAAGTGGAGATAAAAAAACTAATTCTGAACGCATAAAAAAAATAATTGAAAAACTAGAAAAAGATAATTTCATATCCTTAGAAAATGAGATAACTGAAACTTACAAAGTGCTTACATCTTTTAATTATTTGAAGGACATTATAACAACTATTAATATTCCCGAAGAAATAGAAAATGAGATACCTGAATAAAATAGTTTTTATAAATAGTGCATCTGTACAATATGCTGAAATCGAACTAGATGGAAATGTTCACTTAATTGGAACGCAAGGCGTAGGAAAAAGCACACTACTTCGTGCTATATTATTTTTTTACAATGCTAATAAAACCAAGCTTGGAATTCCGAAACAAAAGAAAGGATTTGATGATTATTACTTTCAGTATCAGAACTCTTACATCGTTTATGAAATACTAAAAGACAACATCCCTTTTTGTGTTTTAGCCTATAAAGTAAATGGTAAAGTTGCATTCCGATTTTTTAATTCTTCCTATAACAGAGAATTATTTATTGACAATAACAATAAAGCTTTTGAAAGTTGGGACAGTATCAGAAATGCATTTGGTAAAGAAATTTATTATACCAAACTCATAAAAAGTTATGACGAATATCGCAGAATCATTTATGGGGACAATAGCGGTTTAAAACCTGAATTTAAAAAGTATGCTCTAGCGGAAAGTAAGCAGTATCAAAATATACCAAGAACTATTCAAAATGTACTTCTAAACACCAATCTTGAAGCAAAATTTATTAAAGATACTATCATAAATTCTTTAAATGATGAGGAGTTTATAATAGATATTGAGAATTATGCAAAAAATCATTTACGTGATTTTGAAACGCAAATCAACGATATCAAAATATGGTTTAAAGAAAACAGAAGAGGACTGATTGTTGTTAGAAAACAAGCTGATAAAATAGTTGACCGATATAGAGCTTACAATTTTCTCAAAAGAGAAACAAAGGATTTAGCTTATGAGTTAGCTACTAGAATGAATTTTATAGAAAACGAAAAACCGCTTTTAAATTCTAGTTATTCCAAAGAAATCAATGAATTAAATGTTATAACAAAAAAAAGAGAAAACTTAGTAAAAACACATCGTAGAAGAGAGCAAGATATCGTTTCTGATTTAAAACTAATTACAACAGAATTAGGAAAAGCTAAACAGAAACTAACAGAATACGAAAATCAAAACATTAAAGAAATAATTTCAAAAGTTTCAAAAAAAGACACACTAACTATTGAGCAAAAGACTTTAGAAGACGAAAAAAATCTACTCACCTCAAAATTTGCAGAAATTAGTCAAAAATTTGAGGCTCTTATAAAACAACTTCAAAACCAACAGCAGGAGTTTACAAACAAACAGAACTCAGATATCATTAAAATAAAAAGTGACTTTGGAGAGCATAAATCTTCAATATTTGATACTTACCAGAAATTAATAAGTCAAATTAATGAAGAAAACAAAGATGAGATAGAAAAGGCAACTAATGACTTAGAAAAAATAAAAGAAAATGAATACAGCCTAAAGAGAAGCAAATCAGAATTAAAACATAAAACCTTTTTTTTAACAGAAATTGAGAAATTTAAAGCCAATGAAAAAACACTTAGTAACAAAATCTCAAACTCGAAAAACATCATTCTAAATGCCACAAACGAAACAAAAACAATTCGTAAAGAATGGGAATTAGAAACAAAAGAAGTTGAAAACACATATAATTTATCAGTTGAAAGAGAAAACGAAAAAAGTAAAAAACTAAGGTTGAAAATTGAGAATATCGAAAACAAAATTCAACAAAGCAAACCTTCTCTTTATGGTTGGTTAAACGATAACATTAGTGATTGGCAAAGTACCATAGGCAAAGTGATTGATGAAGACAATGTACTCTTCAACACAGAATTGAATCCTAAATTGATAGATACTAATTCCTCTACTCTATTTGGCATAGAGTTAAACTTAAATACATTAAAAAACAGGATTAAATCCGTAAAAGAATATCAGCAAGAAATTGAGGTTTACAATGATGAGATTAATGAAATCCAAAATGCTATTCAACAGCTTAGTACGAATAAAGAAACTAGCTTGAGTAAGCTAAAGATTAAATTTGGTAAAAAACTAAAAGAACTTAATGAGGCTATTGCAGAAAACGAATATGCCATTTCTCAAAACGAAGCGAAGTTTAAAAAGAATAAGGTTGATTTAGAGGAATGGATTTTAAAAGCAAAATCAGAAAAAGAAGCTGTTTTTCAAAAATTAGAAGATAATTTAAATGAATTTGCATCAAAGAAATTAAAAGCTGAAGAAACTTTAAAAAACATTAAGAAAGGAATAAATCGAAAACAAAGCTTAAAAGAAAAAGAAAGAGACACGGAGCTTAAAGTTTTAGAAGAAACTAAGAATCAGAAAGTTTCTGAAATAAATAGTGCTATCTCAAAGGCAAAATCAGCATTTGATAATCGAATTCAAGAATTGAAGAAAGAGCAAAGTTCTGAATTAGAAAACAAAGGAGCTGATACAAAAAGGCTTAGCCATATAGAAAGTAGATTAAGCAAAATTAAAACAGACCTAGAGTACATAAAAGAGAACGAAACACTTGTTATAGAATACAATAAAGACAAAAGAGAACTCTTTGACAATGTACCTCAATTAAAAGTTGATAAGGCAAGTTTAGAGAAAAAACAAAGTACAATAATCAATGAACATAAAATTGAACTGAATAAAGTCAACACAAAACGGACTAAACAAGAAAAATTTGTTAAGTCAATACAAATTCAAATTAATGAATTTGATAATGACTTAAAGGATTTTGAAAGTTTTAAGCTCTCAGATGCATTTCTAAATATTAAAAGCTATTACGAAGTTCCTGAACCTATTGCTGATTTTGATGAACAGAAGAAAGCCACAACATTAATCAAAGAAATTATTGATAAGCATTCAAAAAGTCTAAGCACTTATGAAGAACTAAGACAAGCCGTTAACTTATTTAATGGGAACTTTAATGAAACTAATATTTTTAGCTTCAAAACAAAATTAATTACAAAAGACGATTTTCTAAGCTTTGCATTCGAGCTCAAAGAGTTTATTGAAGAAGATAAAATTAAAGAATATGAAAAACGTGTGAATGATAGGTTTGCACACATAATTCATTTAATTGGCAGAGAAACAACAGAGCTGAACTCTAAACAAGGCGAAATTGAAAAAATAATTAAAAAAATAAATGATGATTTCCTAGGCAAAAACTTTATAGAAGCTATCAAGACAATGGAAATAAGAACGTTAGAAAGTTCAAATCCCATCGTAAAATTATTGATTAAGATAAAAGAGTTTAATGATGAAAATAGTTTAGTTTTAGGAGAATCAAATCTTTTTACCTCTTCAGAAAGTAACACAAAAAATCAAAAAGCAGTTGACCTACTGAAGCAACTTGTAAAAGAGTTAGAGAAATCAAAAAATACAAATTTAACGCTATCCGAATCTTTTGACCTACAATTTAGAATCATAGAAAACGATAACGACTCTGGTCGGGTGGAGAAGCTTTCTAATGTAGGAAGTAATGGCACAGATATTTTAGTTAAAGCAATGATTAATATTTCGTTATTGAATGTTTTTAAAATTGATGCTTCAAAGAAATTTAAAGATTTTAAGCTTCATTGTATGATGGATGAAATAGGAACACTTCATCCTACTAATCAAAAAGGAATTTTGAGATTTGCCAACGAAAGAAATATTTTACTCATCAATGGTTCGCCAACAAGTCAAAATGCAACAGATTATAAATACACTTATAAATTAGCCAAAGAACAGTCTAAAACTAATTCTAAAAAATACATTACTAAAATTAACAGATTGATTAAAAAAGTAAACACTAAAGTTCTTAATTAATGAAGTTAAGCTTAAAAATAGCACAAGTGTTAGTAAAGCTAATCAATGGCGAATCAATTCCAAATAGTTTGGCTAAAAGTAGTCTAATAGATGCTTTAGTTGCTGAAAATATTATTTATCGAAAAGGAAAGCATAAAAAGTCGCTAGAGTTAATCAATGAAAAAGGACTGCATACATTTCTTGCAAATCAATTACAGATTACTGATGTATATAGCTATATTTCATTAAAAGAGAATCCAAATGCTACGCGTGCAGAATCAACCAAAATCACAACAGACTCAAAGATTTCAAATGAAAGAGCTTTTAAAGGATTTTTAGTAAATAGTTATAATTCTATAACAGCTGAATTAAACAACAAACAAATAATAATTAATCCTCAAAAAGGAAGTTTTATTTTTATTTATGACTATGAATCATTTAAAATTCCCAAAGAGGTAACAGTTGTTGGAGTTGAGAATACAAAAAATTTTAGTCAAATTAACAAACAGAAATACTTGTTTAATAAAGTCAATCCTTTATTCATATCACGCTATCCACAGAACCAAAGTAAAGACTTTATAAAATGGATGAAATCTATTCCAAATAATTATATGCATTTTGGAGATTTCGATATCGCAGGAATTGGAATTTATATAAATGAATATAAGAAACACTTATCGGAAAAAGCGTCCTTGTTTATTCCTGAAAATATTAAAATTGATTTGAAAAAAGGAAATAGAGAACGATATGATAAACAAAGAATAAATTTTAAGATAGACGATATACAAGAGCCAAAAGTTTTAGATTTAATTGAATTAATAAAAAAAGAAAAAAAAGGCTTAGACCAAGAATATTATATTAACACGAATAGCCAACGCTAAAAGCCATACACATTTACAGTCTCACCATCCAAGCATCACCAAAACTGTAAAAGAGTATGTCTCGCCAACGCTCAATCCGAAGTAAATAACAAACATCGGAAAACCTAGCAGAACGTGAAAAGCACTATGCACAACAAAGTACTGTGGTAAAAAACAAGTAAAATCTGCTTTATTTTATCACTAGACTACTTCTGTAAGAATCATCGTAAATGAGTCCTGATTTGGCTATGGCAAAGGCTAGTTTACGAGCTTGCTGGCTACTCTGATGAATACTTGTAGATTACTTATGTCTTTATCTTGTTACGCTTTCGCGAAAGCGTACTCAAGTGAATAAATCGTTTGACAGATTATAGATTTTCTATCGATGTTATGATACTAGGTCTAAGTAACTAGTAAGCTAGTTACTAATAAATCAATTCTATTTTGGCAATCATACTACCCTATTAAAAACACTTCTGTAGCTTTTATACTTCATGTTCACCTGCACCTCGATTTGCTTAATAAGGAGCTAGAACATGTACCCATTACTTAAAATTCAATAAAATTAGGAGAATCAATATAATATTTAGATATTTGTCTAAATACCTAAATAATATAATGAATTCTTTATTCAAAGCTCTAAATGATGAAACTCGTAGACAAATTGTTGAGTTATTAAAAGAGAAAGATATGAATGCTGGAGAAATCGCAGAACAATTCAACATATCAAAACCTAGTATCTCACATCATCTTGATATTTTAAAAAGAGCAGATTTAATAACAAGCGAGAAAAAAGGGCAGTTTGTAGAATATTCATTAAACACAAGCATATTAGAAGACTTGATCAGCTGGATACTAACTTTAAAAAAATAAATGATGGACCTAAAAAAAGAATTACCCATTATAGCAATTGTATTATTACCTTTTATTTATTTGGCTTATGTCTGGAATCAATTGCCAGAAAAAATTCCTATGCATTGGAATATGCAAGGAGAAGTAGACAGATATGGTGACAAAGCGGAGTTGCTAATTATACCATTTTTATTGCCGCTTCTCGTTTATTTAATTTTTCTAGTTGTTCCTAAAATTGATCCCAAAAAGAAATTGAATAAAATGGGAAACAAACTTCAAGCGATCAAATTTTTAATGACCACATTTATGTCAATCTTAGCATTATTTATTATATACACAGCAAAAAATGAATCTTTTGCAAATCCAAATTATATAATACTGTTCATCGGAGTTTTATATGTAATTCTAGGTAATTATTTTAAAACAATTAAAGCAAATTACTTTATTGGAATTAGGACTCCTTGGACTTTAGAAAATGAAACGGTCTGGAAGGAAACTCACAAATTAGGCGGGAAAATGTGGTTTATCGGTGGATTGATAGTTATAGTTTCAAGCTTATTATTTGAAAAGCAAACAAATATGATACTATTTATTGCGATCACTGCTGTGATAACTATCGTCCCTGTAGGCTATTCCTATTTAAAATTTCAAAATCTTAAAACACAAGTAAAATGAAAACTAAACTTATTTATTTTCTGATCCTAACGATAATTTCGTGCCCTATATATGCTCAAAATAATAGGCCTCAAGAACCTAAAGAGCCTTTTGATTATATAAGCGAAAATGTGAAATTTAAAAATAACCTGGACAGCATTTCTCTTGCGGGAACAATTACTTATCCAAAAAATGGCTCTGATTTCCCTGCGGTAATTTTAATAAGTGGCAGTGGACCGCAAGACAGAAATTCAGAACTAATGAACCATAAACCATTTCTGGTTATAGCTGATTATCTAACTAAACAAGGAATTGCAGTTTTAAGAGTTGATGATCGAGGAACTGGTGAATCTGAAGGTAATTATAATGAAACAGGACTTGCTGGGTTTGTAAATGACACTCAAAGTGCCTTAGAATTCTTAAAAACTCGAAGTGAGATAGATCCTTCTAAAATCGGATTAATTGGTCATAGTTTAGGTGGTACAATTGCACCAATCGTAGCTAATAATAATACCGATGTTTCGTTTATTGTTATTCTTTCTGGTGCTGGAATGAGAGGTGATCAATTGATGCTGTTACAAAAAGAGAAAATAGAACGGCAAATGGGCGTTCCAGAAATAGGAATTACACAAGGACAAAATAATATGAAAGGAGCATATGAGATTATTTTAAAATCAAAGGATGATAAAATCCAGTTACAAACGGAATTAAAAAATTATTTTACCGAATTATTTGGTGCCATGCTTCCTGAAAATCAAATTCAAACCCTTTCCCAACAATTGTCATTACCGTGGCTGGTAGATTTTATTCAAAATGATCCACAAACATCCTTGAGAAACACTAAATGTCCTGTTCTAGCGCTTAATGGATCAAATGATTTACAAGTGCCTGCAGAAGAAAATCTTGAACTGATTGAAAAACTATTGAAGGAAAATGGTAACAAAGATGTTACAACCCAAAAGTTAGAAAATTTGAATCATTTATTTCAAGAAAGTGAAACAGGATTACCTAACGAGTACGCTACTATTGAACAGACCTTCTCTCCAAAGGCATTGGAAATAATAACAAAATGGATTAAACAACGTACGAAATAATAAAGTGTAGAGGAAAATAAATACTTCACTGCTCAATTATTTGTCGTTGCTTGTTAAATGCTTAGTTATTTCCATTTCGTTTTTATGTGCTAAATTAGTTCAACAAATGCATAATCAAGTGCACATAGAACTATTGATTTCATTTTAACCAACTACACATAAATGATAAAATTCTTAAGGAAATATAGACTGAAAACTCTACTTGAAAATAAATTAGGTAGATATGTGTTTTACGCAATTGGAGAGATCATACTTGTTGTTATTGGAATTTTAATTGCATTGCACATTAATAATTTGAATGAAAATAAAAAAAGTGACAACCAACTTAGTAATATTTACAATGAAGTTAGGTTAAACTTAAAGTCAGACCTTGCAGATATAGATGAAATAATAATCGAGTACCAAGAACTACAAAATAGACTTGAAAAAATGGTTACTGTAGAATATTCAAACATTCTTTTAGACTCGATTACTGCAGATAATTATTTGGATTGTATTCCCTGTCAAGGCGATATCAACTCTTATATACCATTTGAAATAAAAGATAAAGGTTTTGAACTACTTAAAACATTTAATGATTTTAATGCAAAGAACAATAAAGAATTGACTAATGAAATTCTCGAGTTTTATACGATCAAAGAGTCTGCAAACATTGTGCTCGATAAATTAAAAGAAGAATCATTTAATAATATAAAGTTTTTTGAA
Organism: Nonlabens dokdonensis DSW-6; assembly: GCF_000332115.1. Taxonomy (NCBI): domain Bacteria; kingdom Pseudomonadati; phylum Bacteroidota; class Flavobacteriia; order Flavobacteriales; family Flavobacteriaceae; genus Nonlabens; species Nonlabens dokdonensis. The sequence continues at coordinate 3,696,789 of NC_020156.1, forward strand.
GAGTTCCCCTGGTATAATGACTTTATGAATGGTACATATAATCCTGAAGCAATAAACTTTTTTGCTAAAAATCAAAGGTTTAAAAATAAGGTGATAACTTATAAATTAATAGCTATTAAAAACTATTTGCCTTTATTAAAACAGTATAAAGTAGATGCGACTGTGTTATTAAATAAATTAGAAAAAGCCTAAGAATTTTAATATAATAATTTCAAAAAACATGTCTGCCTCTTATAATTCCAGATACAATGCTTTGATTATCATAGAATTAATTGGTTGATTCTGGAGCTTTTTTTTGATTCCTATTCTCACCATATCGATACATAAAATTTTTATTCTTCTTATATTTTTTTAATTTAGAAATCTCAAACACGCAACTATTACGAATTCATTAAGTTGCTACAACAACAAATAAAACTCAAAATAAATCATTAGAGTTCTATTATTTTAAAACTTTTTAAAATGGAAAAAAAACATCAACCTATCAAAAACCTCTTGCTTATCCTATTATTTGCAATATGTATGTCGGTTACAGCTCAAAACGAAAGCAGTAAAACTTGTAACGTATTACCGTCAGAAATAAATTCCGAAATATACTTTGGAATTGATTTGGCCGAATTCAAGAAAATAGTTGGAAACAACCTCAAACTAGAAACCAAGAGTAATACTAACTTTAGACTCATATACTCTCAAAAAACTAACTTGCCAGAAATACCTATGATCACTTACTACTTTGATAATAAAGAGAACAAACCGCTTTATGAAATTATTCTTAATTATCAAAACGAGAAGCAAGCTCAAAACGCCGCTACCTTGCTATTTGGGCAGCCCAACTATAACCAAACAGAATGGAGAACAAACATTCAGGGGTTTCCAAACATTTGGAGTTGGGTTTATAAAAATAAACTGGTAGTAGTAGCAAAAATTCCGGGCAGTGAATGGTTTGACGAGTGGGACAAGAAATAACCACAAATGACCTTCTCTAGTACCTAAGATTTACTTTGTGACTTTTATGGTGAATACTAACTGTTTGTAGAACTATATTTTAATACAGATTATTTTCTGCATCTCACAATTTTGTACCGCATAAAGATTACTATGTTAACATTTAAAAAATTACTTTTAATAATTTCGCTTTCGCGAAAGCGAGACATCAACTGCAAACTTGCTGTTACTTGAATCTAGTATGTCGACAAGCTTCCTTGTTATAAGTCATGATTTCAATGCCAATAATAAGATAAAGAATATATTTGAATCGGATTTAACGAGTTTCGTTTTATTACAAACACTTCATAAACAACATAATACCATAAATGACGTAAAAATGTCATAGACTAGGCGTTGCCAAATGAATGAAACTAAAATACTTTTACATCGAATTAATATATCAAAATGAATAATTTGAATTTATCAGTAAGAGTAAAAGAATTAAGAAATAGAAAGGGGTTTTCCCAAGAGATGTTGGCTGAAGAATCTAGTTTAAGTTTACGAACCATCCAACGAATTGAAAACGATGAAACCGTTCCAAGAGGCGACACTTTAAGAAGATTGGCTGTTGCGTTAAATACTTCGCCTGATGATATCATAGATTGGAAAATACAAGAAGATCAAAGCTATTTAAGGTCAATGAGCCTATCAGCTCTTTGGTTTCTAATTTTCCCATTACTAGGAATAATAATTCCTCTTACAATGTGGATGCAAAAAAAGGATAAGCTTAAAAGCGTAAATGAATTAGGAGTATCTATGTTAAATTTTCAAATTACTTGGACATTTTTCTTTACGACTATTCTTCTTTTTCTGTTAATTGTAAAATCTGGTTCAGAATGGAATTTTCTTTCTCTATTAGTGCTCTTCTCGCCGATAATAATATTATATATCTATAATTTTATAGTTATTATATCTAACACAATAAGGATTAGTAAAAACCAAGATTTTAAATTCAGACCGTCATTACCTCTAATAAGAAAATAATAATGAAAAAATTAATATTAATTAAGTTAATACTTTCGACAGTTATTCTTTCAGGTCAAAATACCACAGAAATTAGAGGATTTATAAAAAACATAGATATAGATACCTTAATAATTGCTAAAGCATTTCAAGACTTTAGATATAATGGAATTGAAATACCTGTACAAAAAGAAGAACTTTTTAAATATGTCTTGAAACATAAATATATTGAGGAATATTCTATTGTATATAAAAGCGACCTTAAAAAAGGTGCTTGGAGACCAATCATTTTTTATCCAAACAGCAAAACAATAGAATTTGAAATATATCCAACGAGTGAATATCACAAAAACAAAATAATTGGAGATGATCTTGGAGAGCGAAAAATAAAATATCAATTACAATTCGGTCAAAAGTTTTCAAACATAGGTAATGAAATTTATGGAAGGATATTTCAATTAAAAAAAGGTACCGATTCTTATAATGAAGCAAAATCAAGATTAGATTCATTAAATAGAGAAGCAATATTATTTCAGCATAATTACTTTCTGAACGATGAGAGTATTCTTGGATTAAACGAATATGTTTACTTATTAAAAAACGCCAATCAAATGATGATTTCGCCAGAGATTCTGAAAGAATATCAAGGCTTCTATCTAAAAAAAGAATACGACCATCCTCTTATTGAAAGAGCAATTAATTTATATGCAAATCTATCTGATGAAATTGAAGTTGGGAAATTATTTGTTGATGTCACGCTAATAGATCAAGAAAGTAATTCTACAAAGCTGTCGGAATTACTTAAAGAAGATAAATTCATCATCCTCGACTTGTGGTCACCTTGGTGTGGTCCTTGCATAAGGAAAAGTAAATTATTAAAGCAGAACTATTCGATAATAAAAAGAAATGCCAAAATAATTGGAGTCATTGGAGGAATTAACGAAATTGAAAAAGCAGAAAATGCAATAAATCGTTTAGATTATCCTTGGAAAAACTTTATCGAAGTATCTGATAAAAATCAAATTTGGGAAAAATATGGAATAGCAAATTCTGGTGGAGCTCAATTTCTGATAAATAATGAAGGGAAAATTTTGGCAATAAATCCTAAATTGGAACAACTATTAAAAATAATAAATGAAAAATAATATAAGCACCACACCGAATAAGATTCATTGCTAGTTCGAGCCTAGATACTAAAGTCCTCGTGGACTGTCTAACTGTGATTTATTTGTTTATTTTGTTACATAAACATGCAACGAAATTATAGACTAAACCTTTGTCACGGATATAAATAAAAAACAACCATATTCAGCAAGGGATATCCTGAACCAATTTGACCCATGTGCGAAAAACTATACTTTCCCTATGCTCGATAAGGGATATTTTTATCCTGTTCATTCCAAATGAAATGCCTATCAAGATGAAAAGCGCTGATCTGTAATAAATGCATTAGATATAGCCCGCGAGGTACCGGACACAATGCAATTAGTAACTGTTAAGACCTTTTTGTAAATGGTACTGATACGAAGCCTTAAAAAACATAGAAAATCGCATCCAAAAAAATTCAGTAATTATTAATTATCAAAAGCCAATTTCAATTATGTGACCTATGCAAACGTTTATACACTACTTTTTACATTTAGGGTTTCCGTTTTTTATCGCTTTTGTGTTTTTTAAAAAGGATTGGAAAAATGTCTATCTCATACTGCTTGCTACCATGTTAGTAGATTTAGACCATGTAGTTGCTGACCCTATTTTTGAAGCAAATAGGTGCAGTATCAATTTTCATCCATTACATACCTATTATGCGATGATATTCTATGTGGGATTGCTCTTTTTCCGCAAACCTTTTAAAATAATTGGTATTGGACTCTTATTTCACATGTTGACAGATTTTATAGATTGTATGATGATGTATGCTAACTGCAAAGAATGTTTAAAAGACTCATCAGCTATAGAACTTTTGAAGACAGTATCAAATCTATTAGGAATTTGAAACAACAGCGTTTAGAAAAAAAAGAGTTTGGTTATTTGACTTTTTAAATTTTAAAAGTGGAAACTCATTTTATTAAATTGGTCTTGAACAATTAAAGTAAATTTCCTACTCTTCTCTTTATTTACTAAATTAGATGCTACATCTCGTGAACTTAAAAAGTGTGAAAGGCTGTGTTAACTTCTTGTAGGTAACAGAGCACAAATAATCTAAATATGAAAAAATTACTTTTAGGAATAATTGTTTTACTACTAATTTCCTGCAATGAAAATCCAGCTCATGAGTTTTCGCTAAACGGTAAAACGAAAGGGCTTAAAAATGGAACAGTTCTTTATTTAGATGTGGAAAACAAAACAATCGACTCTACACAAATTGAGAATAATACTTTTAAATTCAATACGGTAATTTCAGAATCACCATTACAAGTAGTATTGAGAACAAAAGACTTTTCTCAATATAGGTTTTTATGGATAGAAAATAAACCAATGACTTTTGACGCCTTAAATACTGACTTCAAATATGCAGTAGTAACTGGTTCTAAAGAAGAAGAATTGGTTCAAAAGCTACGAGATGAAACTAAAGAGCTTACCAGACCAGAGAGATTAAATAAGAATATTCAATTTATTGAAGATAATCCTAACAGCATTCATAGTGCTTACATCCTATCTGTTTATGCTACTACTTGGGGTAAAGAAAAAACTAAAGAATTGTTTGATCATTTCTCCCCTGAAAACAAGTCAACAGAATACGGTGAAGGAATCGCAACATTCATCGAGCTTAATAAGAATCCAGATATCGGTGAAAAATATGTGGATTTTGAAATGAATGATATTACTGGAAAAAGCAGGCGATTATCAGAATTTGAGGGGAAATTAGTCTTGTTAGAATTTTGGTCTTCCAGTTGCGGTCCTTGTCGCAAAGAAAATCCTAATCTGGTTCAAACCTATGAGGAATATCAGGACAAGGGCTTTGAAGTTTTTGCTGTATCTGAAGATACGGACAAAACGAGATGGCAAAAAGCAATTGAAGAAGATAAACTGCCTTGGACTCAAGTAAGCGATCTAAATCGTAAAAACAAAGCCTCAATGATTTATGGAATCAATGCAATACCTGACAACTTCCTGATTGATAAAAATGGTGTCATCATTGACAGAAATCTGAGAGGAGAAGAGTTGAATAAGAAATTAAAGGAGCTATTGAATTAATTCTTGTTGCGATTACATAAGTAGTAACAATTCTAATTTCTTAATGACAAACAAAAGCTACCGAAGTACGCAGAACTCCAAAATTTAAAGAGCAACATGATTAAAAATAAAAAAGCCAAATGGATCGTTCGTATTCTGTTACTTTTAGGAACTGCTGTCTCGCTATATTTTGTACCGTGGTTATTAGTTAAGGCGTGGATTCTTCCATTACCAGATACGGTTCAAGGACAGTTAGATGAAGCTATAGGTCATGGTTTTGATGGAATGATCGTTTATGTAGATCAAGAAGGTAAAGAACCGGTCTCTTATGCAGCAGGTTGGAAAAATAAGGAAAAACAAATTCCAGCAAATCCTCATTCCTTATTCAAAATTGCTAGCATTAGTAAACTCTACGATGCTGTTGCCGTTACAAAATTAGTAGGTGATGGACGTCTTTCTCTGGATAAAACCATAGCAGATTATTTACCAGAATTAAAAGGTAGAATTGAAAACGCAAATCAAATTACTTTAAGATTGTTGATCCAGCACAAAAGTGGCATCCCTAATTTTACAGATGCACCACGTTTTTGGGAAGCGCCTACAGGATCCTATGAAGAAAGTCTTGCATTGATACTAGATCAACCAGCTAATTTTGCTCCTGGCGAAGATTATGAGTATTGTAATACGAATTATTTACTACTCAATAAAATCATGGATAATGAATTGGGTTACGAGAACTTTCAGTTTATTGAAGAAGAAATATTGTCGCCTCTACAACTCAACAACACGTTCAGTTCGGTTGCTGCGGTAAATGTAGATGATGTAATGAGCGGTTACCACGTAGGTTATCCGCATGACTTAAAAGCAAACGATTACGGCATGCACGCAACAGCTGAAGATGTAGGTACTTTTCTAAGAGCACTAAATGAAGGAACCATCTTTGAAAATGATGAACGCAACATATATCCTTATGAATATGAGCATTCTGGTTGGGTTCCTGGATATCAAAGTTTTGCAAATTATGATGAAGAGCTTGATGCTGTTATCGTACAGTTTTACAGCACGACAGATCCAGACCTCTACAACTGGAACCTATCTGAGATCATAAATAACCGAATAGCTAAGATTTTAAAGGAACAATAAAATGAAATTAATAGTAACAGCGCTTTTGGTATTATTTACACTAACTACACATTCTCAAACTTCCGACAGCAAGACTTCTGACGATAATCAATCAGTTATGAAAATGACTAAAGAAGTCTTATATAGAGCAGAAAATGGAGCTCTTAAAAGTCGAGAAGACTTGTTTAACTCAAAGATTAGTTCCTATACAATCTACGATAAGAACGAGAGACCAATAGAGTTTGGTCAATATGAAATAGACGGTTCTCTTTATGAAAAAACTACCTACGAAAGAGATGAAAATGGAAACGCAAAAAAAGCAATAATAGAAAACGCTTCAGGTGATTTGACAAGTTACCGGATCTATAAATATGATTCTGAATCTAATATGATTGAAGTAAGAACTTTTGATACCGAAAACAACCTGAGTAATGTTCAATCAAACACGTAGGATGAAAACGGAAATAATATTGAGATGCTAGTTAAGAGACCGTCAAGTGAAAATGGCTGGAAATACGTTTGCAAATATAATTTTGAAAATAAAAAAATTGAACAATTCAGATATAAACCAGATGGTAGCCTTAAAGATAGAAGAACTTATTCCTACGATAAAGACGGAAATGAAAATGTGCAATACAAGTTTAATCCAGATGGTAGTTATATTAAGTTTGAGTCTGAATATGATTCTAAGAATAATCTTTTAGTTCAAAATTGGTTTGATGAAGAAGGCAAGCAAACACACCAAACCTCTTTTGAATATATCTACGATAAAAATGATAACTGGACTACTAAAAAAAGAAGTTCTAACGGAGAGTTAAGTATGGTGTGGGAAAGACTTATCACATACCACAATTAAAAGTTACCCAATCCATCTAGAGAAAATATTCTCAAGTGCTTACAAGGATTTAAAGTAAACGTAAAATTGAAGTATCAAATTAAAATTTAGTTTCTTAACTGATATTGCAACATATAAATAAATTTAAACAAATGAAAAAATTCGGAATCGTAGTATTATTCATCTCAGTCAGCTTATGGAGTTGCAATACCAACAAATCAAAAATAGACGTTGAATATTCTGATAAAACTACGACCAAAGCAGTAAACGATTCACAATCCTACCAGCATAAGGCTATTGAGGCAAACTTACCTACGATTGGTCTTTTGATGTACGATGGAGTATTACAAAGTGAAGTGATTGCAGCATCAGACGTGTTTGCCAAAGCTTCTGAAGATGGTGAGCATTTATTTAATGTGATTACCATCGCTGAGAATATGGAACCTGTAATTACAGAGGAAGGAATGCGATTTTTACCTGATTATACATTTGAAAACTGTCCCCACTTGACTGCGCTATTTGTACCAAGCGCATACGATATGTATGCTCAGGTCCATAATGAAGAAATTATCAATTTTATTCAGTCTAAACATCAAGAAACTGACTACATCGTGAGTAATTGTGCAGGAGCTCAATTAATAGGGAAATCGGGAATAGCACAAGGCACTAAAATCGTTACTTGGATAGGAGGCGGCGAGCAATTACAAAAAGATTATCCCGACTTAAAAGTACAAAATGATAGTCTTATTACATTTGTAAGAGACGGTAAATTTCTTTCTTCTAACGGTAATTTAGCAAGCTACATTTCTTCATTAGAATTGGTTGAAATTATGACTAGTAAAGAACACAGAGCATTTGTTGAAAGTTACCTTTATTTAGATCGTTTGCAAGAGTGGAATAACTAACCTAGCTCCTATTTATGATTCTACATAACTTTTAATCTCCTATAAGCTAATGCTTTCAGTTTATATTTTCGCTTGATTTTTACTCAAAAGTAAAAATTTACGATTCAGATTTCATTTTTGACAACTCAGAGATTTAAAATTGAATTATTTAGAAAGTGTTTTGATATTTATATCAAAAATTAGGAAATGCCACAAGATATAATTGGATGGTTTCATACTATCGCAGCAATAATTGCACTTATCACGGGAAGTCTAATACTGTCCTATGCAAAAGGAACTGAAACTCATAAATTCATCGGTAGAGTTTATGGGGTTTCCATGCTGGTAGTTTGTGCAACTTCATTCATGATATACAGAGTTCACAATACATTTGGGGTTTTGCACGTATTTGCAATTATCAGTACCATTACCTTGCTATTAGAAATGCTACCGCTGTATTCTAGACTTTATAAAAAACCTGTTTTGACTCATCTGGCATGGATGTATTGGTCGGTTATCGGCTTGTACTGTGCATTTGCTGCCGAGGTTTTTACAAGATTACCCACCATTCTAGAAATAAAAAATTCTTACGGAATATTTTATGCATTAGTAGGGATTTCAGCAGGTATAGTAGGTTTTGTAGGAAGTTATTTTTTTAAGAAAAGAAAAAGGATTTGGGAGCAGCGATTTGGTTAGCAAAAAATTAAAAACAACTCGCTCTGTTTTATCTAAGAAATTATTTGAATCCCGCTTTCGCGAAAGCGGAATTTTACCACCTAAGAAAAAGCTTAACAATATCATTCACTTATCTTTGTTCAACGATCAGTCAGGAAAACGGATTGAATAATTAACAATGACTAGTAAAAAAAGTAGCTATGGAATGGATTTATGATATGAAAGACCCAATATGGGAAACTCTTTTAGGAAGTCTCTTGGTTTTTATCGTTATTATCATTTTAACAAGGATAGTAGGGTTGAGATCGTTTGCTAAGTTTACGGCTTACGATTTTGCATTTACTGTTGCTATAGGAAGTATTATATCTTCTACGCTCACATCTTCTACCACTATCGTACATGGAAGCGTTGCAATTGCAAGTCTGTTGTTCTTGACATACTTATTCTCTTACCTTCAGAGAAAATTCCCTGCATTGAGTACGGCAATATCTAATAAACCGCTATTGTTAATGGACAAGGATCAAATACTTGAGAAAAACTTAAAACACGGTAGAATTGAGAAAACACAGTTAATCGCCAAATTAAGAGAAGCAAACGTGTTAGACTTTAACCAAGTAGAAGCGGTAGTTTTAGAATCTACAGGAGCAATCTCAGTCCTTCACAAAACAGATGGCGATACTTCATTGCACAAAGATTTATTAGAAGGTGTAAGAAGAGAACCATAATTTATCGGGCTATTTTCAATGGAATTATGTTAACTTGTCTGTTCAAAAACAAGCGATTAACCCATCAATTTGAGATCATCTCGTTATGCAAAACAGAACAAAACACTTACAACTTCCTTTTAAATTTGATAAAGAAAAACTGGAACAAGATCTAGATCGTGTTCTCAACGAGAAATGGGTTCCTCATTTTAATACTAATAACTATAGTGGAGAATGGAATGTGATCTCGTTATTTGCAAAAGGTGGTGATGCCACTAATATTTTTGCCTTACAAGACGCTGATGCATCTATAACAACAACTGAAGTTTTAAAGCAGTGTTCTTATTTGAAATCGGTAATAGATTCTTTTAAGTGTCCTATTCTAACGGCTCGCATTTTAAGATTAGGAGCAGGCGCAGAAATTAAACCACATCGAGATCATGAGTTGGGTTATGAAGATGGGAATTTCCGTTTGCATATTCCTATAACAACAAATCCAGATGTAGAATTTATACTGGACGGTGATAGATTAATCATGCTGCCAGGAGAATGCTGGTATACAAATGTGAATTATGTTCATTCTGTCAAGAATTCTGGAGATCAAGACAGAATTCATCTAGTTATAGATGCTGGTAGAAATGAATGGTCTGACCAATTATTTTTTTCATTAGCGCCTAAAGATAGTTTTGATCCTCTACCAGAAAAAGAAGCGTCACCAGAAACTATTCAAAGAATGATTGAAGAATTGAAAAATCAAAACACTCCAGCGGCAATACAAATGATTAAAGAATTAAGTAAAAAACAAGTCACTTCTAGCAAATAATGATATAGAATGGGATATTTGAATTAAATTTTTTAATCTAGAATACTTACAACACAGTTTCTATATGAATAATGCAGGAATTATAGTAGCTACACTTGTAATCACAATTGGAATTGTAGTTATCTTTTTTTACTATCTTTCACAAAGGAAAAAAAGAAACCTAAAAACTATAGCGGCAGACTGGAAAGCCTTTCAAAATGCTATTACCCACCAACGGATTCAAGCTATCGAAAGGCTAGGCACTCAACTTGTCTATAACGAACATATCACCGTTAAACAGATGAAAGAAATGTCTAGAGTTATAAATACTCTTGAAAATGAACATAAAGAACTAACTGAGTTAAAATGGATTATTTACAACAAGCGTAAGGACTGGAGTAAGCAATATCCACGGCATTTTGATGGACCGATGATGTAAAATCAACTTTAATTTAATAGGTTGTATATGCAAGTCATTCTTGTTTTTCAAAAAATTCTCAGATTCATCTCAAAATCCTATTTTTGCTCATGCTTAAAAAATTCCTACCCTTCGTCTTCATTCTATTATTCACCCATTTGGTTCATGCTCAAAATGAAACTGTAGAAGCAATGACTGCTGAAGTGGAAGAGATGACTAAAGAAATAAGCAAGCGCGAATCCTTTACCTTAACCCTTTTTAAAAAGCATCTCGTTTCATTGAGCCTATTAAGAAAGGCAGCCGATGAACCTGCTTTGCGTATGTCACAGAAGCATAAGGATAATATCAAATCTGTTACAAGAACTCGTTATGCAGAGCTTTTAAAAGAAGATCATCAATCCATTGTTGATGAAGCAACAAAGCAAGATATCAATTGGAAAAAAATTGAATTTGTCGATTTGCTTTATAAGCCTAGAGCATTTTTTAAATTTGGCCAACCAGGTTATGAAGGCCTGTGGATTTTTAAAGACACGTCTAAAAAAGATGTGCTTTTTACCATGCAAGTCGATTTTATTATTCTAGGGACAGATGCCTATATTCTAGAAATAGATGACTTTAAAAAACAGCTCAAATAGGTTTTTAAGCAAGTAAAAATTACTTCTCTCCACTTCTTTATTATTTAAAAAAGTTGAAAATAGCTCTGTTTAGTAATAAATGGATGTTATTCTTATGCCCGTTTCAAAAGGGCGTTGAAATGGACTACAAGCCGATTCTAATTTATTGTAAATATTAGCTTCACACGTGTTTAATTATCTGTATTTTAAATAGTTGATATTATTTTACTAAAAATCCTCATGTTGATATGAACTTCATGGGACAACTCAAAATTGGGTATTCTTACCTATTGTAAAGTATGAGATACCGTTTTAAATTTACATGGTAGTAAATAAGATATTATGTGCTGTACGGATTTGTAGCCTGATTTTTTAGTTTGGACTTTAGGCCATTAAAGTAATTGATTTCATTCTAATCATTTCTCATAGAATTTACTAACCAACCATTATTTTAATCTCACTTATTCTTACAGCACTTTTTATTTTCAAAAAGTGCTTTCAGTTATTTTGAAGAACTCTACATTACGTTTAGTCTTTGTAAATAGAGACCACCGCTTTAGAATCCGAAGATTTAGTCGCTCTATACATTCCTTCAGTATTAAATGGCATTGAAATATTTCCATTGGTATCAACAGCAATTAGGCCACCGTCACCTCCTATTTCAAGAATACGTTTATGTATAACTTCGCTTGCCGCTGCTTCTAAGGACATATTTTTATGTTCCATTAAACAAGCCACATCATAGGCTACTACACCTCTTATAAAAAACTCACCACTTCCCGTACAACTTATCGCACAGGTTTTATTATTAGCATAATTTCCAGCGCCTACCATAGGACTATCTCCTACTCGACCCCATTTTTTATTAGTCATTCCTCCTGTAGATGTTGCAGCCGCTATATTTCCATTTTGATCGCAAGCCACCGCTCCTACAGTACCAAATTTAGAATCTTTTTTTGTGGAATGATCTAGTTGAAAGCTGTCCGTATCTTTTATTTCTAACCACTGTTTATGCCTAAAATCATCGTAGAAATAAGATGGATCTTCAAAATTATAATTCAAATCTTTAGCAAATTCATGAGCTCCTTCACCAGCTAGAAAAACATGCTCACTCTTTTCCATCACATCTCGAGCAAGACTTATGGGATTTTTTATTCCAGTAATTAAAGATACCGCGCCAGCATTCAAGGTGTTACCATCCATGATACAAGCATCCATCTCATGTGTTTCATTTGCTGTAAACACAGCTCCTTTACCAGCATTGAATAATGGAGAATCTTCCAAAACTTTTACCGCTACCTCAACAGCTTCTACCGCAGATTTGCCTTTTTCTAAAACGCTATATCCAGCATCTATTGCAGCTTGTAGATCAACTCTGTACTTTGCTTCTAGCTCTGGAGTCATCATTCCTTTTACCAGAGTTCCTGCGCCACCGTGTATGGCTATTGAAAATTTATTGTTCATTACTTAATTTCAAAAATTTTTATTGAAAACTTTAGAAGTTGACACTTATTTTATGTTGATTACTTTAATTTAATACATATTCTTAGTATCAAACTATCTGCATTCCATTTATGAAGTCTTATTCAAAAATAATTTCTTGAACACAACAGGCATTTTTCAACCTTTCCGAGCAAATTTCCGTAAACTCCAATTTGTCCACCTTTCCTATTCTTAGGAAAGGAGCTTTTACTTTTTGGTTTTATACAGTCACATTATAAAATTATAGCACGGTCGCAATACCAAATTGACCATTCATTTAATCCAACAAATGCAACTCACCGCGGTTATCCATTTCTTTTAGTTCTTTAACTAAATCCAACGCATCTGGAACGACGTCGCTACAAAGAATGATAAGTGAGCCTTCTTTAGCATTTTTTACAGCAAATTTAATTGCTTCTTTTTCTGACGGAATAATGGTGGTTTTTTTATTAGGATCTTTGCTTTTGATCCCATCATTTAGCATTTTGATAAGCTCTTCTTCGGTTTTACCTCTTAGTCGTTTATCCTGTCTGATGATGATTTCATCAAACATCTCTGCGGCAATACTTCCCATTTCATTATTATCCTCTACTCGCCTATCACCTATTCCAGCAATGATTCCTACTTTAATTGTAGCATCTAGTTCATCAGTAAAGTTTTTAAGTCCTCTCATTCCTGCAGCGTTGTGTGCATAATCTAATAAGATCGAGAAATTAGAAAACTTAAACATGTTCAATCTTCCAGGAGTTTGTGATGCTGATGGCACAAAAGTTTCTAAAGCTGCTTTGATATCTTCGTTGCTTATTCCTTGCACATGCGCGGCAAGAATCGCAGCTAGAACATTTTGAATCATGAACTTGGCTTTTCCACCGTAAGTAAGTGGTATGTGCTCAGCTTTCATTAATCGCATCTTCCATTCTCCTCTACATATAGTTACAAACCCTTCTTCATAAACGGCTGTAATACCATTCAATCGTTGCAGCGCTTTAATTCTTGGATTGTTTTCATCCATTGAGAATAAGGCAACATTACATTCTACTGAACGACGCATGTCGTAAACAAGATCATCGTCTGCATTAAGAACAGCATAACCATCTGGTAAAACCGTTTCTGGAATAACTCCTTTAACCTTAGCTAGTTGATCAACCGTATGAATTCCTTTAAGTCCTAAATGATCTGCAGCGACGTTTGTTACGATTCCCACATCACATTTTTTAAAACCTAGACCAGCTCGTAGTAATCCTCCTCGCGCCGATTCTAAAACGGCCATATTTACGGTAGGGTCTTTTAAAACAAATTCGGCACTTGCAGGACCAGTACAATCACCAGTCATTAATAACCTGTTTTGAATGTAAACACCATCGCTTGTTGTATAACCAACTCTGTAACCGTTCATTTTTGCAATATGAGCAATGAGTCGAGAGGTAGTAGTTTTACCGTTTGTTCCAGTAATAGCGATTATAGGAATACGGCCAGTTTCTCCCTTAATAGGAAATAATTTATCAATAACCGGAGCAGCTACATTTCTAGGTAAACCAGTTGTAGGCGCTAAATGCATTCTGAATCCAGGTCCTGCGTTTACCTCTAGCACGGCTCCACCAGTTTCTGAAAGTGGTTGTGAGATATCTGTAGTCATGATATCAATTCCGCAAATGTCAAGATCGATTATTTTTGAAATACGCTCTGCCATACTCACATTTGCTGGATGGATTATATCAGTAATATCTTCAGCAGTTCCTCCAGTGCTTAGGTTTGCGGTGTCTTTGAGAATTAATCTTTCGCCTTGAGCGATAACAGAATCAAGTGTGTAACCAGCATCCTTAATAATGGTTTGTGTCAACTCATTTGTAGTAATTTTAGTCAATACATTTTCATGTCCAAAACCACGACGTGGATCACTATTTACTTTATCAATTAATTCTTGTACTGTAGATTTTCCATCACCTATAACGTGAGCTGGAGTTCTAATCGCTCCTGCGACTAACTTGTTGTTAATGACTAACAATCTATAATCAGCTCCCTTAATGAATTTTTCTACTATGATAGCGCCACTTTTAGAACTATCCTTGGCATGATGAAAAGCAACTAGTGCTTCATCATAATTATTGATATCTACAGTAATTCCGCGACCGTGATTTCCATCTATAGGCTTGATCACTAATGGATAACCTACGTAATTACAAGCTTCTTCAAGACTTCTTTCACGTCTAATGATATCGCCACGAGGCACTTCTACCTCGGCTTGTTCTAATAAGAACTTTGTATCTTCTTTATCGCAGGCTAATTCTACACCTATGCTACTCGTTTCACTAGTTACAGTAGCTTGAATACGTTTTTGATTTGCTCCATAACCCAATTGTACTAAGGAATATTTATTCAATCGTATCCATGGAATACCTCTCGATTGTGCTTCTTCTACTATAGAACCAGTACTAGGTCCTAATCGAGAACTTTCACGCAACTCGCGCATTTCCTGAATATCGTCGTTAATATCATAATCTTCGGCAGCTATTAATGCTTCACAAATTCTTACCGCAGCTTTTGCAGCATAGCGTCCTACGTTTTCTTCCATATAGGAAAACACAACATTATAAACACCTTCTTCACCATAACCACGAGTTCTTCCAAAACCAGTATCCATTCCAGCAATGGTCTGTATTTCAAGAGCTATATGTTCGATTACATGTCCCATCCATGTTCCATCATCCACACGCATGAAAAAACCACCTTCACAACCTTCAGAACAGCGGTGGGAATACATGGTAGGAAACATCGCTTTTAAACGCTCAGGAAAACCAGGGACCTTGTTAGTAGGAAATTCTTCCATCTTTTCTAAATCCAAAACCATAACTATCAACTTATGACGTCTCACAGACCAGTAATTAGGTCCTCTCATGGCATTAATTTCGCGTATTTTCATTGATTGGTTTTTTTATAAGTTGATAGAAAATTAGGTTGTCATATTGATTTGAAAATGATGCATCCTAATCGATTCAATAATTCTTAAATATATTGTTTTTGATTAAACTGTAGACATAATTTATGCAATTACTTCTAGATTTATTACTGTGTTCTTTGTGGCTCTTGTGGTTGCTGTGGATTTCTAAATAATTGCAAAATACTAGCCCCTATAAAATTAGAAATCACAGAGGCTTTTAAACCTTCGTGAGCATAAGTTTGTGCAGCAAGATCACCACTCGCTCCGTGAATGTACACAGCAAACACTGTTGCTGTCAAAGGGTCATAACCTTGAGCGAGAAAAGCAGCTATTACACCGCTTAAAACATCGCCACTTCCAGCAGTGGCCATTCCTGGATTACCGGTATCATTAACATACTGACTCGACCCTGCAACTGTAATCGTATGAGCTCCTTTTAATACCAATATAAGGTTGTGTTCTTTAGAGAACTCTTGGGCTTTTTCTAGTCGCTCGTAGTCATCCTTCCATTCTCCTAGGAGCTGCTTTAACTCTCCATCGTGCGGAGTCAGGATAGAATCCTTTGGCAAATCCTTCAATAATTCTGGTTGTTGGGCAAGTATTAGAATTCCGTCAGCGTCTATTACTATGGGAGAAGATTGTTTTATTACCGCTTTCGCGAAAGCGGAACACGTATCCTTCTCTGTACCTATTCCAGGCCCTATACATAAAACGGTATCTTTTAAAGAATGTTCAAAATCTGTGATATGATCTTCTCCTTCACTTTGTAGGGTCATCACTTCAGGAAGAGAAGACTGTAGCATCACGTTTCCATCTTCTGGAATATAAGCGGTCACTTTGCCAGCACCAGCGTTAATGGCTGCGCCAGCACTTAAAACAGCAGCGCCCATTTTACCTTTACTTCCAGCAAAAGTCAAGACGTGCCCATAATTGCCTTTGTGAGTGAATTTTTTTCTAGGTTGATACATATTTTGGGCAGCTTCTCTAGAAATTACTTGAGCGAGAGGTGCGACTTGCATCATGTATTCTGGATCTAAACCTATGTTGATCACTTCAAATGTCCCTACATTATCGCCAGTTTCTGGGAGAAAAAACGACAGTTTAGGCGTTTGAAACGTGAATGTATGATCTGCCTTAAGAATGGCGTCTTCTTTTTTGTGAGCTGTGTTTGCGTACAATCCACTAGGCATATCTACTGCAACTTTAAAAGTTTTGGATTCATTGAGGTAATGGATCAAATCTGCCATCCAGCCATCTAACGCACGGTTGATACCGGTACCAAAAATGGCATCAATAATAATATCTTGGGAAGAAATTTCTGGAAAATCCTCTTTACAGCTCAAAAGAATAGGCCAGTCGTTTGTCACATCTTTTATCCGATCATAATTGACTAGAAAATCTGGAGATCTTTTTTTACTGCAATTAGTTACGTAAACTGTTACTTGGTAACCATGCTGAATCATATGTCTCGCTATCGCAAGACCATCGCCTCCATTATTACCTATCCCACAAAATATTTTAATAGGAACTGGCGCTCCATTTAAACGCTGATGGATGCGTTCAAAAACAAGTGTTGCCACGCGTTCCATTAAGTCATTACTTGATATTTGTTGTTTGTCTATGGTAGATTTATCAGCTTCAGCGAGCTGTTGTGCACTTAGAATTTTCAATACGTAGATTTTATGTTCTCGCAATTTAATGAATAGAAAACAAATCTGAATTTGCTGATTACCATTTTACTTATCTTTTTTACTTATCTTTTTAAATAGGTCTGTAATCTACTATTGAGCACTTCAAATTAGTCGCTTACTCAAAAGATTTGAAACCATTTAATTTTACTATTGAAAGTATGAGTCGTATGTGTAATTACGAAAATCTTAAGAAAATTTAACTTAAGATACTTGTGTTAAACCGCTATCGAAAACGATAAGAGTAGCGCTATTTAACTTCAAATTAAAAACTATAATCCATACATTTGCGCAACCAAAAAAACATGACATGAAAAACACAACACTTACTACTATACACGAATCTTTAGGAGCAAAAATGGTTCCTTTTGCTGGATTTAATATGCCAGTACAATATGAAGGTGTCAATATTGAACATCAGAATGTTAGAGATCATGTAGGTGTTTTTGATGTTTCTCACATGGGAGAGTTTTTAATAAGTGGTCCTACGGCGCTAGAGCTAGTGCAACGAGTTTCTTCAAATGATGCGTCAAAGCTGACTATAGGAAGAGCGCAATATGCTTACTTGCCTAATGAAACTGGAGGAATTGTAGATGACATGATTGTCTATAAAATCAAAGAAGAGCAATACTTACTTGTGGTTAATGCTTCTAACATCGATAAAGACTGGGAACATATCTCAAAGCATAATATCATGAATGCAGAGATGAAAAACCTATCTGATGATTATTCCCTACTTGCCATACAAGGTCCTAAAGCCGTTGAAGCGATGCAATCACTAACTTCTGTAGATTTAAGTGCGATAAAATTTTATCACTTTGAAGTAGCCGATTTTGCCGGAGTAGAGCATGTCATTATAAGCGCAACCGGTTATACTGGTTCTGGAGGTTTTGAGATCTACTGTAAAAATACAGAGGTGAAACAAATCTGGAACAAAGTGTTTGAAGCAGGTGCATCTTTTAATATCAAGCCTATAGGTCTTGCTGCAAGAGATACCTTGAGGTTAGAAATGGGATATTGCCTTTACGGAAATGATATTGATGAAACCACATCTCCTTTTGAAGCTGGATTAGGTTGGGTAACAAAGTTTACTAAGCCATTTGTTAACTATGAGCAGCTACAACAACACAAAGAAAAAGGAGTAGATAGAAAGTTAGTCGGCTTTGAAATGGACGATCGAGCAATACCTCGTGGTGGTTATGAAATAAAAGACAGCAACCAGCAAGATCTAGGAATTGTTACCAGTGGAACTATGTCTCCATCCATGGCCAGAGGAATAGGAATGGGATATGTCCCACCTGTTTTTGCTACTCCAGGAAGTAAAATTTACATTCAAATTAGAAAAAAGTTAATGCCTGCAACTGTGGTAAAGTTGCCTTTTTATAAAAAATAAAGATTTAGATGATTCTCTTTGGCTACAATTTTAAGAAATAATGTTTTTTTTAATTTGAGAGTTACAAATCATAAGAATAGAACTAGTAAATAATGAAAGTTACAATTTTACTCATCTGCACTTTATTATTGTTTAGTTCGTGTGATCTTAAAGAAACTTTTAAAAGAATACAAAAGTTAGAATTTGAATTACAAGAGGAATTCAACGACCCTAATATTTCAATAGATTTTACTTTATCGACAGAAGAGGATAGCAGTTTTTATCAAGTAACTTTTTACGAATACGACATATTAGATAAAACAAATGCAGAGCTAAAATCAAAAGCAAATTTGGTATACAATTTCATCGTAGAGAAAATTGGCAAAAATGCGAGATTAAATTATATTGAAATAAGATTTACTGAATCTGACAAAGACAATGCTTATTCATTTACAAGTTTTAGGTATAATAAGTACGATCAATCAAAGTAATTAACAATTCACATTTCATCAAAGCTTAAATAGATATTAAAAACAAAACTTTAAGTGAAGTTTAATAACTAACATATTATTGATGCTAAGTAAAAAATACATTTTTGAATAGAATTCTTATACTAGGCGGTAGCGGCTTTATAGGTAACGCACTTTATAAAGAATTGGCGCCGTTCTTTGATGTTCACGCGACATATAAAACAGATAATCCCATATTTGAAAAGAATAAACATTTTCATCAGTTTGATTATGAAATGGAGCGTCTACATATATTGCTGGACAATTTAAAGCCTAAATTCATTGTTACCGCCTTGAGAGGTAATGTGACCAGTCTGGTAAGATTGCATTTTGAAATAGCAGATTATGTGGAGAAAAACGATTGTAAAGTCATTTTTCTATCCAGTGCCAACGTTTTTGACCGATTTACTAACTACCCAAGTTATGAGTACGATAAGACCTTATCAGAAAGTATTTATGGCCGTTTTAAAATTAAAATCGAAAATGAACTACTGCGTAAACCCATCTCCAAATATGTGATATGTCGCATTCCTATGATTTATGGAGCTGGCTCGCCTCGTATTAATGAAATCAAAGCGCAACTCCAAATGAATGAAGCAATAGAAGTTTTTTCTAATGTGGTTATTAACGCTACGCACATCAACAAGTTAGTGCAGCAGTTGCATTATATCATTAATAGAAGACGTCGTGGTATTTTTCATTTGGGTAGTAATAACCTCATTCATCACATTGATTTAATCAAAGATATTTGTGAAGAATTAGGACATCCTGATGCCTTGATCAAGCAAGTTTTTGATTCTAATGAAGATAGACATCTAGCGGTTTTGCCTAAAGATAATATGTTACCTAAACATCTACAGCTCACGATTGAAGATGTTGTAAAAAGTAGTGTGGTGTTGTAGATTTTGTACTGTTTCGCTTTCGCGAAAGCGAGATCCATAAATAGCTATAAAACTAATTAAGACTCAGAATTCTGAAGCATTTTATAGGTAAAACCTCCTAAAAGTAATATGATAATTGCCATAATCGCCCATAGCCAAATTTCGTTTTCAAATAAAGCAGCAATACCTTTTTCTTCATTCTTTTCTATCTTCTCTTCTTTACCAAGTTTCAAGTATTCTAAGTCTTGAGGGATATTATTCTTGAAATTGGTGATGTCATAATTTGGTCTGTAAGCAGACTGATTACCATAAACTAATTTATAGTCAGCTTCCTCAGTGAATCTTGCTATTAGTTCATGCTGATATCCTTTAATGACTAAGGAGTTCATATCAAGCGGCTGGTTATCTGCATTATAAATGCTCACTTTAAACTTTTGTGCAATCGCATCAAATTCTAACGCACTCTTCTCTAAAGAACTTAAATAGCCGGTAGCAAGGGTTCTATAATTATAGCTCCATCCTTTTTCTGTCTTGATGCTGTCAGAGAGATATTCAATTCTATACCTACGATAATAGTCATAATTTGCAGCCACATCTATCTTCAAGTAATTTACTGGAACTGTTTGATTTAATTCTACATCAATTATTGTTGATTTTGAATTCTTATCGTCTGTAACAGTTTTGCTTTTGATTTTATAACGATTGTATTTGGCTTCTACACGTTTTTGATTAGATACCTCAACTCCTTTTAAATAAGGTTGACTTTTACTTTTGATTAAAACTCTATAATATGTAAAGTTTGATGGAGAAAATGCTAACTGCGTGAAACGGTAATCTGTAGCATCGTTTTTGATGTCTAGAATTCGATAATCTTCAAGTAGTGTAAACCATTCGGTTTGATCATTGCTTCCTTCTAAATTTACTTTCCAATCAAAATTGGAGTTGTCAAAATTCAATAAGATATTTTCTAAAACAGAATCTTTATTCAATTTTATGGTATAAAAGTATCCTTGATTGTTTTTAGAAGAATTAATTATTTCAAAAGAGTGTTGCTGCTTTTCATATTCAGCTTTTTGGATTTTAAGTAAATAAGGGACTTCAATCGTGTCGTTAGTCTGATTCACTCCATAAATTCTTATGTCAGAAAGCGAAGGATTTAGCTTTCCAAAAACGTCATTAGGAATGGTAATGCTATGCCAAGGTTCTGAAACATTCTCAATAGAACGCTCGTAGTCATAATCTGTTATTTGTGCTGTCGATACGGCACTAACGAGAGCTAAGATAAAAGTGAAGTATTTGAATTTCATTTTACTCATATTACATATCATTCTTGTCATAAAACTCATCATAAGCAGACACTTGATTCTCATTTTGTTGTGGTTCTGTTTCACTATTATTATCTAGATAAATGATTTGGCTCTTGTATTTATTATAGAGAAAAGAAATAATTAAAAGTAAGACTCCCAAAGAAACAAAAACAATAGTTTTAGAAATGGTATTGAGATGCGCAATATCATAGAAGAATAGTTTAATTAAAGTGATGGCAAACAAGCCCATTCCTCCTATTCTTAAATAAGGTTTCCCTTTCCAGATTCCAAAACCGATTAATAAAAAGGAATACACTCCCCAAAGAATACTCAAACCTAATTTATAAGAATCTCTCGCTCCTGCTAGATCTAACCAATGGATCAATTCACTACTCACCACCCAAACTATAGTAACATGCAGCATAGCATCATAAGCAATTTTCCAGCCTTTTTGAATACCTTCTTTTTTAATAAATCTGTAAAATGCGGTCATTGCCATTGCAAGGAAAACAAAAGAAACATACCTTATGATGAGATAGAATCCACCTCTATTAAAATACTCTGAAGTCTCTAAATATGCTTCTCTCAAGTCGCTTAATGCATATAATCCTTGAACTAAAAATACTAATACCGTAATAAATGAAAGTACTAATGTGCCTATTTCAAGAGCTGTATTTTTAATTTTTCTATAATTTAAATAGGCCAAGGCACTTACGAAAAACAAGGTGTAATTAATGATCCATACTGCTTTAAAGTCTTTTAAACTCCAATCTTTTAAGGTGTTGTCATAACCACCACTCGTACCTATTGTAATTTCAGAACTATTATACCATTGATCAAAATAAAAAGCTATCTCTAGTCTAAATGCGTAATACGAACTGAAAATAAAAATCAAGGGCACGCCATAAAATACGATTTGGTGAGCGATCTCGTTAGAATTCAAAGAAGAAACAAAAACCTTTTTTGTTTGTAAATAAACAATAGTTCCAAAGATTAATAAGAATAATACAGAACCTAAGAAATAGGTGTTCCATATAGGCGTTTCCATAATACCATCGACATTTGAGTAAAAAATGTAACCAGATTGCCAATCTTCTAACAAACTCAAAAAAGCCAGCACCATAAGTGGATAAGAGAGTTTTTCATAAATAGCGATTTTCTTTGATGTTCCTATCCAAAATAATAACGCAGCTTGAATAGTCCACAATAAGGTTACCCAATTACCATCTAATTGTACTGGTATCGCAATAGAAATAAAAGTAAGAACTAAAGCAGTTGCGAGATAAAACAGCTTTTTATCGCTTAGATTTTGCTTAAAAATGACTGCTGCAACTACGAAATGAATCACTGCATTGAATAGAGTAAACAAACCAAGGTAATGCTGTCCGGTTTCATGATCACTTAAAATAGCATAACCTAGTCCGTAATAAATAAATGAATTGAGTAATAGAAGAACAACATCTGCCGTTGCAAAAGTTTCTTTTTTAAATAATTTATATGCTAAAAACGTCAAGTAGAAAATAATATAGAACGTAGTTGAAAAAGTCAATCCTAATGTAAAATGAGCATCGTCTCTATAATCTAAAACAAACCACCAACTAAAAATCAACCAAGTCAACCCAAAGGCAGTATAATACAACGGTTTCCAATACTTCTTAAAAGAAATTACTAAAATCCCTATGTTGATGATCGTCATATAACTAAAAAGTACCGCTACTTTTCCAGAGCCATCACTTAGTAAAAACGGTACGGCATAAGCTCCGACTAAACCGAGATGAGCAATAATTTGTCTGTTATAATTTAAGGAAGCTACGACAGTAAAAATGGTAAACACAACCATTAAAATAAAAGCAACTGTTTGAGGTATCAACTCATAAAAGCTGTAAGCAAAAAAGGTAATAAAGTAAAGAATTACCGTTGCTCCACTAACTAAAACAGCACTGTAAGCCTCATATTTTTTCTTCAATTTAATTCCAAAACCTAATAAGCCTAAAGCAGAAAGATAACCAAGAATAATGCGAGTCAGCGGACTGATTAACTCATTTTCTATAGAGTATTTTGCTCCTATTCCTACACCTATAATTGTAATTAAAATTCCAATTTTATTCAGTAAGTTTTCACCTATGAATTTTTCAAGATTGGATTTTCTATTTCTAGTTAGCCTATTTAAATTTTGAGACTGCTTTGGTTGAGGCTGATTTGATGGCTCCCTACTTATGGTTGAAGGGTAATTAAAAACCTCTTTGGGTTTGTTGGGTATTTCTTTTTGTAAGTCCTCTTTTTCAACAGGGTTTATAGCTTTTTCTTTCTGATTTACGTCTGTTGAAATTTTAAACTGATTTTCAAGTTTTTGATCCGTTGAATTCTTTTCTAATTCTTCAGCGGCAAGAAGATCAATCTTATTTTTGAGTTCGAATATCTCGTATTTAAAAGTCTCTTGCTTTTTAGAAAGCAATTCTAATTTTTCAATTAGTTGCTGTATTGCTTTTTGATTACTAGCCATAAAAAGTGCTTAAACAGAATAGATGTAGGATTACATCTGAGGCTAATTTAGTAAAAAAGAAATCGTGAAAGATTTTTCCTAAGTAGATATTTCTGGCAATGCAAGTCCAATTGTCCCGAGGACATTTCTCCAAAATGGAAATTATTTAAAGACCTAGTAAAAAGTACTGCCTACTTCTATTTGAAAACGCAGCGAACAAATAAATCTACTACCTCCTACTATAAACTGTTACTGCGACTGCGACTGCGACTAAAACTTACGGAATATACCGATCCTTACCCCAATCTGGAGCGCGTTTTTCTAAAAAGGCTTCTCTTCCTTCTCGAGCTTCGTCAGTCATGTAAATAAGACGTGTCATTTCTCCAGCAAATACTTGTTGACCTACCATACCATCGTCCGTAGCGTTCATTGCAAATTTTGCCATTTTAATAGCAATAGGAGATTTTTTAAGGATTTCTTGTCCCCAATCGTAGGCTGTTTGATCTAATTCGTCATGGGTTACAACTGCATTCACCATTCCCATATCCATGGCTTCTTGAGCGCTGTACGTACGTCCTAAAAAGAAGATTTCGCGTGCTTTTTTCTGTCCTACCATTTTAGCTAGATAAGCACTTCCGTAGCCGGCGTCGACACTAGCAACATCAGTATCCGTTTGTTTAAAAACTCCGTGTTCTTTACTTGCTATAGTCATATCACAAACTACATGCAAACTGTGTCCACCACCTACTGCCCAACCTGGAACCGCGCAAATCACCACCTTAGGCATAAAACGTATCATGCGTTGTACTTCTAGAATGTTTAATCTTCCTGTTCCAGAATCATCTTTATAACCATCGTGTCCACGAGCATTTTGATCGCCACCACTGCAAAATGCCCAGCCACCATCTTTCTTTGATGGACCTTCACCAGTAAGAATAACAACTCCTATAGAAAGATCTTCTTGCGCATCATAAAATGCTTTTATAAGCTCAGCAACAGTTTTAGGTCTAAAAGCATTGCGCACTTCTGGCCTGTTAAAAGCAATACGAGCAATACCATTACTTTTTTTATAGGTGATATCTTCAAATTCTATGGCAGTTTTCCAGTCGATGGACATAAGTCTAATTTTATTACAAATATAAGGTCTATAACTATGTATACCACACACGTATGGTTTCAATCATATACACAATTCCTCCTTGCATATTTAACTTATTGGTATTGGTATTCTTTAAAGAAGTACTGGATTTTGGAACAATGATCGTCTCCACATTAATAATTTTGCGATTGTAATTCTTCCTTACCCATTCATTAGCTCGTTCCAGAACGATTGCCGTAGTCTCGTAGGTTTTTGTACCCCAAAAGTTCTTTTCTAAAATTTGAGGCTCAAAGTCGATGTAATTGATTTCGTTAGTCATATCATATTAGTAGTATGATACTTGTTTTTGTTACGCTTTCGCGAAAGCGAGATCACATCAAACCAACATAACCGTTCCTGCCATGAGAATATCAAATCATCTAGTGACGCTTTATGGAAGCCAAGAACAGGTGTAAGTTAGCAGTGTAATTTTACAATTTGGGGGAATTGAAAAATTGGCCAAATCGAGATAGAGTAATTCTATCTCGATTTTTTGTTTAAGAAAATCATGTTAATCTTCTACAAGAAAAGCTGCCAAGTTGTAAATTTGCTATATGAGTGAAGAAAAAAAACCAGATTACGTAGTTTACGATGAAGAAACCGGCACTTATAATGCTGCGCTTCTTCCCTATTCCAGTGGCGTGTCTGCTCCTAAAATTACTACTCCAGACATCACTTCGTGGAAACAGACTAATATCAATAAAGTCAACCATGAGATTAAATCACAATTTGACCAACTCAAAGAGCAATATGATGCCATGGTTAAAAAATATGAGGATAACCAGCTGGTTTATGGTGCAAAATTCTCCTTTGAACCTATTGTAGGAGAAACTTACCACCTTTATAAAGGACGTAAAGATGGATTACCGTTCTTATCTGTAATACATCCTACAGAGTGTTCATGGGATTTTGTCGGTACGTATCGATTGACTTCTGAAAAGCTTTGGGAAGAAATAGAAGGTTAAGATTTACTCCATATTCTTACATCTAATTTCAAATGCTTGATGATTTTTTCAAAGGATTTGATATCTTCAATATAATTGGTAAAATAAGCCGCTCCGTTTACCGGTTTATTGATATCTACACTGAAGTAATCGCGATCCCAAGGAATAGTCATGTACATTTTGCCCGACCTAAAAGAAATCATAGGATGTACTTTCTCATTATCGATGATTTGAACTATAGAGTTAATCAAGCTAGGCGATAATACATAATACCCCATTTGCGCATTAGTAGTATAAACAGAGTAAGTACTGCTAATGGTATGATCTTCTACTTCCATTTTTGAATAAGTTGATCCAAAAACAGAATCACTAAATTTCTCCCAATTACTTTCTAATTTTTTAGGAATCAAGATCACGTCTCCATCAAAACTTTTATGGAAGTCTGCATAAAGGAATAAACCACGATAGTATTTAATGGTATCTCGCACAAAACCAAATTCTACTATAGGTTCAACGCCGTCTTCCTGATTAAACAATCCATGGATTATGGCTATAGGAAATAACAAAATGGCGAGAATAAATGCACCAAATGATTTTAACCAATTAATATCTTTTCTATAAAACGCAACTTCAGTAAAATCAACAGCCACATTATCTACTGTTCCTGTTACACGATCTTCTCCATGAATGAAAACATTATTTTTAAAAAATGATTTATTAAAAAAACCACTATTACTTAATGCCTCGTTGTTGATACCAAATGGATGGTATTCATAATTAGGATGGACCTCTTTAAAAATTTGAGGTAAAACATCTTCCTTAACGTAGTCGTGGTAACTCTCCTTCGGATGTGGTACAAAGCTCAGTCCTATATAAATTGCAAATAGTAAAATAAGCCAAAGCCAAAACGGTGGAAAAAAAATCCCGACCACTATGACTGCAACTGTAGCAATTTGCAGTAAAAAATTGAGAGGTAATATGGTTATTTTATACAAGCCGTAAAAGCGTTTTAATTTAATACGCTTTTTTTCTAATTGAGTTGCTTTAGTTTCCAGCAATTGAAAGAGTTGATGCTCCATGAATTTGATTATTTAAATAAAGAACTAACGTTTGGGTTACTTTTCTCACTTTCGCTAGCTTCAAAATATATAGCTGGCTTGTATTCTAAATATGCGGCTATCACATTAGTAGGAATACTTACTATTTTATCATTAAGAGCAAGAACATTAGAATTATAAGCTCTTCTTGCGCCGCTTATTTGTTCTTCCATCTCCGTAAGCGTTCTTTGCAACTGGATCATATTCTCGTTAGACTTCAAATCTGGATAGTTTTCCATAGAAACATTGATGCCTCCTAAAAGTTGGGACATTTGATTTTCCATCTCAAAACGTTCTTCTTTAGAAGTTGCATTGGGAATTTTACTTCTCAACGAAGTAATACTTTCAAAGACTTCTTTTTCATGATTCATATATTCTTTTACACTTTCAACAAGATTAGGAATAAGATCGTATCGCTTTTTAAGAACTACATCAATACCACTGTAACTCATGTCTACCCTATTCTTCTGTCGTACCATACCGTTATAAACAATTAATAATACAGGAATCCCAATGAAACAAAACGGACTTGTAACGATAAGAAAAACAATGATGATAATTAAAGCAGTAGACTTACTCATTTGAATAACTATTATGCTGCAAAATACTTCATTTAGCGCTTTAAAAAAAGGTTCATAATGAACCAACAACATATTTTAACTAAATAATTAGTTTAAACTAAAAACTTAGTTTATATTTGAACTAAGTTTTTAGTTAATCTTTTATATTTATGAAAACACTCACTACTGCCGAAGAAGACATTATGCAACACCTTTGGGTGCTTAAGGAAGCAAACGTTGCTCAAATCATTGAGCAAATGCCTGAACCTAAGCCAGCTTACAATACCGTTTCTACTATTATAAGAATTTTAGAGAATAAAGAGTTTGTCGATTACCGTAAAGAAGGTCGTGGACACATTTATTTTCCTAAGGTTTCTAAAAGTGCCTATTCTAAAGCAACGGCAAATAAATTAGCTAGTAATTATTTTAAAGGATCTTATAAAAGCATGGTCTCCTTTTTTATGCAACAAGAAGATTTGAGTGTTAAAGACTTAGAAGAAATATTAAACGAAATAAACAAAAAGAAATCATGATACAGCATTTGATCCACAGTTCGGTATTGGCTTTTTTATTTTATAGCGTTTACCATTTGTTTCTAAGAAAAGAGACTTTTTTTCAATGGAACAGAGCTTATTTGCTTGCCATTCCTCTATTAAGTATTGTAATACCGTTTATCAGTGCTCCTTTTAGTATTGAATTAGCACCATTAAATGAAACTGTTATTGCACCAGTATCTCTAGAAATGTCAGAAACGTTAGTGATTACAGATAATGCAACTACTGCTCCTATAGAAAAGCCTATTGATTACCTGATGATCGCATTCCTTATATATGGAATAGGTGTTTTTATAAGTCTATTATTATTTCTCTATAAAATTTCAACCATAAAAGAAATTATTAGAAAAGGAACGACTCAATTTACTAATGGACTTTTAATAACGAAAACAAATCAAAAGCTCACCGCTTTTTCATTCTTTAATAATATAGTTATTGATGAAAATATAAATCCAGAAAAAACAGAAGAAATCATTGCACATGAGCGTATTCATATAAAACAGCTTCACTCCTATGATTTAGTCGCTTATGAGATCTGCAAAATTATTTTTTGGTTCCATCCTATTCCTTATATAGCACAACGTGAGTTGAAGTTAGTTCATGAATATATCGTAGATCAATTCTTCTTGAAAAATCAAGAAAGTAATACCTATCAAGAATCTTTATTAAAAGCCGTTTTTGGAACCGATCAATTTACACTAGCCAGTTCTTATTTCAATAAATCCTTATTAAAAAACCGCATCCTTATGTTACAGAAAAAGAAAAGTACCGCAAAATCATTAGTTAAACTCGCCTTCATTATTCCTGTCGTTTTAGGTAGTATCATTTTTACGGCTTGTACGCAGGATCCAGAAGTAACTGCTGAATCCACTGAAATAAATGAACAAGAAAAATCAGCGTTTATACCTAGGCTTTCAAAATTTGAATATGGTCAAAAGGATTTTTATCAAGGGCTGAGTGAAGATGATATTGCATTTTATAATTCAGATGTGTTTCCAAACAGTATTTTAAAAGATTCCACAAGAAAAACTAGTAAGGAAGAGATTTGGAATAAAATGCAATCGGATGATGGACAACGTTATCTTAAAATCTTATCAATAATTATGGACAACTCTAGAACGTTAGTCGTAGACGATCTAAATGAAAACTTTAATGTGACTTATATAACTGAATCACCTAAAATGGAACCAAGCTATATGACTGCTCCTTTTAGCTGGAATAGTGAGCAAATCCACTCTTATGTAGATGGTTATTTAAGTGGTGCATTTAAAGATCGAGTTTCTGAGTTAAGTGATAGTGAATATCAAAAAATGATATCACGTGTTGTTGAACTACACAATGAGATCAGTATTGAAGAAACCATAGAAATAGAAGAAATCAAAAATTCTGAATTTGGTGTTGAATCTATTGATACAGACGTCCCATTTGCCATAATAGACGAAGTGCCACATTTTGAACACTGTACCGGTACAGAAGCCGAGATTAAGAAATGTACACAAGACAAGATCACTCAATTTGTAAACAAAAACTTTAATACTGGTATTGCTAAGGATATGGCAGGTCGTCACAAAATATCCGTTCAATTTAAAATTGATCAAAATGGAAATGCAGTAGATATAAAGTCTAGAGCTAAAAGTCCAGAACTTCAAGAAGAAGCTGCTCGTGTCATCAATATGCTACCTCAAATGATTCCAGGAAAGCAAAATGGTCAACCAGTGAATGTTATTTATGCGTTACCTATAATTTTTCAAGTTCAAGAGTAACTGGTTTATAATCTCGCTTTCGCGAAAGCGGAACACAACAACCTAAAGCGGTTCTTTACTAATAAGAATCGCTTTTTTATTGCGCTGCTAAAATAATTAGCAATTTATTTATCTGTAAATCAGTATTTTAAATAATTTATTAAAAATAATTATTCCTTTTGCTGTAACAATTGAAAAGTAGAGTCGTCTATTAGATATAACCACAAAATATAAATATTATGAAAACGACTAAAGGATTTTTAAACGGAAACAACGCAACGAACAACAGAACTAGCAACCAGAATACATTTGCAGATTCTTGGAATTCTAAACGTAGACATAGATAATTCAAACCAAACTCTTAAAACCAAAAACATGAAAAATTCAAACAGAATTCTCAACCTCAACTCTGACTTCCCGATTCTCTCTAGAAATCGCTCTTTTGATGAAAATCTACCATTTGATGAAGATATGGAGGCTTCAAGATTGTTTTTCTTATGCTAAGAAAAAAAGTGTTTTTTAAATATCATTTATTTGAATTAGCCATCTTTAAATTTATTAGAAAACACTACCATATAATAACCACCAGAAACTGATTAATCCCTTTGCATTCACAAAGGGATTTTTCTTTTAATTAACGTTTTGTAACTTGTTAAGATTTAATTTTAAATTAAATAATTAAGCCATGATACGTTTTACTTTAATTATCTGTTTCTCATTAATACTAATCAGCTGTAAGAATGATTCAAAATCTATTGATAACCTAGCAGTGAATGATAGTTCTCCGATACTAGAATCAAATGATAAGAGCAATCAATCAAAGCCTGCCGTTCAAAACATACCGCTTATTGAAGACCAAAAAGACTATACCGTTACTACTGTAGTAAAAGATCTTACCAATCCTTGGGGAATGACATGGTTGCCAAATGGTGATGTGATTTATACCGAAAAAGCTGGTGAAATGTACAGGTTTGATGGTACTACTTCAAACGAAATATCTGGTGTTCCAGAGGTTTATTTAAGAGGACAAGGCGGTTTACTAGATGTAACGATACATCCTAATTATAAAGAGAATAATAAAATTTATATCTCCTATGCGAGTTCTGAAGGTGAAGGTTCTGGCGGTAATACCGCTATCGCCAGTGCTGTTTTGAAAAATGATGAACTTACTGATTTAAAAGTACTCTACAAGGCAACGCCCAATACGAGAAAAGGACAGCATTTTGGAAGTCGTTTTGCTTGGGACAGTGAAGGATATTTATATTTTTCTATTGGTGAGCGTGGTGAGCGAGATGTGAATCCGCAAGATTTAACTAGAGATGGTGGTAAAATTTACAGGATTCATGATGATGGACGTATCCCAGAGGACAATCCTTTCGTGGACGTAACCGGAGCAAAAACTGCTGCTTTTACTTATGGAAATAGAAATCCGCAAGGGATGACTGTTCATCCTAGGACTGGAGAAATAATTGCTCATGAGCATGGTCCACAAGGTGGAGACGAGATTAATTTTATAAAAGCCGGACGCAATTACGGCTGGCCAGTCATCAGCTATGGAGAAAATTATGGTGGTGGCGAGTTTGCAGAAAGCACTGCAAAAGAAGGAATGGAACAACCATTTTATTACTGGGTACCTAGTATTGCGCCTAGCGGTTTTGCGATTATTGATAATGAAGCATACAAAAACTGGAACGGCAATTATCTCGTAGGTTCTTTAAAGTTCCAATATTTAGAGATGCTTTACGTTAATGATAAAGGAGTATCCAAAAGAGAAAAATTAGTCGACGGATTAGGTCGTATGCGCAATGTAAAAATAGGTCCAGACGGAATGATTTATATAGGCGTGGAAGGAAAAGGAATCTTCAAAATTACGAGGTAGTAATCGGCTTATACGTTTGATACTAAAGTGAATATTTTTATCTCAATTTTCGAAATATAACAGTACGGAAGTGATAAAGCTTTAGGAGTACACCAGATTCTTTAATCTTTTGTGAAGTGTTTTCTTTATTTTTGGTTCAAAATAAGCCATTAGATGAATAAATTTTTTAAGTATATAGTTTTTGCATTACTCGCTGTAGTAACACCAACCAGTTGTTTTCAGGATAATGATGATGTTTTTGCTGGCAAAAGCGAGATCAATAATTTCGTTTATCGTGGCATGAACGCATTTTATTTATACAAGCCAGAAATTGATGTGCTAGATGATGATAGATTTGCAACTATTGGAGAATTAGAAGCTTTTCATGCGCAGTATGACTCACCAGAAGAGTTTTTTGAAACACTAGTTTTTGATAGAGCAAGAACAGATCGTTTTAGTGTCATATTTGATGATTATGTGGCTCTTGAAAATATTTTATCCGGAAATTCTTTAACTACTGGAATGGAATTCGGTACTGTTGCTGAAGCTGGTAGCGCTACTGATATTTATGGATACGTAAGATATGTTCAACCCAATACTAGTGCTGAAAGAGAAGGCGTTACTCGTGGTATGATCTTTAATACTATAGATGGCATTAGAATGACCAGAGAAAACGTTAGAACTTTACTTGCTCAAGACGTTTATACTATAGGTCTTGCAGATCTTAATAATGGGATGACTACTTCAAATGGAATAGAGATTACACTTTCTAAAGAAGTAAATCAAGAAGATCCTATACTAGTCACTAACGTGATAGATCAAGGAACTCAAAAAGTAGGCTATTTAATGTACACGGGATTCTTATCACAATTTGACGAGCAACTTAATGATGTTTTTGGTGATTTTAGAGCTCAAGGCGTGACGCATTTAGTACTTGACCTCAGGTATAACGGTGGTGGCTCGGTAAATACTGCGATTATTCTTGGAAGTTTAATTTCTGGAAATCCAGTTACCGATGTATATTCTACTGAGGAGTGGAACCCAGACATTCAAGCGCAGTTATCAGCAAATTCTCCTCAAGATTTAATTAATTTCTTTAAAAATCAAACCAACTCAGGAACCACTTTAAATAGCTTGAATCTTAGTAAAGTCCATGTGATTACTACAGGCAATACGGCGAGTGCTAGCGAGTTAGTGATAAACTCTTTAGAACCTTATATAGATGTGGTTCAAGTAGGTGATGATACTGCAGGGAAGTTTCAAGCAAGTGTAACCTTATATGACAGTCCAAATTTCAGAAGAAATGGCGCTAATCCAGCACATCGTTATGCGATGCAACCGCTAGTTCTTAAAAGCTTGAACTCCGTAGGAAATACAGATTATTTTGATGGTTTATTTCCAGATATTGTACAAGAAGAAGACTTTGAAAATTTAGGAATTCTAGGTGATGAAAATGAACCACTTTTAGCCAGATGTTTAGAAGATATAAGACTCAATGGTCGTGCTTCTAGATTTGAATCATCTCCTAGAACTTATGATGAGTTTATAGGTAGTAATGAGTTGCGCCCTTTTGGCAATGGGATGTGGAAAGAGATAAATTTGTGATTTTGATTGCCTTAAACACCATTTAACTCTGGAAATCATAATTTTAATTTAAAGCTGTAACTACTATTTAAAAATCATATACATTTGATGCGTTCTAAAGGAAAATAACTTTCTATCCTTTTGAAAATCAACATGATAAATATTTATTTTTTCCGTTTTAATATTTTGATAATAGTAGCATTGCTTTTTGCGTGTAGTACTGGTTTTGCGCAGCAATCAATTGAAAAACCCAGCTATTATTTTGGTAACAAAGGAGAAACTATTTCCAAAGAAGAGTTTGCTCAAAAAGCGATGTCGTTCGGTTATGATTATAAGTACAAAGAAATGGACACTGCTTTTGTGGGACGTCTTATATTAAAAAGAGAAAAAGGAACTCTAACTAAAGAGCAGCTTGTAGAGGTAAGAAAATACCTGAAAAAACTTACTGGCAAAAACATTAATACAAATTCGACTATTGTAATCAACTACTTTGTAGCTCCTAAAGATGGAGACAAAACTTGTGCAGACTCCTATGTAAATGATAGCGATTATGCTAAAAGATTGCAACAACTTGATTTAACTGAACAATTCTTTATAGCCGAAAAACGATACCAACTCGAAAAAAAGAATGTTTATCAAGAGAGCGCAGATTTCTTAAAGCATTATCTATTTGAAAATGCAAGAACTTGCGGTAATTACATGATTCTTAGACCAGATGGCTCCTTTTATTCTAAATATGGCGAATACGAGCAAGATAAAATCATATCTCTTATTGACGTAACTTGGGATATTAACAAGTAACAAAATGAATCTTAATCAAATCACACTTCCTGTTTTAGATCTTCATAAATCCATTTCATTTTATGAAACGCTAGGATTGAATTTGATTGTTCACACTCATGATGCTTACGCACGTTTTGAATTTCCTCATGGAGATGCTACTTTGAGTCTTTCTGTGGTAGACCAGTTACCTCAAGGAAATGGTATCAAAGTATTTTTTGAATGTGACGATCTTGATAAAAAAGTCAGCTATTTGAAAGCTCAAGAAATTAAGTTTGAGTCCGAATTAGAAGATCAACCTTGGTTGTGGCGAGAAGCTCATCTATTCGATCCAGACGGCAATCACTTAGTTCTTTATCGCGCAGGTGAAAATAGAAAGAATCCGCCGTGGAGGAAAAAGTAATCTCACATTGAAATTTCAAAATGGAATAATTATTGAAGTTTCTATGCCATGAAATTACTTTACTCCGTTTTATTTATTCTAGTCGGCTCCTTTGTTTATTCTCAAAATGAGACGTCATTGTCCACTGGTTATATGGTGGGAAACTGGAAACAAAGTCAGATCAATTTTATCGATGGTAAAAAAGTAACCACTTTTGTGAGAAGCAATTATAAGGAAGACGCAAATATGTTTCGTTTTTCTAGAAATTTCATCGTCACTTACATCCCTTATTATAAGTCTTCAAAACCCCTTAAACCGCGCGGCTGGTGCGGTAATGAATTAGGGAATCGTCAAAAACCCTATTACTACACTTATCATCCAAAAAAGAATCAATTGATTTACTCAAATGACGATCGTAGTGTTATAAATCAAATAGAGCTTATTGATAAGAATACTTTTATCATGTACATTGCCTCTAGTGATTGAATAAATTGTATTACTTATCTCGCTTTCGCGAAAGCGGAATAAAAATTTCAAACTCATTTAAAAGTAAATATTAGCCTTCTCTTCTTAGCACTTCTAATGGAGAACTGCTCAAAACCGTACGAATATTGCTTAGTCCTATCAATAATACCAAAAGTGTTATTCCAGGTAAAAAGATTAAAAACGGAATCCACGATGGTACAAATGGTTCTTGGAAAACAAATAGTGCGAGACCGAAGCTGCTCAATAAAGCTAAGGAAATACCAACTAAACTTCCCAGTAGCCCTAAAAACACATATTCTAAAGTGGCAATTTTTAAAATCTGAGTGTTCTTTGCGCCTAAGGTTCGTAGTAAGGTGCTTTCCTTAATACGCTGGTATTTACTAGTTCTTACAGAGCCTATTAAAACAATAATTCCTGTAAGAATGCTAAAAAAGGCCATAAAATTGATGATCCAAGAAACCTTATCTAAAACATCCTCTACAATAGTAAACACCTGTCGCAGGTCTATTATTGTAAGATTAGGTAATTTTGCTACTAAATCCCGCTGTACTTTTGCTGAAACTTCTTCATTAGGAACCGAGGTTGTAACGACATTAAATTGAGGCGCTTGCTCTAAAACGCCTTTAGGAAATACGATACTAAAATTAAGCTGAATTTGTCCCCAATCCACTTTACGGATGCTTCCCACGGTGGTTTCCATAAGTACTCCTTGCACATTAAAAACGATGGTGTCGCCTACAGTGACTTTAGCATCTTTGGCAAGATTATCTGAAATCGAAATCTTTACGAGGTCATCAGTCTTTGACTCTGGAATCCATTTTCCTTCTATAATTTCTTCTGAATCGATTAATGTATCACGATAAGTAGTCCTGAATTCGTGATTTAAAATCCAACCGCGAACTTCTCTAGTGGAATCCTGCTGGATCTCATTGATCAATCGATCTTTTAACTTATGCATGCGCATGGTCACCAGTGGTATATTATCAAGAATAGGCAGGTCATTACTATTAAGTTGCTTTTCTACTTCCTCACGTTGATCTGTTTGGACATCTAGAATGATCATACTGGCATTTTCTGTAGATTGCTCGATATCTGTTTTGGCTAATAGAATATCTTTAGTAAAATATAAAGTACTGATTAAAAAAGTTCCTAAACCGATTGCTACTACTAATACTACAGTCTGGTTATTTGGTCTAAATAGGTTTAAAAGACTTTGGCGCGAGGTAAAACCCCATCGCTTTGGGAAATAGGTCCTGATGAGTTTCATAAACCACAAAGCGGTTCCTGCCAAAATAAGAAAGGTGACCAGCGTGCCGCCAACAAAACTCAAAGCATAGAGCGCATCCTCAAGCAACCAGAAGGAGAATAAAAACAAAAATATCAGTATGCCTGCAAACACTATAAATCGTACTTTTTTAGGTCCTTGAGCGGCCTCTTCATTTACACGTAAAACTTCTAAAGGTGAAACATACCAAGTACCGATAAGAGGCAAAAGTGCAAATAATACAGACATAAACAATCCTAAAAACACTCCTATGAGTATAGGTTGTAGTGAGATACTTATCTCTACTGTAAATGGAAGAAACTCTTGCAAGATATAAGGGAACAAAACTTGAAGTCCGACGCCTATGAGAGATCCTATTAAACCGCCTATCATACCTATTCCAGCGATTTGAATAAGGAAAATAAGAAAACTTTGCTTTCTAGAAGCTCCCATACATTTTAATACTGCAATGGCTTTTAATTTTTCTTTGATATAAATATGAACCGAACTAGCAATACCTATACAACCTAAGAGCAAAGCAATAAATGCTGCCAGATATAAGAATTTGCCGACGTTCTCATATCGTCTTCCTAAACGTTCACTGGTACTAGTATGTGTATCTAAGTCTGAGTTTTCTGCATCCAGCATGGGATCTATTTTCTCCTCAAACTGACTTAAATTTAAAGTGTCCGCAGCTTTATAGAAGAATTGATATTCCTTACGACTTCCAAATTGTAAAAGCTCTGTGCTTTCCACAAACCTGTTAGGAATGATTACTGGTGGAGCTACAGAAGTAGAAATTGCCGTTGATCCAGGAATAGCCTTCAATGCTCCAGCTATAGGAAGAGTAAGTTTGCCAACTTTTATGGAATCACCTGGCTTGATATTGAACTGAAGCATTAAAGTGGCATCTACTAATGCTTCTCCATTATTTTGATACGTACTAGCCACTGATGCTGGCTCTGTATCAATAGTACCATAAAAAGGAAAATCTCCTTTCAAGGCACGTACTTTTACCAGTTTAGTACCTCCATTTTTAGGAAATGCTATCATAGATACAAAATTGACCTCAGAAGCATCTGGCTTAAGAGAATCAATAATGGCTTGCGCGCGTTCGGTAGGTTTTTGTTTGCTGTCTATAATGTAATCTGCACCCATTAAGGCTTTAGATTGAAGCTGTATATTGTCTTTGAGATTAGTACTGAATAATTGTATAGAAACTACAGCCGCAATTCCTAAAATGATCGAAGCCATAAATAAAAGCAGACGCACTTTACTCGCTTTGGCATCACGCCATGCCATCTTAAACAGCCATTTTGTATGTAGATTCATAAAAATAGGATAGTTCTTTACTGCACCTTGGTGCGTTCATTAGTTAAAATTTGACCACCTTTAAGACGTAATATTTGCTGCGTCCTACGGGCTAATTCTAAATCGTGCGAAATAATCACCAGCGTCGTTCCTGCCTCCTTATTCAATTCAAATAACAATTGGATGACTTTTTCTCCGGTTTCTTCATCAAGATTCCCTGTAGGCTCATCGGCAAATAAAATAGAAGGTGCATTTGCAAAAGCTCTCGCTAAAGCCACTCGCTGTTGTTCACCACCGGAGAGCTGAGTAGGATAATGGTCTGCACGTTCACCTAGACCTACTTTCTCTAGTAAAGTAATACTCTTTTGAGTAGCTGATTGATCTCCTTGCAACTCTAAGGGAACGCTCACGTTTTCTAAAGCAGTAAGAGTTGGCAACAATTGAAAATTTTGAAAAATAAAACCTACTTCTTTATTTCTTAGTTGGGCTTTTTGATCTTGATCCAAAAGACTTAAATCTTGACCACATAACTCTACGCTTCCAGTATTGGGATCATCGAGTCCTGCACACAAGCCTAAGAGAGTAGTTTTTCCACTTCCCGAAGGTCCAACAATAGAAAAGCTCTGACCTTTCTCTACTTCAAAGGAAATATCTTGTAGGACTGTTAATTCTTTTTGACCACTAGAATAAGTCTTTCCCAACCCAGTAATCTTCAATATCTTTGACATATATGCTTAATTAAAACGACAATAACTTTAGAAGCTCAAAATAAACAATTGAATCTGATCCTACCCAATCTCGATATGCAGAAACTCTTAAGACTTTGTTATATTCTTCCTCTACTCTTTATATTAAGTTGTGGAAGCGATAAAAAAGAAAATATTACCTCAGGAAATATAGACACCGAACCAACGGAAGAATCCCAAATCACTGAAACATCAGACAATGGTTCGGGCACCATTTTATTTTTTGGCGATAGTATTACTGCCGGCTATGGACTAGACGATAGTGCAAATGCTTTCCCTGGTTTAATTCAAGAAAAGATAGATTCTCTAAATTTAAATTACACAGTGATCAATTCAGGATTAAGCGGTGAAACTACAGCTGGTGGTAAAAGCCGCATCGACTGGATTTTAAATCAAGATATCGATATTTTTCTACTGGAACTTGGTGCAAATGATGGTCTACGCGGCGTTCCTTTATCTGAAACACGAGCAAATCTTCAAACTATAATCAATACCGTACAAAAGAAAAGTCCTGATACCAAAATTATCCTCGCTGGTATGCAATTGCCTCCTAATATGGGACAAGATTATACCACAGAATTTAAGGAACTCTTCATTGAGATAGCAGCGACTAATGACATTGCCTTTATTCCGTTTATCTTAAAAGACGTTGGCGGAATTGCAGATCTCAATCAGAATGACGGAATCCACCCTACCGAAGAAGGACATAAAATTATAGCTCAGACAGTTTGGGAAGTAATGGGACCGATGGTTAATTAAAAATGAGTCTTTTCCGTCTTTTGGCTTGATTTTAGTTGTTGACATTAACAAATCACTTAAATTTTATACTTTTCATTTTAAGGCTTTATCTTTAAGTTTTTAAGGAAAAACTCAGGGAAAAAACCTTTTGATTAAATAATGAAATTAAAATTCCGCTTTCGCGAAAGCGTATTATAATTAATAAATATCACAATAGCCTCTAGATTTTACTATAGAGATTTAATTTCAGCAATTCATTCAACTATATCAATGCAAAAAATAATTCTTTTTACTTTTCTCTTTTTCACTACGATCTTATACAGTCAGAAAATTTATATCAATCCAAACGGAATTGAAATTTCTAAAAAAGAATTTAGAAAAATGAAAAGAAAGGGAAAGGACAGTTTAATCGCTATCTCTTCGTATGATAAGGAATTCAATGAATTATTTCTTAGAAGAAAATCTGCTAAATTTAACGATGCAAAAACTGAAATTGAGTCCATTAATCAAATCACAAATAATGAATTTAATTCAGATATACCGTTGCTTGTACTGTATTATCCATCCATTGAAGAAGCCACCTTATCTCGCGATGAAATTTTACAATCAAAACATTGGTACACCTCTCAGTATGCTATCATTTTGAGAGACATTCAAAACAATCTAGGTAATATGTTGATAGTAGCCGCGCCCAATGTCTATGATAGTTCATTACCTGGTATCTATAATGATGAGCTAGATTTTTTCCATCTGACATATTTTAATTCTACCGTTAGAACACCTCATTTTTTATGGATATCAAAGGAAAATAGTTTTATAGAACCTATAGACTTTATACAAAATTATGCTGTTTTAAATACTCGAAATGTTACCAGAATATCTAATAATATAAAAACTGATAGTATCGTAACAGTTGATAAAAATTTAAAGAAAGTCGATCCAGTCAAAATTAAAAAACCTATTTCTAAAATTGAATACCTAAATTTTGATAACTCTAAATTATTCAAGGTTCTTTATGAAAATGATTTAGAGAGAAAAATAGATACTACCATACGCAACGGTTATGCAGAGTATTTGAGTGAGATAACAGGTCAAAATCTTAAACGTAACGATACCATCATAGTAGACTATCATTTGTACACTACTAACTACGATTTTTTTGAAACAGAAAATCAAAGGCGTAGAATGTTGCAAAAAAAAATCAATAACACAAAGGGTATGAAACTGGTTTGGATTGCTCAAGCAGGTTCTCTATACGTTCCAGAAGGCTGTTATTATGATTATGATGATAAAGTAAGAAAAAAACTAGCTACTCAAGGTCCTACCGATGGTGATCACTTTATTTTATATCCAGATGGTACTATACTAAGCCTACCCTATGATCACAAAGATAATATCGATATCACACTACTCAAAAAAGGTGAAAAAACAAACCTAAGAAGAGAGGTTAATGATAGGCCGTTTTCATTACTAATCTCCAAAAATCCGTTACCACCTCCCAAGATTTTTGATCCTTCTAGGTAAATTTTTATCTCGCTTTCGCGAAAGCGAGACAACAACTATCTTTATTAAAAATATTAACTAATGCGACATATCCTAACTAGCCTTTTCCTGTTATTAAGTCTTTCTTTATCAGCTCAAAACTTAGAAAAAAAGGCAACCGAAATACTCAAAGAAGCTAAAGAACTACTTGTTATGGAGCAGGCATCTTGGCATGCTACAGATCATTTTCTAGCTACTTATCCAGAAAAGCGTGCTGATATAAGAGGTTATTTTTCGTATGTAAATAAAGACGAAGATGCCGTTACACTATTTTATGGAGAAGAGAATGCAGTGCTAGCTCGTTACCTATTTAAAGGTGTTCCAGTTCCCGAGAGACTTTTTGTAGAAACTGAAAATCTGGTAATAAAAGAACAAGAAACCGAACTACTAGAAATTAGGAAAAAGGCTTTTGAAGACATGATGAGTAATGAAGATGGTTTTTATTCCTTTTATGAGAATGTAAACCCAAACCTGATTCCCATAATATATGAAGGGAAGAAAAAGGTTTATATCATATCAGGATCTTCAGAGCCTCAAATGCTTATAGGAAATGATTATAAATTGACCTTTAACAAAAAAAACAAGATTAAAAAGCGTGAAAAACTGCATAACAGTATCTTAAGCTTTGATTATACTGAAAATGAAAATATAGAATCTTCTTTCCATACTCATATTGTTTCAGACTTTATTGATG
Source organism: Nonlabens dokdonensis DSW-6 (assembly GCF_000332115.1). NCBI lineage: Bacteria > Pseudomonadati > Bacteroidota > Flavobacteriia > Flavobacteriales > Flavobacteriaceae > Nonlabens > Nonlabens dokdonensis. The sequence continues at coordinate 3,738,049 of NC_020156.1, forward strand.
TTACTGATGTTTGTACTTTGTTACTTTATAAAAACTACACTCGTATAGGTCAACATATAGTGATGAGTAAAAAGTATGTTTCTATTCTTAACTTAGAAAAAGAGACCTTAATAATCTTGACAAGAAAAGCTTGGGATAAAATTAATGGAGATGGAGAAAAAAAGTAGATTAGTTATCAATGATCAACTTGAATAAAATATCCTTTGTTATAACTATCGTGATTCATATTTACATAGCATTGTCATATAAACTATTAGATAATTTTAATTCAATCATATTCACTTACGCAATCAGTACTTTATTTGGCTTTCTGTTAAAATTATTTTGTTCTAAAAATTTAAAAAAAATAGGATGGGGAATCTATTATGGCTCCATAGTGCCACTCATATTGTTAGGGGTTTTTATGATTTGGTTATATGCTTACTATCCAAAATAAACGAAATCCAATTATTTTTAAATTCGAAATTAAATAGGTTATTTACAATGATATTATTGCATTAGGTTTGAAGATGAACGACACCCAACTTATATTTATAACGATAGGACTTATCAGCCTATTTTTAATCTACCAAGCATTAAGAATTTTTATAAAAGCTTATAGATGTAAGACAATAACTGAGTTTCCTTTAGAAAATGGCGAACAAAACATAACCTTTCAAAAAAGCGGATTATACACCATTAGTTTCATAGGTGCCAGGCACGTTAATTTTCAGAGAGGTTTTCAACTTAAAATGACATCTAAATCAGGAGCACCTATTCATTTAAATCAATCGATACCGCAATTTACGTTTCGTTCTAAAGGTATTTATGGAGTAACCTGTTGGAGTTTCTCTATAGATTCACCAAGAGAATGTGATATAGTGTTATCAAATATTGAAAACCTAGCTTTTAGTCAATCTCAATTATCACTGAAGAGAATATTTACTAAAGAGGAACCTCCTAAGTTTGTAAAAGTTTTAATTAAAGAAGGTATTACTACTTTTGAAAGACTAGTTTCGATAATTGGATTGGTTTTGGGAGTAAACGGTCTAGGATGGGGAATAATGATAGGTGTTTTTAATATGTTTGATAATATTTAAAATTGCTTTTAACTTAGATTCCTTCCTGTTCTATATTCTCACATTTAGGTTTTATCTTTAGGTCTTCAAGAAAAACCAAAAATGAAAAGACTCTTACTTCTCGCATTTTTATGCGTCGCAGCAACTACAAATGCTCAAAAATTAGATTTAGAATTGGTCAAAAACCTAGAACCTAGAAATATAGGCCCAGGAGGCATGTCAGGTCGTGTCACTTCAATTGATGTCGTACACGACAATCCAGAAATTATTTATGCAGGAACCGCAAGTGGTGGTTTGTGGAAATCGGCTAATGGTGGGATCACTTGGGACCCTATTTTTGATGATCAAGAAACCGCTTCTGTAGGAGCTGTTGCCGTACAGCAATCTAATCCTAGCGTGATTTGGGTGGGAACTGGTGAAGGAAATCCGCGTAATTCTCTTAATGGTGGAGAAGGAATTTACAAATCTCTAGACGCTGGAAAATCGTGGAAACGTATGGGACTGGAGAAAACACGCAACATTCATCGAGTGGTTATCGATCCTACAAATCCTGATGTGGTTTACGCTGCTGCAATAGGTTCGCCATGGGGAATTCATCCAGAACGTGGGGTTTTTAAAACTACCGATGGTGGAAAAACATGGAAGAAAATACTTTACACTAACGACAAATCTGGAGCGGCAGATCTTGTAATGGATCCTACCAATCCTAATAAATTAATCGCTGCCATGTGGGAACACAAACGTGATCCATGGTTCTTTAAATCTGGTGGAGAAGGTTCTGGACTCTACATGACTCACGATGGTGGAGAGAATTGGAAGAAAATAACTGAAGAAGATGGATTACCTAAAGGAGAATTAGGACGTATAGGTGTTGCCATCGCTCCTAGCGAGCCTAACGTAGTTTATGCACTTGTAGAAGCTGAGAAAAATGCGTTGTACAAATCTACCGATGGTGGTTTCAACTGGAAAATGATTAATAATAAAAGTGACATTGGTAATCGTCCATTTTATTATTCAGAGATTTATGTAGATTCTCAAAATGAAAATCGCGTCTATTCTGTATTTACCTATGTAAATGTGTCTGAAGATGGCGGTAAGAATTTCTCGCAATTAATGCCAGCTTATGGTGCTAATAACGGAGTACATCCTGATCATCACGCTTGGTATGTGCATCCTAAAAACGGCAAATTCATGATCGATGGAAACGATGGTGGATTAAACATAACTCGCGATCGTGGTAAAACATGGCGTTTTATAGGAAATCTTCCTGTGGCGCAATTCTATCATATCAATGTAGATATGGAAATACCCTACAACGTATATGGAGGTATGCAGGATAATGGTAGCTGGCGTGGTCCGGCTTACTCTTGGAGAGCACAAGGAATAAGAAATAGTTACTGGCAAGAAATTAGTTTTGGAGATGGTTTTGACGTGGTGCCAGATCCTGATAATAATCGATTTGGTTACTCTATGAGTCAGCAAGGTTATGTAAGTCGTTACGACTGGCAAACTGGTAATAATTATAGTGTACGACCTACACATCCTGATGCAGATGTACAATTGAGATTTAACTGGAATGCTGCCATTAATATGGATCCTTTTGATAGTTCTACATTATATTTTGGAAGTCAGTTTGTACACAAGTCCACTGATAAAGGTCTGACTTGGGAAGTGATTTCTCCAGATTTAACGACTAACGATCCAGAAAAACAAAAGCAATCAGAATCTGGTGGTCTTACCATGGATGCTACAGGAGCAGAAAATCATACTACTATTTTAGTGATCGAACCTAGCGCAGTAGAAAAAGATGTTCTCTATGTAGGTACCGACGATGGTCTTGTTCATATCACTAAAAATGGTGGCGAAAGTTGGGATAATATTACTAAAGGTTTAAAAGGACTACCAGAAGGAAGCTGGATTGCACAAATCAAAGCTTCGAAAACTAAAAAAGGTCATGCCTTACTCGTTGCAAACGATTACCGCAGGTTCAATTTTGAGCCTTATGCTTACCGTACCACAAATTATGGAAAAAGCTGGACACGTATTGTAAATAAGGACGATGTGATAAGTTATGCTTTAAGTATTATCGAGCATCCAGAAGAAAATAATTTGATCTTTCTAGGAACAGATGACGGACTTTACATAAGTATTGACGCTGGCGATAATTGGACCAAATACACCAACGGTTTCCCGACGGTTTCTGTTAAAGATTTGGTGATTCATCCACGTGAGGACGATCTTATCATTGGGACTTTCGGTAGAGCTGCTTGGGTACTTGATGACTTGGAACCTCTTACCGCTTTCGCGAAAGCGAAACAGAGAAAAGCAATAGAATTATACGAGCCTCCTACAGCCTATTTTGCCCGTTATCAGCAACCTACAGGAAGTAGATTCGGTGCAGATGCTATGTTTCATGGAGAAAATAGAAGTCGACCTATAGGAAGATTCAAATACTACTTTGACAAAGAACTAAAAGCAAAATCCGACACCGTAAAATCAGATTCTTTATTCCTCAAAATCTACAAAGGAGAAGAATTGATTAGAACTTTAAGTAGTAAAATACCTAAAGAAAAAGGAGTACATGAATGGTCATGGAGACTAGACGAAAAAGGAATCGAATATCCGTCGCGAAGAGTGAGGGATTCTAAAAGAGAACCAGGAGGAAATGATGTCTTACCAGGAACTTATAAAGCAGTATTGCACTATGGAGAAATGACCAGCGAGCAGATGATTGAGGTCATGGAAGATCCAAGAATAGACGAGTTCTCGATGGCAAATCGCAAAGAACAGCGCGCTGCACAAGAAAAGCTGCAAGGCTTGATTATGGAAGTCGAAGCCGTAACGTCGCAACTGGTTAAAAACAAAGAAACCGCAGAAAACTTCAAAAAGCTCTTGAAATCTCAAGATAAAGAGGCATTTAAAGAACAGATAAAAGCGACTGATTCTATTGTGAAGCAACTAGAAAAACACCAGAACAAATATTTCGGTACGCCAGATGAGCGTCAAGGAATCACTCGTAATCCAGAGGTTACAGTTATGAATCGTATTTATGGTGCTTCTAGTTATATAGGAAGTCGTCAAGGACCTCAAACCGCAACTGAGGAGCAATTATACAATCAGGCTGCTGCTCTTGCAAGAGAAGTCAATGCAGAATCAAAATCCTTTCTTGAAAAAGAATGGGCCGCTTTCGTAGCAGAGATGAAACAAGTGACGATAGATATGTTTGAGGAATAATTGCAATTCCTAAAAACCTGATCATTAAAAAAGCAGCTTATTATTAAGCTGCTTTCTCTATGTTAAATAAAGTCTTTTATTGACCTTGGCCTAGTGAATACCCTAATTGTCCATCAAACTCGTAAAGGTTCTCAGTTTTAATAGCATCTAGATTTTCGTTACCTATATTTCCTAAAAGATGGACAACATTCTTGTTAGAAACTTGTTCCAATTCTGCAGATTTTTCAAATCTACATCTCCAGTGGTCTGTACAGAAAGTCTCTTCAAAACCATTAGGCCAAACTTTGACGCCACGATTAGTAATCATTTTTAATTCTAGACCATTGTTTGCCTTGCTCAATTCTTCTGCAAGTTGATTAGCACCTTTACCTCGCCAATCTATGAATACATCCACACCTACTAGATTCTTGGCTTGTGGTACTGGACGTTCATACTTCTTGATGGTAATTTTTGCATTTGTATCATATTGAACCTCTGGCAATTGTTGTGGTTTTTGACCTAACCTTACTATCACGGCATCTGCAAATTCCATTGTATTTACAAGACGTTTACTCGTTCCTTCTTTATAAATATCGGCTGTATGAATTCCCTCTTCAATTGCACAAGACCAAGCATTCTTTATTTTCATGGCTACTTCTTGCTCACCGATATGATTTAACATCATTATAGCACCTCTTAATAATCCAGAAGGGTTTGCTATTTTCTTACCTGCAATCAATGGAGCAGATCCATGGATAGCCTCAAACATAGAACATTCTTCTCCTATGTTTGATGATCCTGCAAGACCTACAGATCCAGAAATTTCGGCAGTGATGTCAGATACAATATCTCCGTATAAGTTAGGTAGTACTACGACATCAAAAAGTTCTGGCTCATTAGCTATTTTTGCAGCTGCAATATCCACGATCCAGCTGTCTGATTCTATTTCCGGATATTCTTTAGCAATTTCTTTAAAGACAGTGTGAAACAAACCGTCAGTCAATTTCATGATGTTGTCCTTTACAAAACAACTTACTTTCTTACGATTGTATAATTTTGCATATTCAAATGCATATCTAACAATCTTCTCACATCCTGGACGAGTGATTAATTTAAGACATTGATATACCTCATCTGTCTGACGGTGCTCTATTCCTGCGTATAAATCCTCTTCATTTTCACGTACTATTACAACATCCATATCTGGGTGCTTTGTAGCAATATAAGGAGAGAAACTATTACAAGGTCTCACATTTGCAAATAAGCCTAAGGTTTTGCGCAAAGTGACATTTAAGCTTTTGTATCCTTTACCTTGTGGAGTGGTGATAGGTGCTTTTAGAAAGATTTTGTTTCTTCTTATCGTGTCCCATGCCTCTTGAGGAATACCAGTCGTATTTCCTGATAAGTAAACTTGTTCTCCTATGGCAACTTCATCCCATTCGATCGGAGCTTTTGCAGCTGTCAAGATTTTGAGCGTTGCGTCCATAATTTCTGGACCTATTCCATCTCCTTTTGCAATTGTGATTTTTTTCATTTGTTATGTTTTAGACAGTGCAAATAAACAAACATAAATCCATAAGTTTTTATATATAATTATAATCAATCACATAAGTAATATTTATATATTAGTATTTTAACTTTTTCTTTTGAAAGGTTGTTACTTCATTTCAAATTTATCTGAATCGTATATCGTTTGTTACTAATCAAATACGATTCAAAAACAATTTTTTAATTAATTTTCGTTAACAAGTAGGACGTTTTTCAATACCTATGCCCTTAACAAATAATTTAAAGTTCTACTGATGGATCAAACTGAAAGTAGTATTTCAAATAAAAAAGAAAACCCATTCTCAGTAGCTTCGAGAATGGGTTTTCAAATTGAAAACAAAAATTGACACTGGTTAAATGTCAGTTGTTAAGCGTTTCAAACGTCATATTCTTATATTTAGTAACACTTAATGCTTTTGAAAAATTGAGCAGAAAATTTATCGTTTCTGCTTTCGGACCTGTAGGTTTCACTGGTTCTGGGAAAGATTCATTGTAAAGTTTTGCCATGCTAGTTAATTAGATTAGTTTCCAATAAAACGAGCATTAAAAGCTTTTATTATACAATTCCTTATTTTTTAATTAATTACCTAGTTAAAACAATGTTATGCTTGTCAATTACTTTACGTAAATTAATAAGTGCATAACGCATTCTACCTAATGCGGTATTGATGCTCACATCAGTACAAGCAGCAATTTCTTTAAACGACATTTCTTTAAAAATACGCATGGTAAGCACTTCTTTTTGATCTGCTGGTAGCTCTTCAACTAGCTTGCGCACATCTTCATGCATCTGATTTGTAATCATATCATATTCCATACTTTCTTCTCCATCACTGATGACGTCAAAAATATCAAAATCGTTACGTGATTGGAATTTAGGCATACGCTTATTACGACGGAAGTGGTCTATAACAAGATTATGTGCGATACGCATTACCCATGGTAAAAACTTACCTTCCTCATTATACTTTCCTTTCTTAAGCGTACGAATCACTTTAATAAAAGTATCCTGAAAAATATCTTCGGTAATATCTCGATCCATTACCTTAGAAAAAATAAAACTGTAGATTCTTTGCTTGTGGCGAGTGATTAAAACTTCAAGTCCTTTCTCGCTTCCATTAATGTACTGTTTAACCAAAACAGCATCTTTCACATTTTCAATTTTCATAATATAACAACTTAATTGATCTCAGTATTTGAGCCTTCGATCAGATTTTTAAAGTAATGTTATACTATACGCAGAGTGTTTAAAAAATGTTAACGGGATAAATATAGCAACATTTATTCCACTTATCCAAAATTTGATAACTTAATTTAACATTTAAATTACAATATTCGATTCTTTCAAGCAAAAACTCACACTTATCTTTGTAGCTATGCCTGAAACAAAATTGTTTGCCGATATAGATCAATTAAGCCCTAAGAAGAACATTCTTATAAAAGGGGCTGAGCTTCATAATCTCAAAAGTCTAGACGCTGTTATCCCTAGAAATAAATTAGTGGTCATCACTGGTTTATCTGGTAGTGGTAAATCATCTTTAGCTTTTGACACCTTGTATGCTGAAGGTCAACGTCGCTACGTAGAAAGTTTATCTTCTTATGCAAGACAGTTTCTTGGACGGTTAAACAAGCCTAAAGTAGAATATATAAAAGGTATTGCTCCTGCAATTGCTATCGAGCAAAAGGTAAACTCTACAAATCCACGATCTACTGTTGGTACTACAACAGAGATTTATGATTATCTCAAATTACTCTTTGCTCGTATAGGTCACACCTACTCTCCTATCTCTGGTGATGAAGTAAAAAAAGATACGGTTACTGATGTTGTCAACTACGTAAAAGAACAAGAAGAAGGTTCTAAGCTATTGCTTACTACTAGATTGATAGTTAAAGGTAAGAGAGATATTGCAGAGCAACTTCAAGTCTTACAACAACAAGGGTATACGCGTATTAAAATTAACGATTCAGTTCATAGAATTGATGAAGAAAATCTGACGTATTCTAAAAAAGACGAAGTAAAAATAGTTGTAGATCGTATTATAGTGCGTGATGATGAAGATTTTTATAATCGCCTTGCAGACGCTATTGACACAGCTTTTTTTGAAGGAAAAGGAGTTGCTTTTATAGAATACATGGATGGTAGCAAAGTCCGTGAGTTTACAAATAAATTTGAACTAGATGGGATAGAATTCCTAGAGCCTAATCCACATTTATTTAGTTTTAATAATCCATACGGAGCTTGTCCTAAATGTGAAGGTTATGGCGATGTCATAGGAATAGATGAGGATCTTGTGATTCCTAATACGGCACTTTCTATCTATGAGCAAGCAGTTTTCCCATGGCGCGGCGAGAGCATGTCGTACTACAATAATCAACTTATCAAAACTGCCGATAAATTTGATTTTCCTATCCACCGACCATGGTTTGAGTTGACAGATAAACAAAAACAGTTGGTATGGGATGGAAACCAGTATTTTGAAGGAATTCACAGCTTCTTTGAAGAGCTCGAGGCGAAAGCTTATAAAATTCAAAACCGTGTGATGCTTTCTAGGTATCGTGGTAAAACGAAGTGTAGCAACTGTAATGGTGCTCGATTGAGAAAAGAAACCAACTACGTTAAAATTGCTGGTGTTACTATCACCGATTTGGTAACTATGCCTATAAAAGAACTGGTTCCGTTTTTTGAGCAATTAGAATTGAGCCAAAACGATCAAGATATCGCTAAGCGATTACTCATTGAAATCAACAATAGGCTGGCTTTTTTATCAGATGTCGGGCTTGATTACTTGACCTTAAATCGCAAATCTAATAGCCTCTCTGGTGGAGAATCACAGCGTATTAATCTAGCGACTTCTTTGGGAAGCAGTCTCGTAGGTAGTATGTACATTCTCGATGAGCCTAGCATAGGACTGCATCCACGAGATACTAAGCGATTAATAAAGGTTCTCAAGAATTTACGTGATTTAGGCAATACAGTAATTGTCGTAGAACACGATGAAGAAATAATGCAAGCAGCAGATGAAATCATCGACATCGGTCCTGAGGCTGGAACGCATGGTGGTGAAGTTGTTGCCGCAGGAAATCTTAATGAAATATTGAAATCTGACAGTCTAACAGCACAATATTTAAATGGTTCTATGGAGATTCCGCTTCCGCGAAAGCGAAGATCACATAAATATTATATAGATATTAAAGGTGCGAGACAGAACAATCTTAAAAACATAGACGTAAGATTCCCGTTAGGAGTTTTGACTATGGTTACTGGAGTTTCTGGTAGTGGAAAGTCTACTTTAGTAAAGCAAATTCTTTATCCAGCCATTTTAAAAAAATTAGGTGGTTATGGTAAAAAAGCTGGGCAATTCACTGAGATTTCTGGCAAATTTGAAAACGTAAAAACAGTTGAATTTATTGATCAAAACCCTATAGGTAGAAGTTCGCGATCTAATCCTGTAACTTATATAAAGGCGTACGATGACATACGTAACTTATTTGCAAATGAGAAAGTTGCAAAAATAAGAAACTATAAACCAAAGCACTTTTCCTTTAACGTAGATGGCGGGAGATGTGAAACTTGCAAAGGAGATGGTGAGGTAACCATCGAGATGCAATTCATGGCAGATGTTACTTTGAAATGTGAAACCTGCAATGGAAAACGTTTCAAAAAAGAAATTCTTGAAATCAAGTTTCATGATCATAACATAGACGACGTTTTAAACCTTACCATCAATGACGCCATTGAATTTTTTGAAACTAATCAAGAGGCCAAAATAACTAGAAAACTTAAGCCTTTACAAGACGTAGGTTTAGGTTATGTAACTTTAGGACAAAGCTCCTCTACTCTATCTGGTGGTGAAGCACAACGTATTAAATTAGCTAGCTTTTTAGTAAAAGGTACTACATCAGATAAAACGCTTTTTATCTTTGATGAGCCTACAACAGGACTGCATTTTCACGATATCAATAAATTGCTAGATAGTTTTAATGCTCTAATAGAAAAAGGACATTCAGTTATTGTAATAGAGCACAACATGGATCTTGTTAAATGTGCAGATCACGTCATTGATCTAGGACCTGAAGGAGGAAAAGCTGGTGGACATTTAATAGCTGCTGGAACGCCAGAAGAAGTTGCAAAAGTAAAAGACAGCTACACAGCACCTTATATTGCAGAGAAATTGAAGTAAATTCCTAGTTTAGGTTTAAACTTATTACATTTGATTGTGAAGCAATTCACATAACCAGCTGATTCATGAAAAAAATCAATCTACGACTAAGACGTAAAGCAACGCCCAAATCCACCGGTACTGTATTCCAGCCACCAGGAACTATTTCATACGTGGGAGAAGAAAGAACTGGTGAAGTGACCACAGAAACCATTCTTTACGATGTGGACCACTACTCAAAACAGGATGGGATATTTTTAGATCAGCTTAAGGAAGATCGTGTCAACTGGTTTAACATTGACGGAGTTCATGATATTAAACTGCTAGAAAAAATAGGGGCTAAATTTCACTTGCACCACCTACTTTTAGAGGATATAGCAAATACAACACAACGACCAAAAACAGAATTTTACGACAATCATATTTATCAATGCATCAAAATGATTTCTTATGATGCCGAGAATAATGAACTGAATGAAGAGCAAGTAAGTATCATTCTTACTGAAGATGCCGTAATTTCTTTTCAAGAAAAAACTGGCGACGTTTTTGAAAATATACGAGATAGAATTGAAAATAGCCGCGGCCGCATAAGAGGCGTTAAAAGTGATTACTTATTTTATGCATTAATCGATAGTATCATTGACCATTACTTTTTAGTTATTGAGCAAATAGGCGAATATCTTGATAGACTGGAGGATGAAATTTTTATCGAACCTACTAAAGATTCTCTCAATCAAGCGCAAGATAATAAACGAATGTTGTTGAAATTGCGCCGTGCGATATTTCCTTTACGAGAATCCATATCTAGATTACTAAAAGAAGATAGCTCAATTATAGAAAAACGAACTCATGCCTACCTACAAGATGCTTATGATCACTGTATCCAAATCATAGAAACTGTAGAAACCTATCGAGAGATAAATGCTGGTCTTAGAGACATGTATTTATCGAGTGTGAGTCATAAAATGAACCAAATCATGCAAGTGCTTACTATCGTGTCATCACTATTTATTCCTATGACATTTGTCGCTGGAATTTATGGGATGAACTTTGAGCACATTCCAGAATTGACATGGGAGCACGGTTATCAATATTTCTGGATCATCAACGCTGTCATATTTTTTACTTTACTCGGTTTCTTTAAATGGAAGAAATGGATTTAAAGAAAAGTTTCATATTAATATTATACTTCTTAGTTGTTATGGCTGCTTTTATTAGCTGTAAAAAAGAAACATCTGAGAATGATTCTTTAGATCTTAGTCAGAAGCTACAACAAGAACAAACTATTGATACAACTGATAATAGAAAGCCATCCATTCCTCAGGAGCAACCAAAACCTCATAATAAATTAAGTGAGAGACCAATTCAAAAATATGTCAACGCAGCTTCTGGATTAAATTTTAGAGATGCGCCAAATGGAAAGATACTCGGTAAGTTTCCATTTAATTCTAGCATCGCTATAATTGGAACTACTGGAGTTTACGATACCATACAAGACGCTGGAAAAAAAATTACTGGGGAATGGGTAAAAGTAAAAACTTACAGTACATCTGTCTACGTATTCGATGCTTTTTTAAGTGAATCCTACACGGAGCAAGAAATGCTCAAGTCTGAACTACGCATATTTTCTATGATGACATATAATCCAGATAAAAATTATCCTTTTGTTTCATTAGGTGATGCATTCATGGGAAATTATGATGATAGCAATGTTAAGACTTTGGAATTAAACTTTACTAATCAAAAGGACTGGACAACCTTGTCAAAAAAAGATCGTAAAGAATATTTAAAATTTCTTCAACTTCATGAAAACGAGCAAGTGCACGTTTACGACTATCATAGAAATAAGTATTTTAAATTTGCTATCAAGGAACTTCCATTAATAGCTGTTAGTGCGTACTACGATACAGATTATTATATAGGTTTTGATTTTAAAAACAAAATACAATGTGATGTAGCATGCCACCAGTCCTTTGTAGCAATAGGTAAAGAGAATCCTTTTTCTGAAGAAGGTGTCACTCCTATTTTATGGGAAGCTATTGATATTAAGAAAATAGAAAAACCAGTTCTTGTTTACTTTCACCATTATATGAAAGATTATGATATAAACGAGGCTTATATTTTCCGTCTGGACGGTCATGAATATCAGTATTTGCAGATTTCCTTTGAAACTCAAGAATTACCGCAGCGTTATGTTATCATAAAAGATAAAAATGGGAGACTTATCAGACAGCACCATCTTACAAGTAGTGAAGGCCATGGCCCAACAGGATTTATCAGGAAAGGTGATGCTGATATGCCATATTCACAACAGTATGCAGGAAATTTATTTCAAGGTAAACCTCAAGTATATTTTAGTTTTATAGATGAATATTACGATTGCAATACAATAGAATTTGTTGACACCACAATTCCTCCTATCAGAATCTCGTGCGATAACAGACATTAAGCATATCTGCTTTGATTAATAAAAAAACGTTAAATTAAACAACTTAACTGACATACTGTGCATGCATAATAGTTTGGCACAGCTATTGCAACATTATATATGAAGGTTATTAAGAGTAATTTTCATAAGTTTTTTGGTTGGTTAGTAGGAAATCCTGAGGTGTCATTTATGACTACTTGGGATTTCTTCATTTATGGAATGTTTTTAATCTCGCTTTCGCGAAAGCGAGACCTCAATTAAATTCTTTCATATAAAGGACAACCAAAACATTTAGCTTTCTGATCGATTGTAAAGATGACAGAGAGCTCATAAATCCCGCCAGTACGACCTAATCTGGAAACATTAACATCGTGTGATATTCCAAATTTAAAATTCTCGTATTGTAAACCTCCGATCAAATTTATACTAGTCAATAAATGAGAGTTTGCAGAATTACGATTAGGGTTTGTTGCTACGATGGCGCCTATATAAAATAAGTCTATTACAAACATGGAGCCTATATCAAACCGGTTGTAATTACCTTGCTGCATATAGTTTGCTGTAAGTAAGAGTTTAGTAGAATAAGGTAAAAATCTTAGATTAAGATAATCTGCTAGCTTCAGTTCATATCCTGCGGTAAAAGCCGCTAAAGGATTTAAAGGTAAGTTGCCACCAGGCGCAAGTGAAATATTAGGACGATTGAGATGTTTGAGAGCAATACCAAACCATAAGTCTTCATTATTAAATAACAATGATGCACTTACATCTAAGTAGGAAACACGGTCATTAGGGTCTAAATTATCTATAGAAATAGGGTTTATTGTATTGCTGCCTAAATCGATTTGATCTTCTAATACTATATTATTAAAATTAAAGGATTTAAATCCATAGCCTAATTCTAAACCTGGTCTAAAAACCCATTGATCTGTGAGCTGTACTTTGTAAGCATAAGCTAGATTGAACTGACTCAGACTAAAATTAGTAAACCGTTCTCGCTGACTTAAAAAATTCACTCCTATCCCACTGTTCATCGTTGGCACCCAAGTATTAAAATTAGCATAGTCGCTATCGACTCTAAAATTAAGATCTGGCCACTGCGTGCGATGTAATATTCCAGCTTTTGTAGTTTCTTGAAAACCGGTAAATCCAGAGTTGAGCGTTTCAGGAAATAAATAGTACTGAGTAAAAATAGGGTCTTGGGCAAACAACTTTAGAGAAAAGCAACATGCCATACATATGTATATAATCTTAATTCTCATAATTCTCAGTCGATTTTAATGAAAGCTCCCTCGGCATTTATCTCTTCTCCGTAGAATGTTTTTGCAGTTAATTTAAAATAGTAATTACCGTTTTCGGCTTCACGATCGTTAAGTAATCCGTTCCATCCAGCTATTGTTGCTCCAGATTCAGAAAAAATGAGTGAGCCCCACGTATCATAAATATCAAAGCGCAATTCTTCGAGACCTTCCTGAATAGGTCTAAAGTTATCGTTAAGGCCATCATCATTAGGTGTGAAAGCTGTTGGCATTAGGAGTTTGTAACCTTTTGTAATGAATAAAGTTCTTACAAAAGTTTTAATACAACCGTAACCATAAACTACTGTTTGGATAACCGTATACTGCCCTGGAGTGGTATAAGTATGAATAGGGTTTTCATCGTTTGAAAAAGCTCCGTCTCCAAAGTCCCAAGAAATACTATTAAAGTCCTCTGTGGAAGTATTTGTAAATTGAATGGGATCAAGAATCGAATATTCCCCTAAAGTTATAAATCCTATTGATTCAGAGTTGAATGAAGGCTCGCCTATGCGTTCTAAATCCACATCAAAGTTAAATGTGCCGATACAACCACGTGAATCCACCGCCTCAAGGATAATCAATCCATTTTGATTTGTAGACATGAATTGATTATTTGCTCCAGAGACATTTCCATTAGACCAATTAAAGGTAAATGGAGCTACTCCACCACTGACGACAGCTTCAAAATTTTGTTCTACCGTACTAGTATCACAATCTACAGTTAAAGAATCGGTTACTGAAAGTTCTATGGGCGCTGGTCTTACAACAGTAAAGCTTGATGCTTCAATACATCCTTCACTATCTGTAACAGTCACTAAATAATTTCCTGAACTGATATTATTTAAGTCTTCGGTTATAGCTCCGTTTGACCAATTGTAGGTATAAGGAGGCGTTCCTCCAGAAACTATTAGGTTAATAGCTCCAGTATCTCCATTATTACAATCTAGGGCGTTAGTAACATTGGCGTCTACTACAAGTGCTTGAGGTTCTATAATTATAAATGTTTCAGTTATAAAACAAGGCGTTCCATCTTCTATGGTTACCGTATAAGTACCAGGACCTAGATTATTTCTATTAACTCCAGAGGTACTACCGTCATTCCATGTAAGAGTAATAGGCTGTAGTCCACCTACTAAGTTTAGTGCTATACTTCCATCGTTAGCTCCTATGCAAGAAATATTTTCTACAATTGGACTAATATCAAAAATTGGAGCTTGAGGAATAACAATACTTATTAGTTCAGTACATCCTAATCGATCTGTTACAGTAATGTCATAAGTACCAGCACCTAAATTTGCTTGAAAAAAACCAGTTGCGAGATTACTCCAATCAGCAGTATAAGGTCCACCATTTCCACCAGAGACATTTAAGGTAATAGAAGCATCATCTGCCCCAAAACAAGAAATAGATGTCTGAGAAGCTGCTATCATAATCATATCAGGTTGCAAAATTTCTAATCCTGATAGTTCCGTAATTCCTCCATTGCCATCTGTAATACGTACAGTAAATATTCCTCCGGATAAGCCTGTAAAAGTTTGACTCAACACATTTGAATTTGCAACGCTTCCTACAACTGTTCCCGATGCATTGATAATTTCAAAGGTATATGGGGCAATTGATTCTTGAGTTATATTTACACCTATTGCTCCATTCATATCGCCAAAGCATTCTAAATCCAAATGAACGCTCAAGTCTTCTTCAAATAGCAACTCGGCCGGTTCAATTAAGACAAAATCTAAAATAATAGGTGCGCAAGAACCGTCATCTATAGTGACTTGGTAATTTCCAGCTACAAGTGAGTTAATATCCTCTGTAGTGGCAATAAAACCATTTGGACCTATCCAATTGTAAGAAAAATTTCCAGTCCCGCCAGAAACTGTTAAATCAATAGAACCATCATTTGCTCCGAAAGAACTTACGTTAAAGCCATTAAAGTCTGATACTATTGTAGAAGTAGTAATCTCTGGATTAACGGTTATTGAATAATCATTAGCTGGTCCTTGACAACTAGAAGCTCCCGTATTAAAGGTAGCTGTCGCAGTGTATACAACAGTTAAAGGCACTGTCGTTGAATTATTTAATGTTTGAACTGGTATTACATCTGTTCCAGATAAGGTTACACCTGTGATACCAGCTGGTACATTTGCTGTCCAAGAATATGAAACATTTCCAACAATTGTGGAACTCAAACTTACACTAGTTGATGTATCAGAATTACAAAGGGTTTGATCATTTATGCTAAAATCTACAATCGGTGTTGGAAACACATCTATACTCACTGTAAAGTTATTTCCAGAACATGAACCAGCAACAGGAGTAACTGCATAAACTACCGTTCCAACTTGAGTAGTTGAGTTAGTTAAGTTTTGTGTAAAATCACTTTGAGGGACAGTCTCATTGGTGGCACCAGTCACCACTCCTGTCGGAGAGTTAGTTAAAATTGTCCATACGTACGTAGTGTTAGCAGGAACCGTATTCATTCCTCCTTGTAATGGATCCATCGTAAACACATCTGTAGTACAAATCACATAATTTTGGTTTGCGATACTTGGAAAGTCCGAGATAGTAACCTCTGCTGTATCAGAAAAGATTTGTGGGCAGCCTCCAGATGAGAAGGAGATTTCACAATAATAGTAAATAGTTCCCAAATTAGTATTCGGTGGCTGATAAGTATCTGCATTGGCACCAACAATAGGTGATCCACCTACCGTACTATCTAACACATTACTATACCATTGATAATTAGGTAATGAAGCTCCGTTAGTAACCGTTACACTCAATGGATTAATTGATTCACCTAAGCAAATACTATCATCTATAGGTTGGTTCGTTATTACAGGTGCTGGTATTATGATAACTTCAGCAACATCACTTACGATGTCACAACCTAAACCAGTCTGTGAAATTTCACAGTAAAAATATGTTGTTCCTACTATTGAAGCATCCGGAATATAGCTATTTGACGTTTCTCCTGTTAAAAGTGTGCCACCAATAGTAGTGTTTGATGTATTACTAAACCATTGGTAAGAAAAGTTTCCAAGACCACCTATAGATGTTACCGATAACGTATCTGTCATAGCACCTTGGCAGTGAGTTTGTGTTGTAACTGGTTGGCTGGTAATTACTGGTTCATCTACAACTATAACTTCTGCCGGATCGCTAATTATTGTACCACAACCACTCGCGCTAAAATTTATCTCTACGTAATAATAAAAAGTACCAGCGGTAGTAAATGCAGATGGTGTGTAGGTCATCTGATCTGCTCCAGAAATAAGAGTTCCTCCATTATTAGAATTAACTGTATTACTGAACCATTGATATGTGACTGTTCCAGCACCATCCATAAAGCTTAATGTTAAAGGAGAAATTATTCCTCCTACACATAATTCTTGTGATTGGGTAGGTTGATTCACTATGGTAGGAATGGGAAGTATTTCTACTTGAGCAACTTGAGTTAAAACAGAAGTACAACCTCCTTGTGAAAAGAATATCTCGCAATAGTAATAGTTTACTCCTAAAGGTGAATTAGGTGGAGTAAATACTGCTGAGGTAGCACCTGAGATGGAAGTACCTCCAATCACACTATTTATAGTATTACTATACCATTGATAAGTAAGCGTTCCTCCTCCAGATGCAATAGAAAATGATAAATCGGTAGTTGTACCTCCAAGACAAATTTGTTGATTTGACAAAGGCTGTGTAGTGATTACAGGAGCAGGAAGAACATCAAAATTAACAGAGGCATCGCAACCATTTTCATCAATAAATGTGATTAATGTGGTTCCACCTGTTATACCGGTCACTGCACCAGTGGAATCTACAATTGCAATTGAAGTATCTGTTGAAAGCCAACTATTACCCATCGTTGATGAGGTCAGTTGAGTTGTTTCACCTTGACAAACTGATAAATTACCTGAAATACTGGTTTCCGGATGGATAGTAAAAGAAACTGTATTTGCAGTTGTAGGACCGCATTCATTATCAACAGTAAGATCAATAAAATATGTTCCAGGCGCATTGTAAGCAATATTTAATGGATTTGGATCAGTTGAGCTTGACGGAACACCTCCGGGAAAACTCCACAGGTAACTACTAGAACTCGTAAGTGGTGCGCAATTATCTACAGCAGCTGTAAAAGATATTAAATTTGATCCTGCATTATTACAAATATCATTTATAGGGTTTATGGTTACTATTGGAGGTTGTTTAACAACAATATCTTGTGGTGTAGAGACCACATCACCACAAGAGCTACCAGAAATAGTAGATTGGAGAGTGTAAACGCCAGGTGTAATGAACTCAAAAGAAGGTTCTGGTGAATTTATGTTAGTACCATTAGTAAAACTCCATACCTCTGGTAAACTACCACAATAGATATCTTGATAGCTAACGTTCCATTGATAAACTAACGGACTGCAAGCATCTGATGTAATCGTATTGTTAGTAGTTGATACTTGAACAGGAAAACAACCTTCTATTGTATCAAATACGAAGTCTGGAACGATAGGGTTTTCAATACAAATTTGATTTGAAACGGAATCCATTCCACAAGCTGAATTTGTAGAAAGTGTCACTGTATAAGTACCTGGTGTAGTGTACGTATGCACTCCATTAAGCGGCGTTGGAGAAGGCACCTCTATGGGAGTAGTTCCATCACCATAATCCCAAGTATAAAAAACATCAGACGAACAGTTTGGTCCAAAACCAACCTCAGAGGTATTAAAAAAGGTGACCTGGTTGCTTACGCATGCAGATTCAATATTGACAAAATCGGCAATAGTTTCTGAAATAACTGAAATCGGTCCTACTTGACCTGTTGTTATCGAACACTGATTTTCAATTTCTAAATTTACAAAGTATTGCCCTGGACAGCTAGTTAATAAGTATTCATGAGGTACAACAAAAGGTGATGTCAACGATGGAGCTCCAGCAATGAGTTGTGATTGAGAATAATTTACGGTATTTCCATCTCCAAAATCAATTCTATATTCCGTATCTAAGGAATTGGTGCCCCAATTAGAAATACTAAAATCCAAAATTCCAGAAGGCGCACAAATATTAGTTGTGGAACCAGGACTATTTATTCCACCACTGGGATTTGAAATATTAAGAACTTGATAAGTCTGACTAGCTGAACATTGCCCTGCAACTGATGGCGCTGTGACTACCATGTTGTAAACTCCTAAATCAGCATAAGTATGTGAAATTGGAAACATTACATTATTTGATATTGTTGTGCCATCACCCCAATCTATAGTGTATAATGTGCTTGCATTATAGCCTGTAGGTATACCTGTCTGAGCAACGGTTATGGAATAATTTGTTCCAGCATTATTACAATTATTAAATGCTCCATTAGGATTTCCTGGAGATTCCGTGATGTTTAAATTTGGCTCTGATATTATGGTTACAAAATTACTTACCGTTTCAGTGCAACCAGTCGAAGAACTAACGATAAGAGTCACATTAAAATCCTGAGACATACCAGATCCAACTGCTGAAAAAATATGTATTGGGTTTTGTACATTAGAAAAGTTTCCATCCCCAAAATCCCATTCATACATTAATGTTCCCGATCCCATCCCACTAGTACTAAAATTTACTGGCTGTCCAGAACAAACATTATTATTAAAAGTGAAATTTGCATCCAGATCATTTAAAACAACATCTATAGTTACAAATTGACCTGGTGTTAGAGTAGCGCTAGAAATTTGATCAGATACACTGATTAATTCATAAACTTGAGCTCCTAAATTTGTAGTTGGAACATCAACAACTACAGTGTTTGAATTACCTACAGTTGTAACCGTTTGAACCATTCCAGATCCAAGTCGGTATTCAAAAGTATATGGCCTTACGCCACTCTGACCTCTAAAAGTAATAGGCACTGTTCCCGAATTTTGACATACAGTAGTCGACCCTGAAATAGTTGCACTTGGCATTATAATAGACAGATGATTACTTGGGGTTTCATCATCTATTGTTACTCTTTCAATTGCAGAAGAAATTGAAAAAATGTTAAGACTTAAAAAAAGTACAGCGATCTTATTCATAACCCATCGTTTAACTTTTGTGTACAATTAGTAAGATGAAAAAAATAAACCTATGCATTACTAACTATTTCTTATAAAAGCACTTACAATTCTATACTTTTAAATCGAGAACTTAACAAATTATTAAGTTTTTTCGGTGAAAAACATTACTTCAACTTATTTCTTAACATCTGATAATCATTTATTTAATATTACAAGTATAAAACTGAGGAGTGAAAAATTTATTTACTTTTGAATTATGAAAAAACTAGCTTACATAATTGTACTCCTTTCAATCATTGGATGTAACAAGGATTCGGATAAAAATTCTAATCTAGAAACTACTAAAAAGAAAGTTATTGAAAAGGAGTTCCAATTCCCAAATGACTACTTAGGTATTTATAAAGGTGAACTACTAAATACATCGAGCAACGGTACTGAAAAAATACCTATGGAGCTGCATTTATTAAAAACGCAAGATTCTATACGTTTTGATTATAAAATATTTTATGGTCAAGAAAGATCTGAAAGAGGTTATACGCTGGTAAAGACGGAAAATCCTAACATATACGAACTAGATGAAAATAATGGGATTGTATTACCTATCGCCTATTCTAAAAACACTTTATTTAGCACTTATGAAGTAGCTGGTAATTTGTTAAATAATAGTGAGGTCTTCTATGAAGATAGAATGGATTTTATGATTACTATGTCAAGCCTCAAGACAAAAGAAGCCGCTGGAGAAGCTGAAGGTTATCAAGTAACTAGTTATCCTGTATTAGTTATGCAACAGGCCACACTTTACAAAATCAAAGAATAAATAAACCATTAGGGTTATTATTTTAATTTAGTAATAATGCATGTTTAATATTGAATAATAATCCTGCATAAAAAAATGCCCTATATAAATAGGGCATTTTAAATAATTTATAGTTTTAGTCTAAGCAAATGCTGCGGCAACGCTTGCGCTCAACCTTTTATAAACGCCTCCATCTAGACGCTCACGTATACCTTCAAATGCTGTTAGTGTTTCTTCAATATCCTCCATCGTATGAGACGCTGTAGGAATCAATCTTAATAATATCAACCCTTTAGGAATCACAGGATAAACGACGATAGAACAAAATACACCAAAGTTTTCTCGTAAATCTTTTACTAAAGCCATTGCTTCGGGAATACTTCCTTTAAGATAAACTGGAGTTACACATGACTGTGTTGTTCCTATATCAAAACCTCTATCTTTTAAACCATTTTGTAATGCATTTACGTTTTCCCATAACTTTTCTTTAAGCTCTGGCATAGTGCGTAACATGTCTAAACGTTTTAAAGCTCCTACCACTAATTGTGATTGAAGAGACTTCGCAAACATTTGAGAACGCAAATTATATTTTAAGTAATCGATAATTTCTTTATCGGCAGCAATAAAAGCACCTGTACTTGCAAGTGACTTTGCAAATGTTGCAAAATATACATCTATTTGATCTTGTACTCCTTGCTCCTCTCCTGCTCCAGCACCAGTTTTACCTAATGTTCCAAAACCGTGTGCATCATCTACAAATAACCTGAAATTATACTTTTCTTTTAAAGCAACTATTTCTTTAAGTTTTCCTTGCTCACCACGCATTCCAAAAACACCTTCAGAAATAACTAGAATACCACCACCAGTTTGCTCAGCAATTTTAGTAGCACGTTGTAAGTTCTTTTCAATACTATCAAGATCATTGTGCTTATAGGTAAAACGCTTTCCATGGTGCAAGCGCACTCCGTCTATGATACAAGCGTGAGCATCTACATCATAAACGATCACATCATCTTTTGAAACTAAAGCATCAACTGTAGAAACCATTCCTTGATAACCAAAATTCAATAAATAAGCCGCTTCCTTATCGACAAACTCTGCTAATTCGTTTTGAAGTTGCTCATGTAAATCAGTATGGCCGCTCATCATGCGAGCACCCATTGGGTAAGCGCTACCGTACTCAGCTCCAGCTTCAGCATCAACCTTTCTTACTTCTGGATGATTTGCTAGCCCTAGATAATCATTTACACTCCATGTGATCACTTCTCTACCGTTAAATCGCATGCGGTTTGCTATAGGACCTTCTAACTTAGGAAATACAAAATATCCTTCAGCTACACTCGCCCATTTTCCTAATGGTCCTTTGTCTTTGTAAATTTTATCAAATAAATCTTTCATGTCATAAAATTAGGCTACAAATATACGATTCTAATAATAATTAGCTTGTGTATTATGCGTGCATAGTAAATAAGTTAATAACAACAATCTATTGATAAATAGACTATTAAATAGTGTAAGGAATTTCACTTTCGCGAAAGCGAAATAAAAAAATCGCTATCTAATTAAAAGACAGCGATTAATACAATGTTAAATATATGAAGTAGGATTACTTTATGTACTCTATATGTTGCTCATTTGCGGTAGACTTTGAATCTACAAAGCCTTGTTCCTGCATCCACTGATCGTTATAAATTTTACTCATATATCTTGAACCATGATCAGGAAATATGACGACCACATTAGAATTTTTATCAAATTCACCTTCTACTACTAGTTGCTTTACAGCCTGCATAGCGGCTCCACTTGTATAACCTACAAAAAGGCCTTCAGTTTGTGAAATTTTTCTGGCCATGTGAGCGGCATCTTCATCTTTTACTTTTGTAAAGCTATCAATTACATCAAAGTCTGTTGCAGTAGGGATTAAATTTTTACCCAATCCTTCTATGCGGTAAGGATAGATTTCGTCCTTATCAAACTCTTGAGTTTCGTGGTATTTTTTAAGAACACTACCATAAGCGTCTACACCTAGAATTTTGATGTTAGGGTTTTGTTCTTTTAAGAAACGAGCCGTTCCTGAAATAGTTCCACCTGTACCACTACAGGCAACAAGGTGTGTAATTTCTCCAGCAGTTTGATTCCATATTTCAGGACCAGTGGTTAAATAATGAGCTTCGGTATTTAAATCATTAAAGTACTGGTTGATATATATACTATTTTTTATCTCATCGTGTAATCGCTTTGCAACTTGATAATAACTACGTGGATCATCTGCACTAACGTTAGCTGGGCAAACATAGACTTTTGCGCCCATAGACTTTAGCATGTCTATTTTATCAGCACTAGATTTTGAACTTACGGCAAGGATGCAATCATAACCTTTGATGCGACTTACCATTGCAATGCTAAAACCTGTATTACCAGACGTAGTCTCTATTATGGTATCACCTGGTTTGAGAATTCCTTTTTTCTCAGCTTGTTCTATAATATGTAATGCAATGCGGTCTTTTGAAGAATGCCCTGGATTAAAGGCTTCTGCTTTTGCGTAATAATTACCTGGAAAACTTGCTACGGTTTGAGAGAGCTTGATAAGTGGTGTTTCTCCTATCAATTCCAGTACATTATTGTACGCTTTAATATTGTTACTCATATTTAGGGTTTTGCTTAGAAGCTCAACATCAGATTTTGTTTAATAAACAAGCATTTCACAATGTTTAAGTTTCCAGATATGCATTCGTTTTTGCACAAACGTTGCAAATTTACATAAATTTATCTAGCCTTTCCTATTTTCTAGATCTAGTAAAAAAGCGAAATCGATTGCGACCTCTTTAAGTGCATCATACCTACCTGATGCACCGCTGTGACCACTAGCCAAATCGGTTTTGAACAATAACAAATTGTTATCTTTTTTCTTTTCTCTTAATTTTGCGACCCATTTTGCCGGTTCCCAATATTGAACTTGAGAATCGTGATAACCGGTAGTAACTAACATGTTAGGATAATCTTGTTCCTTCACTTGATCATAAGGAGAATAGCTTAACATATAATCATAACTATCCTTATTATTAGGGTTTCCCCATTCATCATATTCACCTGTAGTAAGCGGGATACTATCATCCAGCATAGTTGTCACCACATCCACAAATGGGACTGCACTCAAGATGCCGTTGTATAAATGAGGGGCCATATTAATGATAGCGCCCATCAACAATCCTCCAGCACTGCCACCAGAGGCATAAAGCTGGCTGGCTGAAGTATATTTTTCCTGAATCAAATACTCACTACAAGCAATGAAGTCCGTAAACGTGTTTCTTTTTGAAAACATTTTACCATCTTCATACCATTCCCTTCCTAAATACTCGCCACCTCTGACGTGTGCTATCGCAAAAATAAAACCTCTATCCAGTAAACTCAATCTAGATATAGAAAAATAAGGGTCGATAGTATGACCATAGCTTCCATAACTATATTGCAATAATGGATTTCCTTCTTCTTTAATTAAATCCTTCTTATACACTAAACTTATAGGAACTTTCACTCCATCTTTTGCCGTTGCCCATATTCTTTCAGATTGATAATCATCTGCATTAAAATTAGGATCTTCTATAGGTTGCGTTTTGAGAATGACTTCTTCCCGAGTCTCCATATCAAACTCGATGACTGACGGTGGTAAAGTCATTGAATTGTAATTGTACCTCAATTTCTTAGTTTGAAACTGAAAATTGGCACTCGTAAATGCAGTGTAAGTCTCATTTTCAAAAGGTAAAAAATAATCTACCGTATTATCCCAAGCTTTAATCCTAATACGATTCAAGCCATTAAATCGATCTGAAATAACAAAGTAATCCTCAAATAAATCGAAGTCTTCTAACAACACCTCTTTATCGTGCGCAATAAAATCCTGCCAGTTTTCCATTTCTGGAGTTTCTATAGCAGTTTTCATGACTTTAAAGTTAGTTGCACCATCCTTATTGGTCATGATGTAAAAGCTGTCCTGGTAATGCGACACGCTATATTCCATCACGTCTTGACGTTCCTGCACTATTTTAAATGTACTATCAGGAAAATCGGCATCTATAAATCGTACCTCGTCAGATAAAGTTGCTGATGATTTAATCATGATAAATCGCTCCGAAAGAGTTTTGTAAACAAAGCAATTAAATATTTCATCCTTTTCTTCAAAAACCAATTCATTTTCAGTCGCTGGAGCGCCTATTTTGTATTTAAAAATTTTATTGGCTCTTAAAGTCTGTGGATCTTTTCTTGTAAAAAATAAAGTTTCATTATCATTTGCCCAGACAGATCCTCCTGTGGTCAGTTCTAGGTTTTGGTCAAGAGTCTCTCCTGTTTCTAAATTCTTAATGAAAATAGTGTACTCGCGACGGCCTTTAGTATCTATACCATAGGCTAGCATTTTATTATTAGGCGAGATATTGATAGAAGTGAGTTTGTAATAGTCATGACCTATTGCCATTTCGTTTACATTAAAAAGCAATTCTTCCTTTTCTTCACCATCTTTTCTTCTGTAGTAATACGGATAGCTTTCACCAGTTTTCATTTTACTGATGTACCAGTAGCCATTTAATAGATAAGGCACGGACTCATCATCTTCTTTGATGCGGCCCTTGATTTCTTCAAATAACTGCTCTTTCATTTCATTAGTATGCTCAGTAACCTTTTCATAGTAAGCATTCTCACTCTTTAAATAATCCATCACTTCTGGCGCATCGCGTTGCGTCATCCAGTGGTAATTATCAATTCTTTGATGACCATGCTTATCATGGACATGGGCAATTTTCTTTGCAATAGGAGCCTTTAAGGACATAAATTTCTGGTAATTTAAAGCGCTGCAAGATATAAAATAGAGCAGCATTTGTGACTATGTTATCTAGATAGTTATTTTTGTAAAAAATGTATGAAAAAGTTCCGCTTTCGCGAAAGCGAGACTACAAATAAACTTAAATAAAGAAACTATGTTTGGAGATATTTCAGGTATGATGGGTAAGTTAAAAGAGGCTCAGCAAAAAGTTGAAGACACAAAAAAAAGAATGGATACCGTTTTAATAGACGAGCAGTCTAACGACGGATTACTAAAAGTAACAGTGACTGCAAGTCGCACCATCAAAAACATTGTTGTGGCAGACGAGCTTCTAGAAGACAAAGATCAATTAGAAGATTATCTTGTAATGGTCACTAATAAAGCACTTTCTAAAGCCGAAGGTATTTATGAAGCCGAAGTCGCTGCAGTTGCAAAGGATGGAATGCCTAATATTCCAGGAATGGATATGTTTAAGTAATAAAAGTAAGAGCAAAATTAATAGATCTTTGTTTAAAGAAATCTTTATAAAAACAAAAGTCCTTTTGAACGATATTCAAAAGGACTTTTTTAATAATTATAAAATTTTTACTTTACTATCAGTTGTTTAGTATCAGATCCTGAATCATGATTAATTTGAAGGATATAATTTCCAGCTCTTAGGTTTTCTAGGTCTATTTCTAAACTATTGTCTACATTGTTAATGTTGCTCCAGTTTTGGATTTTTTGACCAAGCATATTGTACAAGGCAATACTTTTTACGTTATCGATCAAGCTTCCTGTTATGAATATCTTTTCATTATTTGATAGTGGATTAGGATAAACAGAAAATTCTGTATTTGCTATTTCTTCTAAGGATAATACCGTATTTGAGAATACCAGCTCAAACCTATTAGACGCAACTGATAATGCATTACCAGAAACAACCGAGTAATGATAATTATTAGAGCCATCGTTGAGCGGCGTGTAGCTACTGAGGTAATTATCTTTTAAGTAAACTGGTACATTAATCGAACTTAAATTAAAAGAAAGCACATAATCTGTAGCTCGATACGTATTTATGTCTAAAGGTATAACTTCTGAATCTTGAGGCAAATTGCGCTGCTCAATACTTAGGTTGTCAACGCCGTTTATGATACTTAAATTTTCATCAATATTATTGAATTTTACCGCATCATAACTATTTACTACGTTGAGTTGATTACTATCAAATCTAATTACTGCACCATCCCTAGAATTCTCACCATCTTGAAATTCTGATGATTCATACAGTGCAATCTCTATACGACTAAGAGTTGAACTACTTCTGGCAGAGTTTAAAAATCCAGAATTTATAGCTTTGTTTGCTTCGGTAAATGTCAAGCTAGCAGGACCATTTGCCAAAGTAGTTGCAAAGAAAGATGTATTGGGCTGTACGTATTTGTTCATTAAGGAGCTAGGATTGTTTGACGAGTTAGAAAGGACATCAACTGTCACATAGGCTCCTCTGGTATTAATGGCAGGATCCCAATAATATACAAATGATGTGTTCATATTTGTAGCCGCTGTTAGTACCTGATTGAGGTCTACTGGAGCCTGGTAAGGATTACCTATAAAGTTAAAACCGCCAGCAGCTGGACTCAAGTCGTTTACCGTTACATTTCCTGTAGCAATATTTCCAACAGCTTTAAGAGTAGTGTTGTTTGCAGTAGATGCATTGTTACTTAAATCTATGGTACGATCTCCTCTTACAAATAAACGGTAGGCATCACCAGCAATTAAATTAGTAGCATCTGTATTATTAATAGGTGTCCAAGATTGATTTGTGTTGTCAAATGTAAACATAGAAACATTTCCAGATCCAGTAGCGTCAAATCCATTTGCACCAGAAATTGACCCAGTAATATGTGTTCCTACATTAGAACTTCCAAAATCACTTTGCCAGTTATTTGCAATAAAATTATTTGTAGTAACAGAAGGACTCATAAATCTAAAAGAGCGTTTTCCTGGTATATAATTTTCTACCATAAAAGTTCCTGAAATGTTTCCGTTTACTTCATCTACATATGCCGTTCCAGAATCATTACTTTTCAAAATCATTTGATTCATAGCGGCTATGGTTAAATCATCATTTACATCTAACACATTTTTTATACTAACATCAACACTTACTATAGCGCTGTTGCTTATTATTAAACGACTTATTTCAAAATCGTTCCCATTAATTTGTTGATTACTATCACCTGATAGTTCTAAAATACCGTTTGAATCGTTTAATGACCCATTATTTTGTAAATCTTCTGTAATGTTTAAACCAGAATTATTCAAGACTAGAGTTGCACCAGAGTTGATTGTTACATTCTTAAATAAAGTCATATCAGACAAAGTAGCACTACCATTTTGAATCACTGCATTCTCTGCTTGATAACTAGAACCACTCGGATCATATGGTGACCAAGAATTATTATACGTAAAATCGATGTTCTCTCCTTCACCAGCGGTTACATCATTAAAATTTGAAATAGTTTCAATAATCCATTCTGATGCTTGCCAAGTATTACTTGCCTCTGCGACAGTAATTTTTCTTACCGCACGACTATTTGAATATTCCCAAGGTTGACCATTTCCGTTTTGACCTAATGCGCCGTATATATCTACTATCTCATCATCACCATTATACAAAACATATGCATCATTACCACTACCATTTATAACATTCCATGCCGTAAGATCTGGATTGAGAGAACCAGAGGCTCTACCTATAGTATAGTATTGACCAGGTTGCAACGTTACTGTTAAATCTATATCATTTCCTGTTACTCCGCTT
The DNA here is from genome assembly GCF_000332115.1 of Nonlabens dokdonensis DSW-6. Lineage (NCBI taxonomy): Bacteria > Pseudomonadati > Bacteroidota > Flavobacteriia > Flavobacteriales > Flavobacteriaceae > Nonlabens > Nonlabens dokdonensis. Next base: position 3,766,201 of record NC_020156.1, read on the forward strand.
CCATCGTAAGCAATACCTAAGTAGAATCCTTCGGTAGCTAAATCAACTGGTAATGTTCCATAATTAAAGATTTCTACATAAGCTTCAGGAATGCTGTTACTAACTACTTCAGTAATTATAATAGTAGGTTCTAAAGATATTGTTGTGGTTGCAGAAGCTTCTGGAGCTACAGGTGATAATAGGAAATCAATGTCTTTTGCAAGATTGGAATATGCAGTGATTTGAAAATAATAAGTTGTATTATCAGCTAGGTCCTCAAATGTATAGGATTCTTCACCGTTAGGAACTAAAACCAACCCATCACCATCTGAAAGGTCTAAATCATTGTTAGGCTGCTGTCCATCTATATATGTTGGGAAACTACCAGCTGTTGTGCTTACTGCGATCGCATATCCGTCGGCTGTGTTTCCACCTATTGCATCGTTCCACGACAAATCTATAGTATTGCCATTATCTTGTGCGTTGAAATTAGTTACTTGATTAGAAGGCTCTGGAAAAGCTTGATATTGAATTTTAAAAACAGCACCTGGATTAGTAACACCTACATTTGAAGTTCCAGAAGGACCAGAAGTACTTCCTCCACTATCTGTAACGGCATAAATAGTTGAACCGTCAGGCGATATAGCCACATCTCTATACCTATCATTAGACGAATGAAATTCTATCAATTCACTTACCACAGAGTTTCCATCTGCACTTAATTCATATCTATAGATTGTTCCTTTTTTTAATGTGGGAATTAGGATACTTTTATTCCATGGAAAAATATTGGATTCATACACATCAATACTTGCAGGAGCAACTGTAGGCCATGTTAAAAAACCACCTGTTGGTCTCGTTGCTGGTAAATCTACATAGGTAGCAATGGGTGATTGAAAATCGATAGGCTCTGGAAAGGCAGTTTCTTGATGAATTGTTGATCCAGAAGGACAACTATTTCCATCGGCAGCGCTACAACCATTAGGATCTGATGCTTTAATACAGTAATCATAAGCTTGTGCATCTCTTTGACCAACGATTAATGGCCAACCATAATTTTTACCTGCTGTAATTATATTTACCTCATCATCAACTCGGTCTCCATGTTCTGATTGATACAACTTTCCAGTACTATCAAAAACAATTCCCTGAGCATTTCTGTGACCATAAGAATAAATATGGCTTCTTACTTTTTCAGAATCTGGTCTATTTGTATCACTATTACTAGGAACTGGGTTTGAATCAGTAACCGTAAATGGAAAGAATTTTGGATTATCGGTAGGTATAGAGCCATCAAGATTCATTCTCAGCACTTTGCCTTTATAAGAATACCAGTTTTCATTATCTACATCATTTTGTGTAGGTAAAGCTTGTGATTGAATTCTACTGCATTTATTGCGGAATTGATTCCAACCTAAATCACCTATCGTGTAATATAACTTGCCGTCTGGACCTATTTTCATTCTTCCAGAATTGTGATCGTTACTTGCATCGATATTTTCAATTAATGACCCAGCAACCTTGGTAAGTCTTTTGTTAGAATTATTAAAACTCATTTTAATAATTTTTAATTTCAAATTACCTTGAGTTCCATAAGTATGGGCAGCATAAACAAAATTATTAGTACTTGTATTAGCATTTGCCATTAAATCTGGATGAATAGCCATACCCATTAAACCATCTTGACCATCAAAACCATCCACATCATTATGTAGATCTATCATTACAGTTTTTGCGCCAGTATCCGGATGCACTCGGACAATTCTCTCACCGTTAGTTGCATCGCTTGTATTATCTAATGCAGATCTTTCTGTAATCCATAACCAGCCGTCTGGACCATAAGTTATTTCATTAGGGTAGGATACCAGTTGGTTTGTATTGGCTAATTTGGTAACAGTAAAATTTCTACTGTTTGTTTCTGGGTTCTGTGCAAATAAAAATGTTGCAAAGCAAAGAGTTAAAAGTAATAATGTTTTTCTCATAATTTAGTTTGAAAGTGATCTATAATTGGAAAGTAAAACCTAACTTCATAAGAAAATGAAGTCAGGCGATTAAGTTTAATTGACTACTATTTTGACACTCTTCTTAGCGCCTTTAAATTCGACTTCTACCAGATAAATGCCAGAAGATATCTCTGGAATGTAAATACCATTATTAATGTTGATCAGTTCGCTTTCGCGAAAGCGGAACAGCATCTTACCTGATAGATCGTAAATATTCATATAATCTAATGTTTCATTAAGGTGATCTACATAAATTTTACCATCATTATTGAGGTAATAAATATCTATGAGATCAATAGCTTCTTGATCTAGTCCAAGGGTAGTTTGTTGAAATACTATCTCAAATCTAGAGCTATTTCTTCGGTTAGCAGAAACGTTATAGAAGTAATATCCGTTTCTAAGATTATGGTAAACATTCATTTCATTATCATAAAGAAAAATATCTTGAGAACTGTCAATATTTGCAATTTCTTTAGCACTGAAACGGTAATTCAAATTTGCTTTACCATGAATAGTGACAGGAATTACTTTATTAGGCGTTATTTGAGCTAATGATCTGATAACATAATTTTTACCTGAATAAGAAATATAAATATCCGTTTCTGCTGGATTATCATACTTTACTGCGTCATATCCATAATCAATACCATCAGTTACAAAATCTGCAAAACCTATTACCGTTTCAGATCCAGCACCATTATCTGCCTCAATCTCTAATCGTAAGATTCCCATATCTGGGTTTTGGCGGTTAGAACGATCTGCAATAGGCTGTGAAGTTCCTGGTGCAGCAACAAATACACTTTCAGCACCTTCTGTTTTAAATTCTCGCTGACCGTTATTAAAGTTAACAGATCCATTATTTGTTATAGTTACATTGAAACCTTGACCTACGGGAATATAAAAACCTGGTTCTCTCCCACTTAATCCGCCACCTAATGCGCCACTTCCTATGGGAATGCTTGTAGCTGCTAGAGTTGCAGTATTATTAATAGTCATAAATCCTCCTTCATAATTTGCAAGTAAATGATCTGTCCCTCTAAAATGATCCCATAAATAAACTGCTCCATCTATAACGCCAGCATTATCATCAATAAACTTTCTAGCGTCTATAGCACTTGGATACGGATTTCCTAAAAGGGAAAAGGTTAGATCTGCAGCAGGATCGCCATCTGCATCTACAGCAGCCACATTTATAGAACCGTTATTAGGTTTTCCTTCAAAGACATAACCTGGATTTATCGCTCCGGCTCCTTTCATGGTCCAGCCATGACCTGCAGGTATAGGCGTTGCCGCATCTATAGGGTTCCAATCTTGATAGGTCTGTCCATTCCAGTAGGTATACAGCCATCTTCCACTTACAGTAGCTGGTATCGTTACTGGCGGTGTCGCTACATTTCTACCTGTAAATACGACGTTTCCTAATCCATTTGCATCTTTAAGCAATGAAAGCTGGAATGAAGTATTATTTGATGTAGCGCTACTAGCTCCTACTGGAGAACTCCAGTAGTTATAATTGCGTGCATCAGAAATACCTTCTTGTCTAATTAATATTTTACCTGAACTAGTGAGATCTAATTCACTGTTTTCTCCTTGAACTAATTGAGATTCTCCTAAAAAATCAACGGTTCCATCTAATTTCAAATACCAAGTATTATTTACCTCTAATCCATCGTTTACAATCAATGTATTTCCCGTATCTATAATTAATCCAGCATTATACATATTCATAGGTTGAGTCACGTTATTTTTCACATGCAAAATTGAATACGGGAAGTTTTGTAAATCTAATGGATCCCAAACACCTTCTTGTTTAAATGTTGTTGGGTTTAAAAGTGAACCATCTTGTTTTGTTTCATAAGGCAGCGGTGCAGATTGAGGTAAAATAGATTTAATGTTGTACATAGTACCATTACTGATTACATTTCCTTGATTGAAAACTTGGTCTGCTGTTATTTTTTTAAAATCGTAATGCAAAAGCAGGTCAGAGGTAGCTAATCCATTAAATACTTTATCAATTACTTTACCTTTAATTGAACTACCTGATGGTTCAATTTCTTGATACATCATTTGCCTCATCACAATAGTATCTAAGGCTTTGTTGAAGATTCTTAATTCATCAATAGAACCTTTAAAATAATCGCTTGTACCATCAGATTTATTTCCTAAAGTAAACTTATCATCAGCAACTGTTTCAAGAGGTAAAGCACCGGTATTTTGCATGTCCTCTTCAATACCATTTATATATAATACTGTTTTTGAAGTGTTTTGATTATAAATCACAGAAACATGATACCATTTGTTTATTGATAGTGTTGAGGAAGACTCCAAATTAAATAAAGTCCCAGAGTTATCTTTTATGGTGACTTCTATTATACCAGTAGATCTAATTCTCATATTAAAGTTAGTCTCGCTGATTATAGTGCTAGAAGAGAATCCATCACCTAGCATAATCCATGTCATAGCTGTAAGATTATCTAATCCAGCAGTTATAGCCATAGAATTTTGAACATAATCATTACGACCATCAAAATCTATAAAGAGATCCCTATCTAAATCTATAGGAGCACCAAAAAAACCAGTGTCAAAGTCAGAATTACCATCGCTTACTCCATCTTGGTCAATGTCTGATGTAAAATCTACTTCTCCATCATTATCAGTGTCGAGATCAGCATACAATGAGTTATCAATGTCACTACCGTTAGTGAGGTCATTTAATGGGTCGTTACTATCGATATCTATGTAATCTGGTATGTCATCTCCATCGGAATCTACTGGAATCATAAAACCAATTGTTCCGTGATCTACTTTATCAGCATCATCATCATTTAAGTCAATCAAAGAAAGTAATCCATCTCCATCAAAACCATCGTTATCTACTCCTGAAGAAGCATCTGTTCCATCTCCTATTCCATCGCCATTAACATCTAGATCGCCTAATCCGTCATATTCTAAAATATCAAATATCCCATCATTATCACTATCTAAATCTAAATAATCTGCAACTCCGTCCTGGTCGGTATCTCTAGGTGTAAAACTTTCGTAATCATCATGCATCCCGTTTTGATTTAAATCTAACCAATTACCATCTCCAAATGAAGTTCCATCAAGATTAACATCAATAGTTGCTATTGCTCCTGGTTTACCTAATTCGTAAATATTAGGAATTCCGTCGTTATCGTTATCTAGATCCACCACGTCAGCTACTCCATCTCCATCCAGATCACATAATTCTTGTGTTATTCTTATATCATCCAGCGCTAGATCGTTTCCTAATCCACCTGGTGCATTATTTACTAATTGAATAACAAAATCACTAGCTGGTAATGTCAATGAAGTAGTTTTCTGAATCCATTCTGAAATGGTACACATATTCGTAGGATCACTATCGCATCTAGGGATATCTCCTGCGTTAAAAGTTTGATATAAAATTGTTTTATCAATGCTATAAAAGTTAACTGAAATATTTGGTAATATCCTAGGTAGCTCACCTGAATTAAACTCACTATCTAACCGATCTAAATTTAGTGCCCAAAAAGAATAATCAAGAGGCGCACCAGCTACGGTACCTACAATTTCAGTTTCATAGAAAACACCTGGATCAAAATCTGCATTGAAAATAGCCATTCTACCGTTTGTATCTCCAGAAGTATGATCTTCTCCAAAATACCAAACACGGTCTGCCCAACTTGATACATCTGGTAGGTTTGTACCTCTATTTAGGACTCCATCATTATCAGTTACAGAGTAGTGTACTGTATATTTTCCATCTCCTAAGTTGGGATCGTTATTACATTCATTAGGTCCTTGACCTGTGGTACCATCTTCATAACAGTAGGAAGTAGTAACTCCAGCAGTAGCTCCATCAATAGTTATCCTAGTTAACCCATTACCAAATGTTTCATTCAAAAAAATCACATCGGCAGTGGTACTTAATGGATTTGATAAACAAATATTTTGCTCCTCCGTATCTGTGATGCCATCATTATCATCATCTATATCCACATTGTCAGCGACGCCATCACCGTCAGTATCAGGATATATTTGAGCTCCTTCTCCTTCTATAATGAAGTTATATTGATTTGTTCCCGTCGCGCGAGAATTTGACCTTACATTCACTTTTGTTGTAAAAGAATTGACACTATTAGGATCAAACTCTATAACAAAATTAGCCGATCCGCCTGAAGGAATAATGGTACCTCCGGCAGGCTGTGAAACAATAGTAAATTCTGGAGTTATCGGATTTACAAACCTCACTGGTGTATTATTTAATCTGAGATTGCCTCCTCCTATATTTGTGATGGTAAATGTTCTCTGTCGTCTTCCTGAACTTATATCTACCGTTCCAAAATCTGTGTTGTTACTTGTAGATGTAATTATAGACTCATCTTCAATTCCTACAGAGTTACCAGAAATAGAAGCTCTACGATCAGATCCGGGATTAATTATTACCTCAACAACATAATCTTCAAATTCTTCTGGAGCAGCACCTGTATTTCCACAAGGGTCATTAGAAGAAAAGTATTGTCTAGTTCCTACTCTCAATATATACCTACCTAATCCCTGGTTTGCTGGAACAGTAAAATTGATTCCTGAATATGGCAATGCGACTTCTCCATTAGTATCGATAATTTTTTCATCTCCGAATGTATTATATACACCATCTCTATTATAGTCTATATAAGCAGCCCAACCAGAATTAGCTCCGACTGCATCAGGAGTTAACGTATAAGTACCACCTGCATAGACTTGAACTGCTGTCAGGTTAGTATAATTACCAAAACCATTATCATCGCCAGAGTTGTTATTAATTTGTGAGCCAGATTCTCCATTAAGGAGCACGCTATCTAGATAATGAGTTCCACTAGAATTTGAGGTAGGCGTACATGCACCAAAGCCTACAGCTACTTCGACCACTGCGGTCGTACAAACGCCACCAGCATCACATAATTGATAGCTAAAACTATCAACGCCTATAAAATCAGTTAAAGGGACATAATTAAAAAGTCCATCTGATACTTCTGTAACCGTACCTCCGTTTGCAGTGGTTAAAGGATATGAAGCAATTGAATAATCATCACCATCTGAACCATAAGTAGATCCAATCAAGTCATTTAAAGAAACATCTATAGAATTACCTGCTCCTCCTAAACTATTAAAAAGAACATTCAAATAATCGTTGTTTGCTATAGGGCTTGAAGGACTTGAAATTACAACAGTATAATCTTCTGTCTCACCATACCAGTCAGTGTCAGAAGCACAGGCATCCCCAACTTCGTACCATGATTTCATGATAAATCGCATACGGTAAGTACCAGGTGAAACTGTAGTAGGAATACTAATAGTAGCGGTTCGTACGGCAGCATTCGTATCATCTAAGGAAATAACTTTTTCTGTATTATTATTAAAGGTTCCGTCAGAGTTAAAATCAATCCAACCAACTATTCCCGCTCTCAGCCAGTTAAACTCATGATAAATGTCTAATGTCAAGGTATAATTTGATCCAATTTCTAAGTTGGCTGTTTGAGCAGTATAATCATGATAACCTTGCGCATTACCGGTGTAACCAGATGAATTATCTAAATTATTTAACCGTACACGGTCGATGAATTGATCATTATTGTAAGATATGTTTGGAGTACAATAGGTTTGTGCAAATAAGCTTCCTGAGATTCCTAATAAAAATAGTATAAGTATTTTTCCTACAATACTATTGATCGATTTAAGACCGAAAAGGAAAGGCTTATTTGAGTTTAAGTAATTTGGTTTCATAATGTAACATACATTAAAATAGTATGTTACAAACATAATCTCAGTTACCAGTCAAAGCATAATAAATCCGGATAAAAGGTTGTTTATCGACTAAATTCGTACAAAATCCGTCAAAATACACTGTAATCCACCTTTAAAAGTGTCGTTCGTCGATGTTTTACACTTTTAAATTATAGAGATTATCGATAAAAAAGGGCTTTTTGTCTGATAATTAAACTCCTATAAAGGACAAAACGCAAAAAGCCTTGCAAATCGCAAGGCTTTTAATCGTTAAAAGGTAATTACTGACTACAAATTAGGAATTGTCAACTCTTGACCTGGATGAATTAAGTCTGGGTTTTTAAGCTGATCTGTATTTGCTTCAAAAATTTGCTTGTACTTCATTGGGTCTTTAAAGTAATGCTTTGCAATAAGACTTAATGACTCACCACTTTTTACAGTGTGCTTTGCATATATAGAATCGTCAGCTACTTTAATATCTGCCATTAAATCAGAAGGGTTCTCACCACCTACTTTTTTGATCTCATCCCAAAGTAAATTTTTATGATGTGGCGTTGCTGCAGTACCTCTTATTTCTAGTTTTCCGTCTTTTACTTGTACGTCACCATCTTGAATGTTCAATTGTTCTCCTAAATCTAGAACGCTTTGATATTTTGCTTTTACCATTGTTTTATTTTGTTTTAAATTAATAATTTGAAAGTTAAGAATATTAATTGGCTTTTGAAGAATGGATGGCGTATTTACCACCTAATCGGTAAAAGTTCATTAAATCAGATGTTTGGTATGTATTCCGCTTTCGCGAAAGCGAGAACAGCAACTACATATATTTAAACAAAGAATAAAATAAAATTACTCTTCGTCCTTGAGAGTTGTGTAGACATTATTTACATCGTCATCTTCGTCTAGTTTTTCTAAAAGTTTATCTACATCTTCTCGTTGCTCAGAAGTCAGCTCTTTTTGAACTGTTGGAATGTATTCAAAATCAGAACTTAAAATCTCTAAGTCCATTTCTTCTAGCGCTTTTTGAAGAGCTCCATAATTTTGAAACTCTGCATAGATCATGATGCCATCTACAGAGTTATCATCTTCTTCATCCTTTTCATCTAGGAACAACTCCTCAGCACCATAATCTATAAGTTCTAATTCTAACTCTTCTATATCTAAATCATTTGCAGCTATTCTAAAATGACACTTGTGCTCAAACATAAATTCTACCGATCCAGAAACGCCTAAGTTTCCATCACTCTTATTAAAGTGACTTCTTACGTTTGCTACGGTACGGTTATTATTATCAGTAGAAGTTTCTACAAGAACAGCGATACCATGCGGTGCATATCCTTCAAAAAGTACGGTTTCAAAATTTGCAGTATCCTTATCTGTTGCTTTTTTAATCGCTCGCTCCACGTTTGCCTTAGGCATATTAACCGACTTGGCATTTTGGATTACAGCTCTTAATCTAGCATTTGAATCAGGATCAGGACCACCTTCTTTAACGGCAATAACAATGTCCTTACCTATTCTCGTAAAAGCTTTAGACATTGCGCTCCATCTTTTCATCTTACGCGCCTTGCGAAATTCAAATGCTCTACCCATTTTTTAATTTTTGATTTATAATGTGTAAATATAAAATCTTGTCTTAAGGCTCGCAACTAGAAATAAAAAAAGCCACTTTAAAAATGGCTTTTGTACAGATTTTATCAAATTTTACTATTTTAGAATAACTATCAACGGATCAATTTTATTTCTTACTTTTTTATACACATCATATTGTGGCTGTGTAAGTATTTCTTTCATTTCATTTGCTTGCTCTTGATATAAGGCCAGCAACATGCCATTGATTTCTTTTCTAGTTCTTTGCGAGTTCAGAATACTTTCATTGACAGCTATAAACTCGGCTTGTTTAGTTTGAAATAATAGTTCTTGCTTTTCTGTTAAAGAGAGTTCATCATCAAATTGCAAAACAATTTTATTTGCTTTTACTTCTTGCGCTGGAGTCGCTTTAACTGATGAATAGGTTTGAGCACTCGCTAAATTCACAGAGAAAGAAAGTACGATGCTAACGAAGAGTAATTGTATGATTTTCATAACTATAGATTTGTTTTAATTAGTAATTATCTATAAGTTAAGAATAAATCGCTAGCACGTCGCTAATTTTAATATAATCGTTGTTAAAAATTCTTAATAGGACTGTATGTGCTTTTGTAAGAATTTAGGGTAGCTGCTATTCCAAAGCTCGTATATGTGTTTTCTATTTTTATTAGACCATTTTAAAGATTGATTGTAGCGTTCTGTTTTGCGTGTAATTTGATCTCGATTACCTGTTAATTGATCTTCTTTGATAACGTAAATGGCTGGTAACTTTTCACTGACTGCGGTCTTCAAATAATTACTCATATCGTTTAAAATGTCTATCAAAGTAGAATCCTCATTAAAACTGTTTAAATTAGTAATTGTTTCTAGCTCTTGAAGATTTGTCATTACAATGGCAGCATCTTTTTTCAATGACACGATACTTTTTTCATTTATATCTGTCCATAAGATTCTATCAGCTCTTTGAAGTTTTAAAAATTGAATTTGAATAGTGTGGAAGTAGTCATATAATTCAATAGTATGACTCATTTGCCTAGCAAGAGTAGAGTTATTTTTTAAGATTTTAAAATCATATTTATTACCATAATTCAAGATAGCCAGATCATAATCAGTTCTCAATTGTAATATTGATTTTCTTATATGTTGCAACAACTCAATTTCACTCATACTCAAAGGCTCTTGATCTTCTAATTGAATAAGTTGAAGAAATTCATTTTTTACAATGCTTAAGTTACCATTGAGGTATTTTATAACTGCCATTTTAAGCTGCTCGTCATAAGCTTCTATCTTTTCTACTTTTCTTATAGCGCTCTTTAGTACGTTTTCTAGTCGCTTGCGTTGCCCTTTAATCGCTCTATCATTCTTACGAGCGGTATAGGCTTCCATATAATTCCAAGTCTGTCCAACTACTTGTTCATGTGTTGAATCAATAAACTTCAAATAACTTTGGGCTGTATCAACTTTTTGAGCAGCAAGAAGTTGTCCAAACATAATTAGCAATAAAAAAATAGTACTTCTCATAACCGCAAAAATAATTCAACTAATTTCATTTTAATAGAAACAAAAAAAGACTGTTTTTGCAAACAGTCTTTTTGTATAAATGAGAAAACAGATTTACTTTTTGTTTTCCGTCTCTTTTTTAGCATTAACTTTAGCTTGCTCCATTCCTTTTTCTACCATATCAAAGAACTGGTCTAGCTTAGGAAGTACAACGATACGAGTACGTCTGTTTTTAGAACGACCTTCAGCAGTATCATTACTTGCAACAGGCATGTAATAAGACCTACCTGCAGCAGTCATACGTTTAGGTGATACTTGAAAATCTTCTTGTAAAACTCTTGTTACGGCAGTTGCACGAGCTGTACTCAATGCCCAGTTGTCAGCAAATTTTGCCGAAGAAATAGGCTGGTTATCTGTATGGCCTTCTACCATAATATCAATTTCTGGTTTGTCATTTACCACTTTAGCAACCTTACCCAAAACTAACTTAGCGCTTTCATTTACTTTATCGCTACCACTAGAGAAAAGTAATTTATCAGAAATAGAAATGAATACCACTCCTTTTTCCACATTTACACTAATATCTTCATCTTGAAGGTTTCCTAAGGAACTTTTTAAACTTGTAACTAGCGCTAAAGTCACACTATCCTTCTTTGTAATCGCATCGTTCAAAGATTTGATCTGCATGTCTTTTTCTCTAATGCTTTCTAAAGAACGCTCTAAATTACGGCTACCAGTAGTAGATAATGTAACTAGATCGCCTTGATTGCTAAGTAACGCATTGTTAGAATTCTTAAGCGTTTCAATTTGCTCACGCATACTTTCAATTCTTGCTCTTGCCGCTTGCTCGTCTGCATAACAGGCATTTAATTTTACTGTTGCAGTATCAAGAAGTTCTTTAGTTTCTTTTTGTTTTGCTATAGCTGCTTCAAGATCTTTTTTTGATGCACATGACACTAGAAGTCCACCAGCAAGCAACATTAAAAATATTTTCTTCATTTTAGTTTTTTTCTTTTGTTTGTTAAATTGTACGACAAATTTAAAAATATTCAACACTTTGTTAGGTCTATTAACAAGGATTTAGGTTAATCAACGTTATTATCGATAAGTCTTTTTTCCCTTTATAAAATACTGATACACAATACTTAAATCTGCATATTCCGTTTTTTCAGCATTTTTCAACTCCTTAACTTGTTTTCTTTTATCTAAAATTGTTTTAAGCGAACCATAAAAATGAAAATGTGCTTTTAGAACGGCTGCAAAATGATTCCATTGTAATGCAAAAAGAAATTTTATTGCCGCAATACCATCGAGAACCATTCTTACAAAAAGAATCCAGATCCATGAAGTGGAATGGTCATTCTTTACAATGTTGTACAAACTATTTCTAAAATTGTAGAACGTCTTCTTAGGATTCAAATTATTCAAAGTTCCACCACCTAAATGATAAACCGTAGATAACGGCTCATAACTTATGGTGTATCCTGCATGTCGCAATCTCCAGCACAAATCGATTTCTTCTTGATGTGCAAAATAATCTTCGTCAAATTTTCCTACTCGATCAAATGCATCTTTTCTAAGGAATAAACAAGCACCACTTGCCCAATGAATATCTACTACATCATCATATTGACCTTCATCTTTCTCGATCGTATTAAAAATGCGACCTCTACAATAAGGATATGCATATCGATCTAAAAATCCTCCAGCAGCACCAGCATACTCAAAATAGTCTCTTTTTTTATCGTCTAGCAATTTAGGTTGACATACGGCAAGTTGTGCATCTGCCTGGAATCTTGTAGCAATCACGTCGCACCAGCCAGAAGTAACTGCGACATCACTATTCAAAAGACAAACTACTTCTTCATCGACCTTTTTCAACGCTTCGTTATAACCGCCAGCATAACCGCGATTCTCATTCATCGCAATGATCTTCACCTCTGGAAAGGTTTTTTGTGTCCATTCTATGGAAAGGTCTGTAGAGGCATTATCTGCTAGATAAACCACGTGATTCATACTGTACTCTACCACACTAGGTAAATAGGTTTTGAGCAACTCTATACCATTCCAGTTTAATATGACGATTCCTATTTTCATAAAACGTATTCTGGTAGGTCTGGAATAAAATTATAAGTCTGCTTGTCATAATTCATTGTACAAAAATAATGATCCATACCATTAGTTACCATCAAGTATTCTGCTTTTAAAGCTAGATTGTATCGGGCGATTTGATCAAAAACAGATTGATCGATTTTAATTTCTGGTGCTTTGCATTCTACGACTAGATGTATAGAACCATCTGTGTTGTAGGAGATAATGTCGTATCGTTTTGTAGTTCCTGCGATGATCAATTGCTTTTCTATGTTGATGAGATTTTGCGGTATCCGCTTTCGCGAAAGCAAGAACAAAACAACATGTTGCCGCACCCATTCTTCTGGTGTCAAGTGTACAAACTTTTTCCTGATTGGGTCAAAGATAGCACGTCCTTTTTCAGTACTTTTGACTCTGAAATTTCCAGCTGGTAGTCGCAATGGCTTCATAGCGCAATATTACAAAAACCTCAACAGCTCTCGATGAGTGATGCAACAAAGATTATAGCCGATTTAAAGCAAAAGCGATATGCGCCTGTGTACTTTTTGTGCGGTGCAGAACCTTATTTTATCGATCAAGTAAGTGATTATATAGAAGATAATGTGCTGGACGAAGGCGAGAAAGGCTTTAATCAAATGGTGATTTATGGAAAGGAAACCACCATGGAAGAAGTGTTAGAAAATGCGAAACGCTATCCTATGATGGCCGAGCATCAGGTAATTATAGTTAAAGAAGCGCAACATCTGGTAAAACAACTGGCCAAATTAGAAAGCTATGTAGAAAACCCACAAACTACGACGATTCTAGTTTTTGCTTACAAATACAAAACTCCTGACGGACGCAGCAAGATTACTAAATTGCTTAAAAAACACGCCGTTTACATGGAAAGCAAGCCGCTTTATGAGAATAAAGTTCCTGCTTTTGTTACTGGTAGATTGAAAGAAATGGGTTATCAAATTGATCCTAATGCAACTAGAATGTTAGTGGAATATCTAGGAACGGATTTGGGTAAAATCAATAACGAGCTTTCAAAACTCGCGATCGTACATTCTAAAGATCGACCAATAACTCCACAAGTCATCGAGGACAACATAGGAATCTCAAAAGACTACAACAATTTTGAGCTGCGCAAAGCCATGGGAATGCGTGATGTGGTAAAAGTGCATCAAATCATCAACTATTTTGCAGATAACCCTAAGGATAATCCGCTGGTGCTGACTACCGCGCAATTGTATTCTTTTTTCACGCAGTTGTTGAAAGTGCATACTATTAAAGACAAAAATAACGCGCAAGCAGTTGCAAAAGCAGCTGGAGTGAATCCGTTTTTTGTACAGGAAATAATGACTGCGGCAAAAAACTATCCTATGAAATATTGCAGTCGTGCGATTAAGACCATAAGAGATATGGATGTCAAATCAAAAGGTGTAGGAACACATCAAGCAAATCACCACGATCTTTTAAAAGAAGCTCTCGTTAATATCATGTCTAAATAATGGCAAGTACAAAATTAAAAGCCTGGATCAGTGCTGCGAGATTAAGGACGTTACCCTTGAGCATAAGTGGGATTTTGGTGGGAAGTGCGTTTGCTTATTACAATGTTTTTGCGATTGAGAATAATTCAGAAAAACTTTTGAATTCAATCGAACTGAACTTTAGCTACTCGATTGCGGACAACGTTAGCTTATTTATGTTTAATTATATTTCTATTGTGATTTTAGCACTTATCACAACCCTAGGTTTCCAAATTCTTTCCAATTTTGCCAACGATTATGGCGATGGTGTCAAAGGAACTGATAATGAAGATAGAATCGGTCCTATGCGAGCGATCCAAAGTGGTATTATTTCTCCGCAAGAAATGAAACGTGGAATGGTTATTACGGCTATTCTTACTTTAATTAGCGCGATCCTCCTTATATACGTAAGTCTAGGAATAGATAGGTTATTAGTTTCTTTATTCTTTTTAGCTTTAGGAATAGCCGCTATTTGGGCAGCGATTAAATATACGGTAGGTGATAATGCTTATGGATATCGTGGTCTAGGTGATGTGTTTGTTTTTATATTTTTTGGTCCTGTAAGTGTGATGGGTATTTATTATTTGATTACAACGATTGTAAATTGGGAAATGATCTTTCCTTCTATGACAATCGGCTTATTAAGTGTGGCGGTTCTCAATCTTAATAACATGAGAGATGTTCAGAGCGATAAGAAAGCTGGTAAAAATACGATTGTGGTGAAGCTGGGACTTTCTAAGGCAAAAATGCTGCATTATGGGTTTGTTATAGTGGCTTTTATTTGTGCACTTCGCTTAACTGGTAGAATATATTTTACACAATATATTGCTAACGATATTGGAGAATCTTGGATGTTAGAAAATGAAAATATCAATTTGATTGCATTCCTACCACTTCTGGCTTTTATCCCATTACTCATTCATTTAATTAAAGTTAAAAAAACAACATCTCCTGCTCTACTCGATCCTGAATTGAAAAAAGTAGCGCTTTCTACGTTTTTGTTTGCGGTTTTGTGTTGTGTAAGTGTTTGGATAATTAGCTCGTTTTAAGATTATTGATTTGTTTCTAGTTAAGCTTAATCATTGATTTTTATTATCTCCTTTATTAAGAATGAGTCATCATTCTAATCAATCGATGCATATTAGGTTTCAATTTGATTTCATAAGGGCAGAATTAATTCTGCCCCTATGAAATCAGATTACCAAAATCAGTAATAAATAACTTCAGCAACCCTACTCGATCCTGAATTGAAAAAAGTAGCGCTTTCTACTTTTTGCTTGCACTGCTTTGTATCCTTAGTGTTTACTTGGTAACGGCATAAATCCCTATCTATATCGTGAAAATTGTCGTAACTTATTTATGGATTCCATAAGAAAGTTTTAAGCATTATGCAAAGCATAATAACTAGCTGAAAATCAGTTTCAAAAAAACGTATTAACAAATATTTAAGTGTGAATATCTGAAGTTTAAAAATGTAAAGTATTGTAAGTATGGTAATTAAAAACTATATTTAGCCTGTGAAACAATAATCCCTCTAACTATTGAAACAAAATTACTTAACTTAAATCTTGAAATTATGGCTAGGGCTATGTTTGAGTACACCAAAACAATCCTTGAGAAGGTTAGTTTTAATTCGGCTCTTTTTTGCAAAGAGTTACAAAAGGCAGTTGGAAGATTATTGCCTTATGAAATTCAAGAACTTGAGATTTGGATCAAGCAATTGATACTTCAAAATCCAGACTTGAAATCTTGCGTTCCTTTATTAAGAGGATGACCGTATTTTTTTTAAATGAAAAGCTGAAAATCTAATAATAATTAGACTTTCAGCTTTTTTTATGCTTTAATGAAAAAGGTATTATAAATTAAATTTTCTCTTTAATGACAATTGATCTGTAAAACGATATTATCGATCAAAATAATTCTAACGTTACTTACTACTTCCCAGCGACTGGACTGATAATTTGCACGTTTTGAAAAGCGATTGCTCCTTTAATCACGCCAGTAATAACAGCATGTAACGCATCAATTATTTGCATTTTAAGCTCGCTTTTATGGTATATCAAACTTATCTCTCTGGCAGGAGATGGATCTTCAAAGAACCTAAGATTTTCCTTTTTATGCTCTGATAAGTCCATGGTATTGAGATAAGGTAATAAAGTCATACCTAGTCCTTCATCGGCAAGTTTAATTAAGGTTTCAAAACTACCGCTCTCTAACATGAAACGTTCACTTTCTGTATCACGAGTATTGCGACATAAATTTAAAATACTGTCCTTAAAACAATGTCCATCTTCTAATAGTAAAAGATCATCTACGTTGATATCGTCTACTTTTATTTTAGATTTAGGTTTTCCAGATAATCTTGGATTATAAGCTACAAACGGCTCGTAATACAACGCGCGCTCTTTAATCAAATCATGTTTTAAAGGAGTGGCAGCAATCGCAGCATCTATACTACCGTCTTGTAAACCATCAATTATATTTTCAGTGGTTAATTCTTCTATTCGTAGTTTTACTTTTGGATATTTATTGACAAAATTTGCTAGGAACATCGGCAATAAAGTAGGCATTACCGTTGGGATTACTCCTATTTTAAACTCACCACCTATAAAGCCTTTTTCTTGATCTACTATATCCTGAATACGATCGCTCTCATTAACAATATTACGAGCTTGATTTACGATTTTTTTACCAGTATCTGTCAGTTCGATAGGTTTTTTACTTCTGTCAAAGATCTGCACATCCAGTTCATCTTCCAGCTTTTGAATTTGCATACTTAACGTAGGTTGCGTTACAAAAACTTTATCTGCTGCTTTAGTAAAATTTTGATATTGAGCAACAGCAAGAACATATTTTAACTGAGTAATTGTCATTATAGATATTTTCTACAAAAATAAAAAACACTATTCGCAAAATTGATGATGAAGCAGTTTATTTTGATTTAAATAACAGTCCGTATGTAGGACAATTATCCAGTTTTCTATAAAAAATATATGTGCATTCTACAAAATATGACTTTTCACTCTGTAAAAATTATCAGGCTTTTAAATTGTTTATCAAAAGATAAAATTACCGCTCTTTGAATGAAATTATTATGAACATTTAACGACTTAAAAATGGTAAATGCTTGTTATAAAAATTGATTCTTAAAGACATGGAATTCCTAATATTAATATGGAATATACGTTCTTAAAATCTTTCAATCATGTCTTGGAACTTATCTTTGTAGTAAGCTTTTATTCCGCTTTCGCGAAAGCGGAAACTTTAATAATAATTAAAAAATAAACGACTATGTTTAACGATTTATCTAAGGGTCTGGCAATAATTTCTGGCTTAATATTAACCATGATTCTCGTCATATTTGGTGCTGCATTTTTTGTTGCCCAAGAACAACAAAAGTATACTATTCAAGCGCCACAAGAACCTATCGAAGTGAAACCTCCAGTAGTGCTTACAGAACAACAAGAACTAGGAGAATCCCTTTTCAAAACAAATTGTGCTTCTTGTCATAAAAGATATAAAAAAGCCGTGGGACCTGCCTTGTATGGTGTAACGGAGCGTCGTGATCAAGAATGGTTGTATAAATGGATAGTGAATAGTTCGCAACTTATTCAATCTGGAGATGCGCAAGCAGTTGCCATATACAATGAGTACAATCAGTCTAACATGAATGCCTTCCCGCAATTATCAAATGATGATATAGATGCCATTTTATCTTGGGTAGAGATTCCTAAATAATTAACAAGACATTACAAACGCAATGCAAGGTTAATTGTAAATTTATCCTCTAATTAAAAATTAAATTCATGGCAACGATCACAATTGGAGGAAACGAAATTTCAACTAGTGGACAACTTCCAGAAGTAGGAACCCAAGCACCAGACTTTAAACTCAAAAAAGCCGACCTTTCTGAAGCTTCTCTTAACGACTATAGTGGTAAACGTGTTATCTTAAATATCTTTCCTAGTATAGATACAGATGTATGCGCTACATCAGTACGTAATTTTAATAAACGTGCAACAGAACTTGATAATACTGCTGTATTATGTATATCTAGAGATACTCCATTTGCTCAAAAACGATTTGCAAACGATGAAGAAATAGAGAACGTAGAGAATTTAAGCGATGTGATAGATGGTTCTTTTGGTGAAAAATATGGTTTAACCATGACATCAGGACCTCTTGCCGGTTTTCACTCTAGAGCTGTAATTGTTCTCGACGAACAAGGAAAAGTGATGTACAACGAGCAAGTTCCAGAAATTGCAGACGAACCTAATTACCTAGAAGCTCTTAAATCGCTTTTATAATTGGGATTTATTAAATTCATTACAGGCAGGATTAAGGCTATGGGATATGCCACAAAAGGCGCGATCATTCTACTTAAAACCGAACCTAGCATACAAGTACAAGCCGCAATAGCGGTAATTATGACTATTGCTGGCTTTTATTTTAATATTACTAGTACAGAATGGATCGCCCAAACCTTTTGTATAGGTCTCGTCATGGGACTAGAAGGAATGAATACGACCGCAGAGGCTATTGCAGATTTTATCCATCCTGATTTTCATGAAAAAATAGGACACATAAAAGATATCGCTGCTGGTGCTGTCGTGATTACTGCTATTGCTGCGGCTGTCGTTGGGTTTATTATTTATACGCCTTATGTCGTGGCACTTTTTGAGTGAATAAAATAGAGAGCATATTTCATTTCATTTATAAGTTAACTAATAACTCACAACTACTTCTTTAAATGCCATGCAATATTCTTATTTTTGCTCGTTCACTATAGTTCATGGCGCGTAAAAAATCTACAACCAAAAAATCTACAGCAAAGACTAAAAAACCTTTGCAAATCCCTAGCTTTAAACTCAATAGATTACAACAAGTAATTCTAGGTAGTGCGCTCATGGTTTTCAGCCTATTATTGTTGTTCTCCTTTACTTCCTTTTTATTTACTGGAGCTCAAGACCAGAGTATCATTGAAGAATTGGGCGGCCGCAGCGTAGTAACTCAAAACTGGATCAGCCAGCTGGGTGCATGGTTAGGACACGTATTTATTTATAAAGGATTTGGTATTCCCGCATTTTCTATAGCGATTATGACTTTTATCTCTGGAATTTATTTATTTGCCAGTGGTGATGATGCGTTCTCGCTTTCGCGAAAGCGGATTTCTAACCTATGGTTTTGGGGATTGCTATTAATGTTGTGGTTTTCTGTCACTCTAGGATTTTTTCATAAATCTAATGCCTTGTTAGGCGGAAAAGTGGGCTATGAATTGAATGATTTCCTGCAAGATTATTTAGGTCTTATAGGTGCTGTTTTAGTCATGGTTTTCATTGCGATCGTTTATCTCGTATTGAGATTAAAACTAACTCCTGAAATTATCAGTGCCTATTTTTCTAAGAAAGCAGGAGAAGTAAAAGAAGAATTTGACGGAATTGCATCTACCGACGAAGAGAGTGAATGGGAGAAAGCTACTGTAGAAGGCAGCTCGCTAGAAGATGAAACTGTAACAGAAGAACCTATTAACCTTTCTGGAAATGATATGGAGGTTACTGTTCCTGAAGAAGAAATTATTCCAGAACCGGTTTTAAAGAAAACGGTCGCGCCTAAAGATGAGGACGACATAGGAATGGATATCGAGCCTACTCAAGAGGAAGAAGAAGTGGATAATAAAGCTTCTAAGCTTGTGGAGGATTTTGGCGAATTTGATCCTACTTTAGAGCTGAGCAATTTTCAATTTCCACCTATTGATCTATTGAAGGATTACACCAAAGGGAAAACCATCACGATCAATGAAGAAGAGCTGCAAGCTAATAAAGATCGTATTGTTGAAACACTCAAGAATTACAAAATTGGGATCGCAAAAATCAGTGCTACCATAGGACCTACGGTAACACTTTATGAAATTGTACCTGAGGCAGGAATACGTATTTCAAAAATCAAAAATCTAGAAGACGATATCGCCTTATCGCTTGCTGCGCTGGGAATACGTATCATCGCTCCTATTCCAGGAAAAGGAACTATAGGAATTGAGGTGCCTAATCAAAATCCGTCCATAGTATCTATGCGATCGGTTATTGCATCGCCTAAGTTTCAAAATGCAGAGATGGAACTTCCTATCGCATTTGGTAAAAATATCTCTAATGAAACCTTTGTAGTAGACCTTGCCAAAATGCCTCACCTACTTATGGCTGGTGCGACTGGACAAGGTAAATCTGTAGGATTGAATGCGATTCTTACTTCGCTACTTTATTCCAAGCATCCAGCAGAAGTAAAGTTTGTTTTGGTAGATCCTAAAAAGGTAGAATTGACCTTATTTAATAAAATAGAGCGTCATTACCTAGCTAAATTACCTGATAGTGAAGAAGCGATCATTACTGACAACTCTAAGGTAATCAACACCTTGAACAGTCTTTGTATTGAGATGGATCAACGTTACGATATCCTGAAAGACGCGATGTGTCGTAACTTAAAAGAATACAACGCAAAGTTTAAAGCACGCAAACTGAATCCAGCAAATGGTCATAAATTCTTACCGTACATCGTACTGGTAGTAGATGAGTTTGCCGACTTGATCATGACCGCTGGAAAAGAGGTAGAAACACCTATTGCTAGACTTGCCCAACTGGCTCGTGCGATAGGAATTCATTTAATAATAGCAACTCAAAGACCATCGGTAAACGTAATTACTGGTATGATCAAGGCTAACTTCCCTGCAAGAATCTCCTTTAGAGTAATGCAAAAGGTAGACTCGCGCACCATTCTAGATAGTGGTGGCGCAGACCAGTTGATAGGTCGTGGAGACATGTTATACACCGCAGGAAACGAGTTGATACGTATTCAGTGTGCATTTGTGGACACTCCAGAGGTTGAAAAAATCACCGATTTCATAGGCGGTCAGAAGGCATATCCAGACGCACATTTACTGCCAGAATATGTAGGTGAAGATGGTGGCACAAGTCTTGATAATAATATAGACGATAGAGATGCAAAATTTAAAGAAGCTGCAGAAATTATTGTTGTGGCTCAACAAGGAAGTGCCTCGCTTTTACAACGTAAATTAAAGTTGGGATACAATCGTGCCGGCCGTATTATCGATCAACTGGAGGCTGCAGGTATTGTAGGCGGCTTTGAAGGTAGTAAGGCGCGACAAGTTTTAATTCCAGATTTAGCTTCTCTAGAAGTGTTTTTAAATGAAGAAAGTAATAAATAAAAAATGAACATGAAAAATTATTTCCTATCTGTTTTTATGATTTTCGCTTTCGCGAAAGCGGTAACGGCACAAGATGCTAAGGCAGATAAATTGCTTAATGAAGTAGCTGAAAAATTTAAGTCTTATGATAATGTCTCTTTTGACTATAAATTAAACATCAAAAATCCAAAGACAGGAACAGATCGAGATATGCAAGGAGATGCAAAAATGTCTGGAGAAAAATACAATGTCAATTTTGAAGGCACCAATTTAATTTTTGACGGGAAAAAGCAATATGCTATAGATAAGGCAAATGAACAAGTAGATATTTCTAAAGTAAGTAAGGATGATGATCAAGCGATCACTCCTTCTAACATACTAACCTTTTATGAAAAAGGATACATTAAAACATGGGATATTTTACAAAATGAAGGTGGTAGAAAAATCCAATTTGTAAAATTAACTCCCATAAAATCAGATTCTGAATATAAAAACGTTCTTTTAGGAATAGATGTTAATACAAAACATATTTATAAGGCAATCATCACAGACACTTCTGGAAATGTTGTGACGTTTTTTATGAAGTCTCTTAAAACTAATGAACCATTACCTAAAAATTCATTTACCTACGATCCTTCTAAATACAAGAATTGGACAATCCAAGAAATGAATTAAGCGTTAAAAAGGAATATACTTAGTTCTTAGCCTACAATTTGAAAATATTAGATCGATACATATTAAGCCAATACATAAAGACGTTTTTAAGCGTCTTTATTGTATTAATGTTTATTCTTATTCTACAAGCGATATGGTTATACATAAAAGAGCTGGCTGGTAAAGATCTAGATGTTGTTACCATAGTTAAATTTTTATACTACTCTACTCCTGTTGCTGTTCCTATTGCATTGCCGCTAAGTGTACTTCTGGCTGCCATTTTAGTTTTTGGGAATATGGCTGAGAATTATGAGTTTGCTGCCATGAAGTCTAATGGAATTTCTTTGCAAAGAGCTATGAGGTCTCTCACTATTGTAATCTTAGGAATAGGAATAACGTCCTTTTTATTTGCGAACTCTGTAATACCTTGGGGACATTTAAAACAACGTAATTTAAGGGGAAACATCGCAAAAATGAAGCCTGCGATGGCTATAGGAAAAGGTACCTTCAATCAATTAGGAGATATCAATATTAAAGTAGCCGACAAGTCTGGTGAGAACGGTAAATTTCTTACCGACGTTATAATCCATAAAAAGAATCCTAATAAAAATGGAAATTACACGGTCATCAAAAGTAAACGAGGTGAGTTAAAAAGTTCCCTGAAGTCTAACGTAATCCAGTTAGTCTTAGAAGAAGGTAACTATTACGAAGACTTATATTTATTGCAACCTAGAAAAGCAAGAACTTCTCCTTTTGTAAAGAGCTATTTTGATACCTACACGCTTAACATAGATGTTTCTAAATTGAATCAAGTAGACGTAGATGAAGAGTCTGTTACTGATAATCATAGGATGCTTAAAATTAATGAGCTGTACAATCGTATAGATACGTTCTCATTAGCGCTTTCTAACAACTATAAAATTTATCGTAATAATCAACACAATGCTTGGGCTCCAAAGGCATTAGACAATAGAGTAGAATTGGATACTATTAAAGAGAATCCAGAAGATTTCCTAGCCTCTTTAGATATTTATAATCAGCGTAGAGCATTAGAAGTGGCTCTTTCAAAAATGCGCAGTCAGCGAGCAGCTGTTCAAAATCGTGAGGCACAACTTAAAGGTGAAGCCTCTAGACTTGCCAAACATGAAATTGAGATTCATAAAAAATATGTTTTGGGAGTCGCTTGTATTATACTTTTCTTCATAGGCGCGCCATTAGGTGCTATTATAAAAAAAGGAGGAATGGGTTTACCTCTTGTGGTTGCTACATTATTCTTTTTGACCTATCACTTTATAGGAATCTTTGCAGAAAAGGCCGCAACAGAAGGTGCTTTTCCAGCCTGGTTAGGTGCATGGATGAGTACGTTTATCATTTTTCCTATAGGTATTTATCTTACCTATAGAGCAACTACTGATCAAGGAATTTTTAGTAGTTAAAGCTTTAATTACTCTATTCCAAAACCTTTAAAATTAGACTAAAATATCGGAGTGGCTGCGCTTAATCCGTATCTTTGTAATTAAAGCATTTACTATATGATTACTCAAGAAAAAACTTCGACAAAAATTAAATTAGATCGAATTGAGGACGCTATTGAAGATATTAAAAATGGTAAAGTAATCATTGTAGTAGATGATGAAAACCGCGAGAACGAAGGTGATTTTCTTGCTAGTGCACAATCTGCAACTCCAGAGATGATCAATTTTATGGCCACACATGGTCGCGGTTTAATTTGTGCACCGCTCACTCAATCAAGGGCTAAAGAATTAGAACTAGCCATGATGGTTAACAATAATTCAGATCCGATGGAGACTGCTTTTACCGTTTCTATAGACTTGAGAGGACATGGAGTGACCACTGGAATTAGTGCTAGTGATAGAGCTAAAACTATCAAAGCCATGATCCATCCAGATACGCAACCACATGATTTTAGTAAACCTGGACATATTTTCCCGCTTAAGGCTAAAGATGGTGGTGTATTACGTAGAACTGGTCATACTGAAGCTGCTATAGACTTCGCAAGATTAGCTGGTCATGAGCCTGCAGGAGTAATCGTTGAGATTATGAATGAGGATGGGACAATGGCAAGGCTTCCTCAACTTATGGAAGTGGCAAAACAACACGATTTGAAACTAGTTTCTATTGAAGATCTAGTAGCTTATCGTATGAAAAACGATAGCCTTATTGTAAAGAAAGAAGATTTCAAGCTCAAAACACGTTTTGGCAGTTATCGTTTACGCGCTTATCAACAAACGACTAATAATCAGATTCACATTGCGCTTACCTTAGGAGATTGGAATCAACAAGAAACGGTTCTTACTCGTATGAATTCTACTCAAGTAAATAACGACCTCTTCTCTACCCTAACTAGTAATGCTGATAGAAAAATAGACGCGATGTTTGACCTTCTTAATAAAGAAGGAAAAGGCGCCATCGTTTTTATTAATCAGCAGTTTGAACCAGAAAACATGCTTGGTAGGCTTGAACAACTTAAAGACCTTCAAGAAAATGGTGTGGTGAAGGCGCCAAGACGCAATCTAGATAATAAGGATTATGGTATAGGTGCTCAAATTCTACATGATTTGAACATCACTAAGCTTAAATTAATGACCAATTCAGAGCAAAGTAAGCGCATAGGAATGATAGGCTATGGTCTTGAAATCGTAGAAACTATTTCTTATTAATAAAGTGATCTCGCTTTCGCGAAAGCGGAACTTCCATTATGACATTTAAAAAAATTACAGAGCAAGATTCTCGTTACAATGATTTAGAAAAAATGACTTCTAAAGAACTGTTAGAGAATATTAATAAAGAGGATCAAACGGTAGCTGTTGCTGTAGAGAAAGTACTTCCTGCAATAGAACAACTGGTGACTGTGATAGTTGATAAAATGAAATCTGGTGGTCGTTTATTTTATATTGGCGCTGGAACTAGTGGAAGATTAGGGATCCTAGACGCTAGTGAATGTCCACCTACTTTTGGTGTGAGTGATGATAAAATAATAGGTATCATCGCTGGTGGAGATATTGCGATAAGAAAAGCTGTTGAAAATGCAGAGGATGATGCAAACCAAGCTTTTAAAGACCTTAAAAAACACCAAATAACTTCTAAGGATGTCGTGATAGGAATCGCTGCAAGTGGTACTACTCCATACGTCATAGGCGGATTAAAAACCTGTAATGACAATGGTATCGCTACAGGATGTATAACTTGTAATCCAGAGAGTCAACTAGATATAGTAGCTGCTTATCCTGTTGCAGTCGTAGTAGGACCAGAATTTGTGACAGGCAGCAGCCGCATGAAGGCTGGTACTGCTCAAAAAATGATTCTCAACATGATAAGTACAAGTGTTATGATTCAATTAGGTCATGTGAAGGATAATAAAATGGTAGATATGCAGTTAAGTAATGACAAGCTAGTCGACCGTGGTACTCGCATGATTATGGAAGCTACTGGAACTGATTACGAAATTGCTAAACGCTTATTAATGGATCATGGTAGCGTTAGAAATGCTATTTTAAATTATGGAATTTGCTAATTATGGAACAAAAATCAACAGATCGTGATGTATTAGTAAAAGGAATTCAAAGACTTGCGATAAGTGTTTTGTTCTTGTTTGCAGGTCCTATTTTGATTTATATAGGAGCCGGATCTGATCATCCTATCATATTTTTAATGCCTGGAATTGCTTTTGCCATATTAGCAGTGGTATTCATTTTTCAAGGAATCAATTTGATTCTAGATTCTATGTTTAAATCTAACAAAACCAGATAATGAATAAATTATTTCTCCTTTTTTTACTAATTGTGGCTAGTTGTAAAACTCCTACGTCCAATGATAAGGAAACTAAAACCACATCTAATATTGATGAAGCAGCAACAGCGATTACCTTAAAAGGAACTGTTTCTAACCATAATGGTATGGCTGGCGATATCAATATTATGGGATATTTTGTTCAACCTGAATTCTACGGAGCGCTGAATCAAGATGGAAGTTTTGAAATTAGATTGCCAGAAGATTTTGATAAAATCACTACAAAGGCTTTTAATACTTATAACTCCTCTGATGTGGCAGATTATCAATTAAATTATAACACAGCGCTGGAAAGTTTTCCTAACGCTGCAAATGTATCGTTTAGTGGAAAAGAATCAAGACTTGCCTATGTAGGTAAATACTATAGATTTGAGGTCAATACTGGAGATAGGAGTGCTTATTTGTATCCAGCTTCAAGTGAGAATTTTGTAAAATATGTAGTAGGTACTAAAGATGCTGTACCAGAAACTGGATTCAATTATTATTACATCTATGCAAAAGAGCCATTCTCTATAGATGGAAACACCACTTATGATAACCTTTTTGAAGATGGCACAGAAGAAGTCTATACCAGAACTGATCATTATGATTTAAACATTAAAAAAGGATGGAATTTACTGCGGTATGAAATCAATCAATTAGAAGAAAGTAGTTCAGGTACTCAAGAAATTGCAGAAACGACCGTTTCTAATGCAGAACTCAATAGTATCCCAGAATCTTGGTTTATGAGTGCTCTTTAACATGGGCTTTAAACTGCTCTATTTAACTTATCAAAATTTAATATTTGAAATATAAACTTTTCATTTTTTCATTTCTCTTTACCTGTTTGGCTTTTAGTCAAAATCAGGTACAAGATTCATTGATTCAAATTACTGCTGGATTTCAGCAAATAAATGAGGATGAATTTCCTGATGCTATTATTTATTCTGGTACCAGCAGTAAGCAAGTTTATGTGCAACATAAAGGAATCAAAATGTGGTGTGATAATGCGGTTTTTTATCGAAATGAAAATTTTGTTAGGACTTTTGGTAATGTGCGCATGAATCAAGGCGATACGATAAGAATGAGTTCTAAATATGCGGAGTACAACGGTAAAACAAAATTTGCTTTTGCCAGTGGTAACGTAGATATGAAGAATCCGAGTACGACACTTAAAACCGATTCCTTGTTCTTCGATCGAGTAAAACAACAAGCTTATTACAGAAGTGGCGGAACAGTACAAGACACAGCAAGTACTCTTAAAAGCCGAATAGGACGCTACTTTATGGCAGAAAAACGCTATCAATTTCTAGATAAGGTTACCGTTACAAATCCGGAATATACCATTGACAGCGACCACCTAAATTTTTACACAGAGAATGGACATGCCTATTTATATGGTCCGTCAACAATCAAGAGCGAGACCAGTACAGTCTACTGTGAACGTGGATTTTATGACACTAGAGCAGATGAAGGCTATTTTATTAAAAATTCAAGAATTGATTATAACAATAGAACTGTAACTGGAGATAGCTTGTATTTTAATCGAGGTAATTCATTTGCAAGCGCAACAAATAATATCATTGTCACTGACACGATCAATAAATCCATAATAAAAGGACATTACGCAGAAGTCTATCGGGCAAAAGATTCTGTTTTTATCAATAAAAGAGCTGTTGCCATATCGATACAAGATCAAGATAGCGTCTATATTCATGCAGATAAGTTAATGGTTACTGGTCCTGAAGATGATAGAATCGTGAGAGGTTTTTATGATGTACGACTATATAAAAGTGATTTAAGCGGCAAATGTGATTCTATTTATACTAGACAAAGTACAGGACTTACTAAAATGATTACCCAACCTATTCTATGGAGTGGTAAAAGTCAAATGACCGGTGATAGCATTCATATTCAAAGTAATGTAGAAACTGAAAAACTAGACAGTCTGCATGTATTCTATAATGCATTTATTGTAGATCAAGATACAAGCGGCGGATTCAATCAAATAAAAGGTAAAGAACTGATAGGAAAATTCGATGATGCTAATCAGTTAGAAATAGTAAACATCAATAAAAACGTAGAAAATTTAATCTACTCTCGTAACGATGCTCAAGAATTAGTAGGTATTAATAAAGGAACTAGTGGTAGAATGGAAATTTTATTTGAAGATAAAGAAATGAGCATCATTACTAATTTAGATAACCCAGATGACGTTACTTATCCTCCGGATGAATTGCCAGAAAATGCTCGAAGATTAAGAGGAATGGTCTGGCGTGGTGATGAAATGATTTTAACTAAAGAAGATTTATTTAAAGGAAAGCCTATTCCAGTATTAACGCCTATAAAAGGAATACCTTTGCCTAAATTAGAAGATGATTTCTTTGATAAGAAAGCAAGTGAGAATGTCAATAAAAACTCTAGATTAAAAAAAGCAGACTTTAAAACTAGAACAAACGATATTCCTAAAACGACAAGCAAAGCAAAAGATGACAAAGAGTGATTTCTACCATTATCAAGCGCAAACCACGCCATTTGCGCCAGGCTTAGAAATAGAAAGCGCATCTGGGAATTATATAGTTGATACAGCTGGAAATAAATACCTCGATATGGTAGCTGGCGTGAGTGCATTGCCATTAGGCCATTGTCATCCAGCAGTCACAAAAGCCATTAAAGATCAAGTAGATCAATACATGCACGTCATGGTTTACGGCGAGTACACGCAACAACCTGCCGTAGAGCTATGTAAAAAGTTAGCCTCACTCCTGCCCGATCCTTTAGAAACCACCTATCTAGTTAATAGTGGTACAGAAGCGATGGAAGCCGCTATCAAACTTGCAAGAAGAGTTACTGGAGCTACAGAAATCATAGCCATGAATAAATCCTATCACGGCAATACTATGGGATCACTTAGTTTAATGAATTATGAAGAGCGCAAGGCACCTTTTAGACCATTATTACCCAGTATATCACATATAAAATTCAATTGCCTTCAAGACTTAAGATTGATTACCGAAAAGACCGCTGGAGTAGTGATCGAAAGCATTCAAGGTGGTGCCGGATTTATAGTACCCAGAAAACAATGGATGCAAGAATTAAGAAAACGATGTACTCAAACTAACACGTTATTGATCGTAGATGAGATTCAGCCTGGAATAGGCCGCACGGGAACCATGTTTTATTTTACCCAACATGATATTATTCCAGACATGGTGATTACTGGTAAAGGCCTAGCTGGCGGCATGCCTATAGGAGCATTAACTACCAGTAAAGAACATATGAGCCGCTTCAAAGAAGAACCCATGCTAGGTCATATCACGACTTTTGGTGGTCATCCTGTAATAGCAGCTGCAGCCTTAGCAACACTTATAGAAATTGAAGAAGGCAAGTACATGGATAAGATGTTAGAAAAAGAGTTACGCTTTCGCGAAAGCTTACAACACAAAAACATCAAAGAAATAAGAGGTAAAGGTCTCATGCTAGCAGCTATTCTAACAGATGATAGATTTACAGCACAAATTGTTGAAGAGTGCCGAAATCGAGGTGTGATTTTTTTCCTTCTTTTATTTGAAAAAAGAGCCATTAGAATTACGCCACCTTATACCATAACCGATTCTGAAATTGATCACGCCTGTAAAATATTACTTGAAGTAATTGATATTTTCTACTTAAACTTATCCAAAGGACACCTGTTTATAAGTTGTTGACAAGAGATTTGCTGAATTTGCCAATCCCTTGACAAAAAAAAAGAACTTAGTAAAACAAGAATTTTTAATATTCTATGTATGCAATTTGATTTAAATAATGATGGAGAATTGAGTATTCAAAAATTTGAACTCATGTTAAAATCTAACGAGGTAGGATTCTTTGATAGCGATGAATTTGATCAAATAATTGAGCACTATCTTGATGAAGGAAAAATAGCGCTGGCTCGCAAAGCCATAGGTTTAGGTATTTCTCAACATCCTACATCGGTTAATTTAAAATTGTACCGTGCAGAGATGTTTATATTTGATAATCAGTTTGATGAGGCAGAAAATGTACTCAATGAATTGTTTGAAATAGAACCTAATAATGCCGAAATTTATATTCAGAAAGCTAATATATTTTCTAAAACTGACAGACACAGCAAATCTATCGAATTGCTCAAAAAAGCATTAGACCTTACTCACGACCAAGCAGATGTTTACAATCTTATAGGAATGGAGTTTCTCTTTATAGAAGATTACTCTAATGCTAAGGTTAATTTTATGAAATGTCTAGAGTTAGATGATTCAGATTATTCGGCTCTTTATAATATTATTTACTGCTTTGATTTCTTAAACGAGCATGAGCGAGCTGTAGACTATTTGAATTTGTTTCTGGATAGAAACCCTTATAGTGAGGTTGCCTGGCATCAAGTCGGTAAGCAGTATTTTGACTTGAAAATGTACGAGAAATCATTAGCTGCTTTTGAATTTGCTATAATTTCAGACGATCATTTTGTAGGTGCCTATTTAGAGAAAGGTAAAGT
Source organism: Nonlabens dokdonensis DSW-6 (assembly GCF_000332115.1). Taxonomy (NCBI): domain Bacteria; kingdom Pseudomonadati; phylum Bacteroidota; class Flavobacteriia; order Flavobacteriales; family Flavobacteriaceae; genus Nonlabens; species Nonlabens dokdonensis. The sequence goes on from NC_020156.1 coordinate 3,796,795, forward strand.
TCTTGAAAAGTTAGGGAGATATAATGAAGCCATAGAAAATTATCAAATTACATTAAAGTTAGATGACCCAACTTCTTTTGCATATTTAAGGCTTGGTAAATGTTTTGAGAAATTAGGCCTTGATGAAAATGCTGTCAAATACTTTAAACAATGTGTTAAAGAAGATCCTTTGCTCGATAAAGGCTGGCTTTCTATAGTTAATTATTATACGAAAAGGTTAGATTTTCAAAACGCCCTATCTTACATTGAAAAAGCAACTGAAATTGATGCTGATAATGCCTTGTACTGGAAAAAATATGCATCAATAAATAAGAGGTTAAATTTTATTGAAGAAGCTGAATATGGTTATCGTAGAGCTATAGAATTAGGTAATTATGAATTATCGACATGGATCAATAGATGTGATATTCTCATTCAATTAGGAGAAATAGAACCGGCGATTTTAAATGTAGAAAATGGATTAGAATTTTATCCTCAAGAAGTCGAGCTAGAGTATCGTTTAGCTGGTCTCCATCTCAAAAGAGGGGAATTAATTAAGGGTAAGTTTCACCTGCAAAACGCCTTAAAAAGAGATTCAGAATATATTATTATTCTAGAAGAAATATTTCCTGCCGAATATCGGCTTAAAGATGTACAAGACCTTTTAAAAAGATAATTTATGTTTTTCTTTAGTAAATCAGTTTATTTAATTGATTTCTTAGACGGTATAACTGATATACATAATCATATACTTCCTGGAATTGACGATGGATCTCCTGATATAGATACCACTCTAGACATGATTAGAGCAATGAAATCCTTAGGTTTAAAAAATTGTATCGCCACACCACATACAATGGAAGATTATTACGGTAATGATCAAAGTAAAATCAAATTAGTTTTTAATAATACGATAAGTGAATTAGAAGCAACAGATGGTAGAGGTTTTATTGTTTCTACTGCCTCAGAGTATATGATGGACAGCAAGCTTGAACAAATTGTAGAAAACAATGATTACCTATGTATTCACAAGAACTATCTTCTAACTGAGCTTTCCTACTTTCAACGCCCTGATAATCTAGAAGAATTAGTTTTTAAAATGTGCCAGAAAGGTCTTGTTCCCATATTAGCGCACCCTGAAAGGTATCGTTATATAAAGTCAGTCGATTCATTTCAAGACTTAAAAAGTAGAGGCTTTGAATTACAACTCAATCTTCTTTCTTTATCAAAACATTACGGAGAACAAGCTTTTCAAAAGTCAAAACTCCTACTTGAAAATGGGATGTACGATTGCTTAGGAACAGATGCTCATAAAGTCTTGCATCTAGAAAAAATTAAAGAAATTAAAATAAAAGAAAAGCTTACACCGCAAATAAAAAAGCTTGTGGAAAACCACAAGCTTCGATTTAGTATATAGTTCTCAAATAGAACCAAATAATATTATCTGAAGAAGGATTTTATTTTAGTCAATAAATTTTTCTTATCCTCACCGTATACATAACCATATTTATTACCATAACCAAAATTAGCTAATTTCACATTATTAACTATTACGGCTACATTTTTCAATTTACCAGCTTTTATTGTATCTGAAACAAAGTCAAGTAATGATTTGTCAGTGTAACTAGCTCTTGTGACATAGGCCGTAACATCAGCATATTTATTAATCAATAACGTATCAGTAACTAAAATTGTAGGAGCGCTATCAATAACAACTAGATCGTAATTAGATTTTGCCTTATCAAACAACTCCTTAGTTCTATCTTGCATCCAAAGTTCGGCAGGATTAGGAGGAATAGCACCAGATAATAAAATATCTAAATTATCATTTTTTGAGGAATGAATTACTAGATCATTAAGAGTTAAATCATTATTTACCAAATATTCAGTTACTCCTTTAGTTCTTTTAGATGCGTTACTAGAAGAATATCTGTGTAGCTGAGGGTTTCTGATATCACCACCTATTAATAACACTTTCTTTCCAGAAAAAGCAAATGTATTTGCAATATTATAGGAAACCAAGGTTTTACCTTCACCTTTCACCGTAGATGTGACTAAAACAATTTTTGTTTCATTACGTTTTATAGCATTCAACTTATATTGTAAGTTAGTACGAATTATTCTAAAAGACTCAGCCAAAACTGAACGGTCATTGACAGTAATAAAATCAACCGTGTCCCTATCTAGCTTGGGTACTTCTCCAAGAATATTTACAGTTGGAAGCTGTTTTTCGATGTCTTTTCTTGACTCTATTTTATTATAAAAAATCGAACGTACATAAAGAAAAGTAACTGGAACTAGAACTCCTGCAATTAACATCGCTAAATAAACAATTTTTCGTTTTGGCGAAACAGGATTTTTAGCAGCTAACGCATAATCAACAATTTTTGCTTTGGGTGCGGTTACGGCAAGAGAAATTGCGGTGGTTTCCTTTTTTTCGTTTAATAACAAATAAATTGCTTCAATGACTAATCGATCTCTTTCTATATCACGATTTACACGTTCGTTTCCTGGAATATTTGAAATTTTGCTTGAAACATTATTTAATTCCTTTTCTAAGCTATTTTTTTTGGTGTTAATTGAAAAGATTACATTATCTAGAGATATTAGTATCGCCTCTTTTAGACTTTCTATTTGATTTAAAAGATTTTTTAATATTGGATTATCTTCACTAGAATTTTTCCTGAATTTCAAATACTCTTGAACTAAAAGGTTGTAGCTAGCACTACTCGCTTGAATATCGAAATCGTTCAATCCTACATTCTCTGGAATTAATTCTATTTGACTACGTTCAAGCCTTTTTTTAAGGCTTTCGGCAATATTTAACTGTGTCTCAGCTACAATTACCTCTCTACTTATCCCTAACTTAGATGTTAAATTAATTTCAGACTCTGCGATTAAATCAGTTAAATTTTCTGAGGTCTTAAAATTTTGAATACCTCGTTCTAAACTATCTAAATCCTTACGAACAGATGATAATCTCTCCTCAATAAATTGAGCTGTATTTTGGGCAACTTCATTTTTGTCTTTAATAGCATCCTGATTAAAAACTTTTATTAAATTATTTAGTATGTCTTGCGCTCTGAGTTTGAACTGATCTTTCAGTCGTAGTTCAAGGACACTACCTCTTCTATCTGACTTTTTAATATTTAGATTGTTTTTAATAGATTCAGTAGTCTCTCTAACAGGATTTATATTTATGAATAATTCGCTCCAATCTTTATTAGCGTTTTTCTCTCCATTATTAAATGGATTAGTTGAACCTATATTATTTGGTAGAACTAATAAATCAATATTTTGAAAAGAAAATCCTTTCCCATAAGTTTGAACGCCAATTTCTTTATCATTCAAATCATATAGTTTAAATTTCTCATCACCTATATTTTCAATTTTCATACCTATACTTTCAGGTAAAAAATAATCAATAGAATCATTTAATATTGTCAATTTGATAGGATTGTCTCTATAAAGTTGACCAGATTTAATATTCCCTTCGACAGAATAAGAAATATTTAAATCTAGCTGGTCTACAACCACATTTATTAATTTGTTAGACCTTAGTACTTCAATCTCGTTTTCTACCGTATTAAAAGAACTTCCTAAAACATCAATATCTCCTAAAGCCGCTAGTTCTGAGAACCCACCACCACCTTGCGTGTCTTTAATTAAAATTGTGGCCGTTGCTTCATATTGATTTGTCGCATACCTAAGATAAATAAAGCCTGCAATAAGAAATAAAACTATGCTAGTTATAAACCAAGGCCAATACCTCAAATATTGATTCAATTGTTCTGACAGAGGAGATGGTTGATCTGTTTCCATATTATTAGTACTCATAAATTAATTTCTTGAAATAATCACTATTAGTGAAAGTAAAACGGAAGCTATAGAGACAAATAGTGAAGCGTTTCTATTAAAACCAGCCGCCTGAACTTGAGCGTAATTAGGTTCAACAACAACTACATCATTTTGCTGAAGATAATAATAGTCTGAATCAATAAAATCAGAATTAGTTAAATCTATACTATGTGATGTTTGATTACCGTCAATATCTCTCAAAATAGTAATATTTTGTCGATTTCCATATATTGTTAAATCACCTGCGATACCAATCACTTGAAGCAAAGTTATGCGATTATGATCCAAATTAAAGGTTCCTGGATTATTTACCTCACCTAAAACAGTTACCTTAAAATTTACTATCCTGACGTCAACCACAGCATCATTAACATACTTATCGCGAATTTTATTTTGGAGAAAGTCAGTCATTTCTTCCCTAGTTTTACCTGCGGCATCAATACGGCCTAATAAAGGGTATACTATTTCACCACTATTATCCACCAAATATCCAAAAATCTGGCTTTGACCAACAACATTTAAATTATTTTGGTTAACAGGGTTAACAAATTGATTAAATGGCTGCACCAACTCCATATCCTTACTTGTGACTGTAATTCTTAAAATATCATCCTTTTTGATCAATGATTTGTAATTCAACTCTTTATTAGTTAAAGAACCGTCTATATCCTGCATGTATATTATTTTACTCTTAGATACACAAGAGCTGATCATGGTAACACCGATCATAATCAAAAATCCTTTCAATAATTTATTTTTCATTTCTTAATTAAGATATTTTTAAAGATTTACTTTCTTATCTAGCAATTCAAATACACTGTTTTTACTTATAAATTCTGGCACTAATTGTTTGATTTTGCTTACAATGTAGACATCATTTTCAGAAATAGCCGCGTTGGATATTTCTTCAACATGAATTAATACTGTTTGATGGTCTAAAGCCTTATCCTTTGCTATCATAATTTTTTTATGATGTGTGGGAAGTGTAGTAGAAGAATCGCTCAACAACTCCTCATATAATTTTTCACCTGGTCTTAAACCTATTATTTTAATATCTATATCTTCATATGGTTTAAAACCAGAAAGCTTAATCATTCTTTCCGCTAAATCCATTATTCTCACAGGTTTTCCCATATCAAACACAAAAATCTCTCCACCATTACCCATTGTTCCAGCTTGAAGAACTAATTGACAAGCTTCTGGAATAGTCATAAAGAATCTAATTATATCTGGATGGGTTACTGTAACTGGACCACCATTTTCTATTTGTCTCTTAAAATATGGTATTACAGATCCATTAGACCCTAAAACATTTCCAAATCTAGTCGTGATAAATTTCGTCGTTACATTATCTTTTTGTTGTAGTGCTTGGACATAAATTTCAGCAGCTCTTTTACTAGCGCCCATGACATTAGTAGGATTAACAGCTTTATCTGTGCTAACCATAACGAACCGATCTACATTATATTGAGCTGATAAGTCTGCTAAATTCACAGTTCCTAATATATTAACCGCAACAGCCTCCTTTGGATTTTTTTCTATCATAGGCACATGCTTGTAAGCCGCAGCATGAAAGACTACCGAAATGTTGTGAGCTTCAAAAACTTGCTGTAACCTCTCTCTGCATCTTACATCTGCCAAAATAACTTCATAATGAACCTCAGGAAAATCTTCTTTCAATTCTAACTCTAGGTCATATAACGGAGATTCAGCTTGATCTAAAATTAAAATACAATCTGGCTTATAGGTAGAAACTTGTCTTACGATCTCACTTCCTATGGATCCCGCACCACCAGTAATCAAAACATTTCTATTTTTCAAGTAACTAGATATCTGAGAATCGTCCAAGTGTATAGAGTCTCTTTCTAGTAAGTCTTCTATTTGAATCTCCTTTATCTTTGAAGTTACGTCTTCCTTATCTGTCCATTGAGTAATTTCTGGGACATTAAATATTTTAAGGTTATTAGATAAAGCCTTATCTACTAATTCATTTTTTTGAGTAATTGATAACTGAGAACCAGCTATAATAATTCCTGTTATTTTCATAGGAGCGATCCTATCGTAGAACTTACTACCGTATTTAATGATGGGTTTTCCTAATATCTTGATCCTCTGATGATCCTTTCTAAACGAAATAAAACCAGCTAGATTAAAATTTTGATTCTTCGAGGTTGATAACGCTTCAGCTAAGGCTATACTATCATCATTTACACCTACGATAAGAACATTATATGATTCTAATTTGCTTTGTGATACAAGAGAATACATTCTTTTGACTAGCAACCTAAAGGATAATAAAGCCACAAAGGTTATTGTAGTATTGACAAACAAAAAAGGCATTAGAAAGACCTTTTGATCAAATAAATAATAATAAGAATAATTCACTGCTATAACGACCAAAAGTGTTGAGGTACAAGCTATAGCAATTTTAAATACATCCACAAATGTACTATGCCTGATTAAACCAGAATAGGTACTAAATACAAAGAAGGAAGATAGGTATACTAATACGATAAATAAACCTTGCTGAAACAAAGAAAGGACTTTGTAAAACGTTGAATTTAAATTATCAATTATTAAAAAAGATATATAAAATGAACATATAGCTATAAATAAATCAATAGCTATTACCATCCAGCGTGGAAGGTATCTTAAATTTTTGAATTGAAGATTGTTATCTCCATTCCAAAAAATCGCTGCGACTCTATTTCTGAAGTATTTTGCTTTCATTTCCCTGACGCAAAAATAGGATAAAAAAAAAGGCAATGCGTGAACATTGCCCTTAAATTACTAAAATATAAGATTAATCTTTTATCAAAAAATAATTAACGCTTTAAAAGCATTTAAAAAATTTATTTAATTTTTTATAAATCTTTTTACCACAGTTCTAGTAGCTTGCTCAATATTCAATAAATAAATACCACTTTCTAATATCTGAAGGTTTTTAATTTCAATAACGCCATTCGCCGGTGATTCTTTAAATGATTTTACGACTTGACCTAAAGAGTTAAGCACTTTAATATTCACATCTTGACCAGAATCAAGATTTTCTATAGTTAAAATTGAATTGCCTAAAGGATTAGGGTATAATGTTACCGCTTTCGCGAAAGCGGAATCATCAACCGATAACGTACTATCACTAAACTTTATAGAAAACCTATCTGCTGCATAGCTCGATGGCTGTGAAGGATCAAAAACGACTGAAAAGCTATTAAGACCTTGGTTTAAAACTGTTTCTGTAAGTAGGTAGTGATCCACCCAAATTGCTTGAAGACTAGAGAAATCATTATTCACCTCAACGGTATAGTCGTTACCAGTTAATCCATTCAATTCTAAATTAATAATTTCACCATCTGAAGGTGTATTTGATTTAAGGATACTTAAAAATTGGTTGTTTTTAGATATTGCTAGGTTCTCATCTGGATTTTGAAACTTGACTGCACCAGCATCTATTACCTGATTAGCATCAAATCCCATTATAACACCATCTCTTGCAAGACCTGTATTCAACTCAGTATCTTTATACAATGAAATTGCTATCATCTCACCATTGTTAGAATTACGGTAAACATTGTTAGTGTCTGTAGAACTTACTTTGAAAGATTGCTTGAATCTCATACCAGGTGTTAAACCTGCATTATCACCATCTTCAGAAGTGACTACAAATACTGCTTGACCAGGCTGAAGAAATTGATCTACCTCAGAGCCTCCTACATTGTTCATGCTCAATCCAAAATCATATGTCACATAAGCTCCATTATCTCCTATCGTTGGGTCCCAAGCATAGTATACTGTTTCATTAATATCTTCCGTATCAGCATCTGCCATAAGGGTAGCAAAATTTACTTGAGCTTGATAAGGATTTGCAATGAAGTTGAACGCACCATCTGTAGTAGATAGATTGTTAATATCAACAAAGCTATTTGACAAAGCACCTTTAGTTCTTAAAATTGTACTCGTTGAAGGTGCGTTTGCTGTAGTAAGAGAAACACTTCTATCACCTCTTATAAATAATCTGTATGCATTTCCTGGCGATAGAGAATTTGCATTTGTATTAGTCACTCCTTGCCAAACTTGGCTTACATTGCTGTAAGTAAACATAGAAACCGCATTTGATCCAGATTGATCAAAACCATTAGCTAGAGTACCACCGGTAATATGCGTTCCAAAACCACTTTCATAACCCAAATCACCTGGGTTAAGTCCACTTTGTTGCCAGTTATCAAAGATACTTCCTGTAGAAGTCTCTACTGTAGATCCAACTAATCGATAAGCTCTTTTATCAGAATAATATTGTTCCACAGTTACATCTCCGATAATTGAACCGCTCAGTACAGGGGCAACAACAGCGCTTTTACCAGCGCTACTTGTTAATTTAAGATTACTATTAGTATTTAATGCGCCATTTGATAATGTAAGCACGCCTTCTAAACTAACTGCACCATTGAGACTAACACCGTTTGCATTGTTTAAAATTAAGTTTTCTAATATAATATTATCGACATTTAAGTTTTGTAAGTCTACGCCTGCAAAATTTATCGAGGCTTCACTACCCATTAATGTACTACCGGCTGGCGAACTTACATCACCTACTAAATTTAAAGTATTAGCTCCTAGGTCTAAACTTGAAGATCCTAAAAGTGTTAAATTATTCATATCCACATCTCCTGTAAATGCTATAGAGCCTTCTGCTATTAGAACATTATTGCTAGTTGTAGAATTACCTTCTGGAGTAGATGGTGTCCATGAAGAATTATTATAAACGTAATACGGAATACCTCTCAAATTACTTATTAGTGCATTATTTAAATCTCCATTCCCAAATCCAGGAGTTGCATTAGAAGCTGCGACTGTAGACCAGTTAGCTTCCATTGCTAACTCTGATAATGATACCAAATTGCTATTATAGCCCTTAGCGTTACCACTACCAGGACTCTCAACAGAAGCATTAGGATGTGTAATCGCCATATCATGAATTATATTTGAGCTTGCATCTCTAATTACAGCTGTATCATCACCATCAGAATTACCAAACGATCCCCAAGAGCCAGTAAAATAAGTTGCATTGTTAGAAGCAATAGTAACAGATAGGTCGGAAAAATCAGTATCAGGAGTAATAACTCCATCCACGTCACTGGCATTATAAACTACAATAATCGTTCCCGCTGATACAGCAGACCATGCCATGTCATTGCTAAAAGTCACAAAAGAGGTGAAGCTTCCATCGTCATTATCACCTAATTCAAAGCCACGCATATCAAGATTATTTTGAACTACTAATAATTCAGCCCATTCTTTTGACCCACCACTACCTTGAGACATTTCATTAATAATAACGCTTATAGCGACTGGATCTTGAACAAGGTAAGATTGCTCAGCAGATGTTGTTGTTTCTCTATCCATTACATTCATAACATTATCTGTTGCAACAATTTGAAAGTATACATTAGTACCGTCGGCTTGTGTAGGAATTTGAGCAAAATAAGTATCACCTCTATCGAGCATCATAGTTATAGGAGCTTGATCATAAACACCAGGTGAAAAACCATATTGAATTTCTACATTTGATAAACCCTCAGCATCAGTTACATCTGCTGCTACTCCTACTAGGTCTGATGATGTAGGACTACTAGGATTAATATCAATATTGGAAATTACAGGTGCTGGATTACTTGTACTTGAAGTATCTGTAACTTGAAATACCGATATGTCGTATCCATCACCTCCACCATTTTCGTTAAATTCAAATCCTACAATTAGACTAGTAGCACTTGAAACATCTAAACCTACTACTGAGTAATTTATCGAATCTCCGTTACTAGATGCTCCAATAGAAGTTTCTACTCTAGAACCTCCATCTAAAATATAGAAATAAGTAAAATTATCATCATTAGCTCCAGAATTTACTCCTGTAGCCATTATATTAGTTGATGATATGGAAGATACATCTATGTTCTGACTGAGAAATATTCCCTGACCACCCCAGTCGTCACTTTGTAATTCTCCAGACACAACTTTAAAACTATTTGCGGAACCATCAGTGCTTGGCGTTGTTGAGTAAGATAATTCCCAAGAATTGGGACTTAATCCAAATGGCCCAACTGATGTAGGACCAGCAACAGGTGGTGCCGAAGAAGTATGATCAGGAAAACCGTCTCCGTTATTGGAGAAATCAGCGTTATAAATAATCGTCTGAGCGTTTGAAAAAACAGCTGCACAAAAGGCTGCTAGTAGTAGTATTTTTTTCATTGTATAAATTTTTACGTCTTCAAAAATAAGAACTTAACAGTTTATCCCACTATTAAAAGTATTAACACTAGGTTAAGTTATTAAGTAGTATAGCAATAAATCTATTTATTTATAAATTCAAATAATACTTTTAAACTGAATTTATGGCTGTTTATCTTGATATTGGTAAACATAAAAAAGACAGTCGCTGTTTAAGAAATAGCGGCTGTTGATAAATATCAGATTATATTCTAAGTTTACTTCTTAAAAACCTTCAATATAGAACTTTTGATTCGCGATCTATCATTGTCGTTTAGATTAGAGCCAGAAGGTAGACAGAGCCCGTTTTCAAATAGTGTTTCACACACTTTATTCCCATAATAAGGAAAATCTTCACATAATGGCTGTAAATGCATAGGTTTCCAAAGTGGTCTGGACTCAATATTGTCTGCCTTTAGGGCTAGTCTTAAATCTTCTCTAGTGATACCGCCTGTTTTTGAGGAATCTACAAGAATTACAGTCAACCAGTGGTTAGACGCAATATCCTTACTGTATTCTTTTTGAACCCTTACTCCTTCAATATCCTTAAATATTTCTTGATAAAATTTGTTCATTCTTTGTCTCAAAACAATGTACTTATCAAGCACTTCCATTTGTCCACGACCTATTCCAGCGCTGATGTTGCTAAGCCTATAATTATAACCTACTTCACTATGTTGATAATGAGGAGCTTGATCTCTTGCTTGAGTAGCTAGAAAAACGGTCTTATCTTTTGTTTCTTTAGAATGACACACCAAGGCTCCACCACCGCTGGTAGTTATTACCTTGTTACCATTAAAGCTTAAAACTCCATAATCTCCAAATGTCCCACATTTTCTACTTTTATATGTGCTACCTAGCGCCTCTGCACTATCTTCTATAACTGGTATTTTGTGCGCTTTCGCGAAAGCATGAACCTCATCGATCTTATAAGGCATGCCGTATAAGTGGACGGCTAGTATTGCTTTAGGCTTTTTACCTTTAGAAATACGGTCTTCAACGGCTTCCTTGAGCGCTTTAGGGCAAATATTCCACGTATCTTTCTCACTATCTACTAAGATAGGTCTAGCTCCTAAATAAATTATAGGATTTACAGTTGCACAGAATGAAAAGCTTTGACATATAACTTCATCATCAGGACCAACACCTGCCTGAACAAGAGCTAAATGAATAGCTGCAGTTCCACTAGAAAGTGCTGCTATATGAGTATTTTCTTTTAAATATGACTCTAAATCTTTTTCAAACCCATTAATATTAGGACCGATAGGTGCAACCCAATTAGTATCAAAGGCTTGTTTTACAAAATTTAATTCTGATCCTGAAAGATGTGGGGATGAGAGCCATATTTTATTATCCATTAGAGTCAATCATTACTTAAAAATAGCTAAAATAGTTCTAAGAACGATAATCGTATCCAATTTGAGGCTCTTATTATCATAATATTCTAAATTCATTTTTACTTTATCGGGAAATAGAACCTCATCATTATATTTTTGAGGATTTTCCTGTTGCGCTAAAATTTGTTCCTCATTGCGGTATTTTAAGGCTGCAGAACTAGTTAAACCTGGTTTGAGAAGTAATACTCGTCTATCGCTTCCTTTTAATTGATCATAATAACCAGGTACATCAGGTCTTGGGCCTACAATAGCCATGTCACCTTTCCATATATTATAAAGCTGCGGTAATTCGTCTAACTTAGTTTTGCGTAAAATCTTACCTAGAGGTGTAACCTCACCCTCAAGCATTGTTTGTAATTTATAAATCGTAAATGGCTTTCCATACTGACCGATTCTTACCTGAGTAAATATCTTAATATGATAGATTAAATAACATAGACCTATCGTTATTAAACAGAATAATACAGTAATTAAATAAAACATTGCGCTTTTAATTATTCACTAAATCATATTTCTAAAAATAGTGTGTAAACAAATATGTGAAAATAAGTTACATCACTCATAACAGCTCGAGATCAATTTTAAATTCAATAAAAATTATATGATTATAAGCAAACGCCAGCAATCGCATAAATCAAATGGTAATTTGTATCATATAGTCAGTTTCATATCAAGAATAATTAAGAAAGGACTCTACAAAATTACAGATTCAAAATCATCACTATAAAAATAACCATCATTTAATTTAAATTCATAGTACAATTCATCAATGATTGCTTTTTTGGAAGTAAAGCCACTCCAGAAAATGACCTTAATTTTATCATTCTGTATAAAAGCTCCTGGATAAGGTCTTGAAGTAGCTCTAACTAATCTATCTACATATAGCATCGTCATATCTTGCGTTATTAATCCATCGGCTGGTTTTCTACCTTCCCAATAAGAAGCGTTTGCTTCATTTTGTTCATGAGCCGTCACCGTTCCTGCTAGAAGTTGAGGATATAATTTTTTAATGAGTATTTCATGAGCTTTATTTACTTTACTATACAAGGTGGTTGCATTCTCAGTACTCGCAATGGGAACTTCCTCTTGACCTAATATTAAACCGGTATCAACGCCTTCATCCATTTTAAAAAAAGTGACTCCTGTTTTATCAAGTCCTTTTAAAATAGCCCATGGAATAGCAGCTCGACCTCTACCTTCTGGTAGTAATGTAGGATGTGCGCCTATGGCACCTATTTTAGTTGCATTGATAACTTCCTTAGAAGCAATTTGTGACCAGCCTATAATAAACAACCAGTCTATATTGTGCTCCTTAATTGCATCAATTGCACTTTGATCATTAATATGATTTATTTTAATTAATGGTATATTTTTACTTTGCGCAAATTCATCTAAATAAATTCTTCCAGATTTTTTTACGGATTTATCATCTGGTAAAGTCATTAAAAGATCTAATGAACCATTGATCTCATAAATAGATTCTATACAACTTAACCCTATTTGTACACAGGTAACGAATGCAAATTTCATAAATTAAAATATTAATATGTTGGTGGTTTTTTAGTAAAGTAAACTACAGTCTTTAAAAGAATTTTTAAATCCATTTTTAAAGAAATTTTGTCGTAGTACTCGCCGTCAAATTTTGCTTTAATATTCTCGGGCATGTTATCATAAGAATTAACTTGAGCCCATCCAGTTAACCCAGGTCTTAAATTTAACGAACCATTTTCTTTTCTCAATTTAATTAATGAAAGTTGTTTCAATATAGGTGGTCTAGGGCCTATAAAACTCATATCGCCTACAAGTACATTAAAAAATTGAGGTAGTTCATCTAGATTTGTGCGCCTTATAAAAGTACCAAACGGAGTGATTTCTAGTTTATCTCTTTCTTTTGACTCTAAGTCAGGAGTATCAAGTGGCATACTTCTAAATTTGTAAAAAAGAAATTCTTCACCATTTTTACCCAGTCTTTTTTGTTTAAAAATAGGAGTACCAAAATCTTGAATATAAATAATTAAAGCGATAACCGTAAAAAGAGGCAGTAATATTATAAGTAAAAGAATTGATAACACTATATCAAAAAAACGCTTGAACAGTAAATACATAATTGCTTTAGAAATTTATTATATTCATAGCTGTTTGAAATGACTCACAATACATTTTACCAGCTTGTGATCCTCTTAAAACTGCTAGTGCAGTGATCGCCTCGTCACTTCTAGGATGGGGATAAGGTCTCATAACACCTTCATAAGCGTGTAGTGCTTTTAGCTTTTGCTCTACACCTATCTTTCCTACTTCTATAAAAGTATCTGGTCTAAAAGTCTGTCCATCTACAGGAAATGCCCAGTCTGTAGAAGAAGGAATTTCCATGAAATAAAATGCTTCAATAGGTTTAGTTGGTTTTCTTTGAAATAGTCTAGCTGCCGCTTGACATGCTTTAGAGGTATGGTAATGATCATTGTTGAGATCATAAGGGTGATGCGTTATGAGAACATCTGGTTCTATTTCTTCTATAATTTTTTCTATGTACTGGACTAATTCTAAATGCGCAACCGTATTGAACTTGATGTTAGGAAAATTTCCTAAAATAGGTTTTTCAGCACCCATATATTCTTGAGCCTTATTAGTATGAATTTTCAAATCCTCTTGATCTGGTTTATGTCTTCTAGCGTCTACAGAACCTGATAAAATGCAGTTATAAACTTTGTGCCCTTTTTGCGATAAGACATAAGAACTCGCGCCGAATCCTAAAGCCTCATCATCTGGATGAGCAGTAATTGTAAGAAATGTTTTCATAAGAATATTTTAAATTTTTAACCCAATTTTTACTACGTAAGCAACGTCCATTAGGATTATAACCAGTTGTTTGGGTAATCAATTATTTTTTTGGGATTCCATCCAATTTTTCTCGCCTTTTGATCACTGAAAGTTAATGAGTTAGTCATCTTTAAAAGTTGCCTTTTATTTATCGGCATTTTCTTTTTTAATATTTTTTGTAACATATCAGCACAATTTGCAATAATGAAAATAAAAAAATATGGTAAAGATATTGGTTTACGAACATTATAATGACTTGCAATTATGACTGATAACTGCTTAAATGATGGGTGATGTCCATCAGTTAGATTGTAAATACCTCCATAAGTAGCTACTTTAGGTAGAAAAGAAGCTACATCACTAGCGAATACCATTGATTTTCTTACGTTACCATCATCTATATTAAAATAATATCCTTTTCTAATTGCATTTATCATAGAATTTAAATTACCGGGAGGATTAACACCAAAAAGAAGTGGTAACCTTAATATTGTAATGACGACGTTATGCTTCTCTCCCCATTCTAACACGCTTTTCTCTGCCATTAATTTACTTTGACCATAAGGCTCTAAAGAATTTAAAGGCATATCTTCATTTATATCTTTTCCTACATCTAAGCCGTAAACCGAAACGGTACTGATAAAAATAAAATACTTTGGTTTTTTTATCAAGGCATTTAATAAGTTGGTAGTCCCTTTTAAATTGACATCATAGAATTCTTTCCTTTCCAAAGAGGTCTTAGGAATTGAATGAGCCTTTCCTGCAACATGTATGATACAATCATAGTGTTGCTCTATATTAAAATCATCCATTACAAGATCGGCAAAAATAGTAGAACTTTTTTTTCTTCCTAAAGTATGTACCTTAAAACCTAACTCTATCAACTCACTTAAGATATATTTACCTAAAAAACCAGAACTACCTGTAACCAAAACTTTCATCCCGTACTAATCTTTAAAAATTTCTACAAAACGAGATAAAACAATTTTCTTATCATAGCGTTCAACAGACAAATTTCGTGCATTTAATGACATTTTCCTCAGTGTATTAAAATCTGTATTGATTATTTCCATAATCGTTGTACAAATCATTTCTGTACTGCCCGATTCTACAAACCAGCCTATATTATTCTCCTTTAAAACATAATAAAGCTCAGAATATAAATCCCCAATATATAATATAGGTTTACCAGCAGCCAAAAGGTTATAAAATTTAGAAGGTACACCTAGTCCTACCATTCCTTTTTTTAAAGTAACAACGCCAATCGTAGAATTTGCTAGAAACTCATTCTGTTTAGAGCGTTCAATCCAACCCAATTTTTCTATATGAGAAAGATTATTATTTTTTATGAAATTATCTATAGTTGCTGAAAAGGCTCCATTACCAATAAAGGTAAAAGTATAATCTTCATTTCTAGTTTTATACAAAGCACTTAAAAGAGAATCAATTCCTTGCAATCTGCCTAAGTTACCTGCAAAAAGTAAGTTTTTAGATGACTGCTCATTTAAAATACTAGCTGAAATCCTCTCAGTATCAGCCCAATTCTCAATCACGTGAATTTGTACTTTATTGGCTACTTTATTTTGAAATATTGCTTTCATGTCCCTTCCCAACACAATAATACTGTGCATTTTTTTGAATGAACGATTAAAGAAAATTTCTAAAATTTTAAAAATAAAATTCTTAGATTTAAGAACATTCGATAGCAATAGATTTTCTGGAAAAACATCGTGAACTAATAAATTAATTTTCCACTTTTTAGATTTTGAATAAAAGCTTGCAATTAATAATAAAAAAATAGGATTAGTAACCATTAGGACTTTAGAGTCTGATGGAATCTCACTTTTCATTAATTGGAATAATTTGAAGGAAACTAAAAAATTACCAAAAACTCTAGAAAGTAGTTTATTTTTATTGTACCCATTTGATTTGATCCTAAAAATATCTATATCTGGTAGGGAATCAACTTTTTCAACTTTATCTTTCTTTTCATAATACTCAGGTCCACAGATAACCTTTACATTATAAGTTTTAGCCATTTCTGCAGCAATCTCAGTCATTATATATCCTGTAGAGATTGTTTCTGGATAAAAAAGTTCAGAAACTATATAAACATCTTGTTTACTCACGCCAAACTACTTTTTTGATATAATCAGTGTAGCTAATTATTATTCTAACCACTTTTTCACTTACGTTAGGCATTGAATAGTCAGACACCAATCGTAAATTTCTTTTATCATCAATATCTTGAAATTGAAGATGTTCTAAACCTTGTATAATGCGTTCTTTTTCTAATCCTACCATCATGACTGCACCTTCTTCCATTGCCTCTGGCCTTTCATGAGCTTCTCTAATGTTTAAAGCTCTAAAATTAAGAATACTTGATTCTTCAGAAATTGTACCACTATCTGATAAAACAGCAAAGGCATTAGCTTGAAGGTGATTGTAATCATTAAAACCTAGAGGTTTTAAAAATTTAATATTTTCATGCAATTTTAACTCAGCTTGGTCTATTCTGTTTTTAGTTCTTGGATGAGTAGAAAATATAATAGGGTAATTATATTTTTCGGCTATTTCATTAAGCGTGTCAAACAAGTTGAAAAAATTTCTATCACTGTTTATGTTTTCTTGTCTATGAGCTGAAATAACAAAATACTTACCATTTTCAAGATTTTGCTCTTTCAAGACGTTAGATTCTTTAATTTCCTTCATATAATAGTTAAGAACCTCAAACATAGGTGACCCAGTTTTGATGATTCTATCTGCTGGAAGACCTTCTCTCAACAAATATTCTCTTGCTATATCACTGTAAGTTAAATTAACGTCAGCTGTGTGATCTACAATTTTTCTATTTGTTTCTTCAGGTACTCGTTGATCAAAACACCTATTTCCTGCTTCCATGTGAAAAATGGGGATCTGACGCTTTTTAGCAGGAATAGCACATAAACAGCTGTTTGTATCACCTAAAACAAGAAAAGCTTCTGGCTTTAACTTCTCTAGTAATACATCTATCTTAATCATGATGTTACCCACAGTCTCCGCTGCATTTTTACCTGCTGCCTCTAAGAAATAATCTGGTTTACGTAATCCTAAATCATCAAAAAAGATTTGATTCAATTCATAGTCATAATTTTGTCCAGTATGAATTAATGTATGCTCAATTGCTGGAGATGCATCTAATGCTGCAAGAACTCTTGATAATCTTATTATTTCAGGTCGTGTTCCTACAACCGTGGCTACTTTTAATTTTTTCATTTTTTAAACTGTTTCAAAGTAAGTGTCTGCATCATTAGGATTATAAAATTCATTGATCCAAAACATTGTATATAATTCTTCATCACCTATATTTTTAATATTATGAGTATACCATATAGGCATATCCACGTAGGAAGGTTGATCACCATCAAGATAAAAGCTTAAAATTTCATCTGTATTTATTTTACGAAGTTCTATTAAAGCTTTTCCTTTAATCACAGAAAATCTTTCTATCTTTCTAGTATGGTAATGATTACCTCTGGTAACACCTGGTACGGTAGTAGAAAATGAAACTTGTCCATGTTGTTCTAATCTAATGATTTCTACAAAAGCTCCTCTATCGTCTTTATGTTGAGTGTAAACAACTGGAAAATGGTTCTTATGATCAATGAAACTCCTAAAAGTATTGAACATATTGAGCTCAAATTGATTCTCTAATGACGGCATTATACCTTTATTTAGGTAATCATTTTTATATCTATTTAATAAGTGAAGAACCTCGGTCACTTTATACGTCCCATCTTCAGGTACTGCAATCCTATTTATAGAACCTTGTTTATTATTTAATGGTTTTAACATCGCGTTAACGAGATTTTGAACATAAATCAAGTTAACCTCACTATCATTGACAACCTCTGGCGTACCATCATTGTTCAAAAGGTGACAAAAGGTAGAAACAAAAGAATTATAAAAAGGACTTCCAAAAGGTCCGTAAACATTAGGAATAATAAAACCTGTAAAACTAGCATTATTTTCTTTTGCCCAAAACTCTAACAGCTCTCTCCCTTTAAGTTTTGATTTACCGTATAAATTATCTTGAACTTCCTGAGAGGATGACGAAAACAAAATGTGTGGTTGTGAGCTAGTTCTATTTAATGATTCGATCAATTCTTTTACCAAATTAACATTAGTATCATATATAAATTGCTGATCTTCATGTCTATTCATAGCTGCAAGATGGTAAATAACGTCACAACTTGAAACAAATTGATCTAAAGAGCTTTTATCTGCAAAAAAAGATTTATCATAATTAATGATTTCATACTCATCTGGAAACAACTTTAAATTATTAAGAATATGACGTCCTAAAAATCCTTCTTGTCCAGTAATTCCAATTTTTTTCATTGTCGTTTTTCTATTATAGTATCAAAATAGTCCAATTCAAATCTTACCTCATCTTTAATCGCATTAAGAGAGTAATTTGAGAATACTCCCAAACAGTGTTCTTTAGTCTTTGCTTTTATACAAGAAACATAACCAGGTGGGACGTATAAAACCTGAGGTTTATCGCATGACAATTCAAATAGGCTACATCTAACCTTATCACCTTTTTTATAATCTTCAAAAGCAATTAAACTTAATGAAATAGTTCCTTTCAGAGATTGAAACCACCTGCTTTCTATTTTATGGCCTTGCCATCCTCTCTCAAAGTTAGTATCACAGTTAGAAATTTGATAAAATCTTCGTATTTCTTTTAAATCAAAATCATTAACAAAAATCACGCTGCCACGACTATCTTCCACACTGCCTCCGTTAATTATATAGGGTTCTTTTATTTTATTGCTTTCGCGAAAGCGCATCCTTAATTATTTTTAGTTTTTCTATAAGCACTTTCATGCCAGTTGCATCTAACTGTTGGGTATTATGAGAGTGATAGTCATCCACAGTGGATATATCTTGTTCACCTTCTGAAAAGAATTGAGCATAATTAAGATCCCGATTATCTGCAGGTATTCTAAAGAAATCACCCATATCTTCTGCTTTCAACATCTCCTCTCTAGTACAAAGGGTTTCGTATAATTTCTCACCATGTCTAGTGCCTATTACTTTAACAGGATTTTCTACATTAAATATTTGTTTCATGGCAGTTACAAGATCTCCTATCGTTCCTGCTGGGGCTTTGTTTACAAATAAATCTCCAGATTTACCGTGCTCAAAAGCAAACAGAACTAATTCTACAGCGTCATCGAGTGACATAAGAAATCTTGTCATATTAGGGTCTGTGACGGTAAGACTTTCTCCTGATTCTATTTGATCTATAAATAATGGTATTACAGATCCTCGACTTGCCATCACATTTCCATATCTCGTAAGGCAAACTGTGGTTTTAGTGAGATTACGTGATGCTGCTATTGCAACTTTCTCCATCAATGCTTTAGAAATTCCCATAGCATTTATAGGGTAAGCTGCTTTATCTGTGCTAAGGCAAATAACCTTATTTACTTCACATATCTCAGCGGCATCGATTACATTTTGCGTTCCTATTACATTTGTTCTAGTTGCCTCCATAGGAAAAAACTCACAGGAAGGAACTTGTTTTAATGCAGCTGCATGAAATACATAGTCTACTCCACGCATAGCTTTTAAAATACTATCACTATTCCTAACATCGCCTATGTAGAACTTTAATTTAGGATTATTGAATGCCTTACGCATGTCATGCTGCTTTTTCTCATCTCTAGAAAAAATTCGTATTTCTTTAAAATGGTCAGTATCAATAAATCTTTTAAGAACTGCATTTCCAAATGAACCTGTTCCTCCTGTAATTAACAATGTCTTACTCTTCATTTCTTTAAATTCTGGTCTGTTTACAACCATCAAGTGGTTGAGTTATAAACAATTTGATTTACTATTGAATTACTAATCTTTCAAAACTATTGATATATGAATCACTAACACTTTTCAAGGAAGTATTGTTAAAACCATAAAATGTCAAGCTATTTGCCACGGCAGCTTCATAGTCGTTAATTGAATCTCCAATGAGTATAGTTTCATTTGAATCATATTTATTCTCAAACATTAAATCTGAAACAAGTTTGTTTTTAGGTGTAGGAGACCCATGAATAGAATTAAAGTAAACTGCTAAGCCTAATTCCTTACAGATAAATCTCAGTTCTTCTTGATCAGATCCCGAGACAATGTGAAAATTATAATTTGAATGGTTTGCTTCAATAAAATCTACTGTTTCTTTAATAAGGTTTTTTTTATCAGTTAATTCACTCCTCATTAAATCAGAAAAAGCGGTGGCGTGAACTAATACTTCTTCGTCAGAAATATTTTTATTTAAAATAGACTCATAAAAGTATCTAATTTTAACATATCTAGAAAGACCTCCATTCACACGATGATAATCTATCAGTTTGTCAACCTTTTCCTTATCAAAATGTTCAAAAATCTCTCTAAATCCCCAATCTCTAACTTTCATTGAATCTAAAATGACACCATCAAAATCCCAAAGTATGTTTTTTATTTTCATTGTAATTTTTTTAAGGCATTCTCTACTTTAATTATGTCTCCAGGATTATCTACCGCTATGGTTTCGGTTTCCATCATTACCATTCTAATTTTTATATCAAAATCCATAAATCTCAAGATTTCAATATCTTCAAAACTTTCAAATAAACTTTTTGTATTATTTGAACCATAGATCTCTAGCTCTTCATAGCTAAAGGCATAGATACAAACCTGTTTTAGGTAAGTAGGTTTAAATTTCATGTTACTGTCTTTAATACCAGGAATAGGTAAACGAGACATATAAATCAAATCATTATGTTTATTTACAAGAACTTTAGGAATATTAATATCTTTAGGATCTTCTTGAGTTGACATGGGTAGCATGCCATTCACAACGAGATTCATGTTTACTTTTTTTTCTACGATGATTTTGAGAATATCTTCAGGAGATACCATAGGTTCATCTCCTTGAACATTTAAGTAAATATCAGCGTTGACTATTTTTGCAAATTCCCAAATCCTGTCAGTTCCAGTTTTGCAATTATCTGGAGTCATGACACACTGATATCCTGAGGAAATGACTAGATCATAAATCCTTTGGTCGTCGGTAGCCACAAATGTATTATCCTTACCTATAGCTTTTTCAACTTGCTCTGCAACATGAATGATCATAGGTTTTTTATTTATCAACGCAAGTGGCTTACCTTCAAATCTGGAAGACTTATATCTTGCTGGGATTACTCCTACAACTTTCATTATTATTTTATTTTGCTATAGATAGAACTTTCCTTTATTTGATACTTTGTGCTTGTAAGAGAAGAAAAGTTGATGTCTTGAGACTTAATTTTATCAAATAAATATTGGTTTTCTTTTGCTATATCAAATTCAGATTTATTTACAGTGATATCGTAACCATCAAAGCCAATAAAATCTAAGTTTTTAATACTTAAATAAAGACATATATCTATGGCTATAGCAAGAGGTGAGTCTTGATATTGATCGGTAAAGGTAGCTTCTGATAGCTCGAAGGTGTGATTCAATATTTCTTTCGGGACAAAAGACCCCATACTTCTTTTAGACGGTAATACACATTTATGCTCAATTAAAGATAAATTATCAAATACTTTTTGCAGTCTATAACCTTCATTACCAGCTAAACAATAAAATTGAGGAACTTCAAAGGTGTTAAAAACCTCTGCGTACCTTGTTCCCGCATGTATAATACAAAGACCATCATCTTTGTAAAGCTCTATATACGATTTAACAGCTTTAAAATTAGACAAGGTAGAATCGCCTCCTCCAATAATAATAGCCCTATTAAAAGATGCGTCACGAGGAAGAAGATCAAAACTATTAACATCTCCTTCTATTACTTGTTCTTGTAATGCGTTTACAATTCCACCTATCGAATATCTCCTTTTTGATATCCAACTCATTACATCTTTTTGAGGAAGAGAGTATGCACCAGAAATCATGTAAGGTAAATTTGTTCCCCATTTATGATATTCTTGTAATTTCTCAAAATCTGCGACCACATCACTGAGTTTGTCAAAAGACACATCCCAATTCAATTTAGATGCAAAATAAGTCATTAGAAGTTCCGTTTTGAGGTTTCCAGCACCTCTTCCCATCCCTGTTATAGTAGAATCTATTATACTACAACCACAGTCAATTGCTGTTATACTATTTATCAAACCCATTTCAAGATTATCGTGACCGTGAAAACCAATTTGACAATTAGTTTTTGATTTAACTAACTTTGCTATTTGTTCTACATCTTTAGGGAAAACACCTCCATAAGAGTCTACCATATAAAAGTAGTCAACAAGACCATCTATTAAAGGAATCTTTTCAATAAAATCCTTGTTTTCAATCCATGATGACATGTACATTATATTAAAACCTACTTCAAATCCTTTTTCTTTAATTGCCTTTGCTAGAGGAATTGCTTTATCAAAACTATTTGGAGAGATCGCAATTCTAACCATTGATATAAAATTGACACAAGGATCTAATAGATCATCAATATCTTGAATACCTACATTTTTCTCGTCTAAAATGATCACCAGTTTTTTGTTAGGCATCATACCCTTAAGCTCTTTCATCTTATAGACTGGACAATAAAAATATTCTCCTAAATAACCATCTAATTCTACACTACGATATCCTATTTCCACATAGTCTATAGGTAGCGATTCCATAGCAGAGCAATAATCCTTAACTAATTGCTTATCAAAATCCCAATTAGTGTAGTATCCTCCATCTCTTAAAGTACAGTCGAGTAATTTAAGTCCTTTTTTCATCTATTTTCTTTTTATATGATTCTATTATCCAACTCTCGAGTTCGTGAAAACTAAAAGCTTGATTTATCTCTTCAGTCTGTAACGATGGGAAATTGGAAAAAAAAGTTCTATCCTTGTTATTCAACAAAATAGCCGATGACATAGAATTATTATATAACGCCTCTAATAAAATTGTAGATTTTCTTGAAAAACAAATATTTCCAGTTATTGCATTGTTAAAATTTTCAATTATTTCTACATCATAATCATCATAATCTTCCTCTCGTTCTTTAGGATGGAGCTTTAAACTTAATATCATGTTTTGCTTTTTAAAAAGCGGTAATAGACCTCTTATTATATCATGGTTAACAAAACTTTCTCTAGGCTCAGAAAAATAAACAATTTTAATATCATTATTATCAGTTTGTTTTTTTCTAAATATAGAAGTAATGAACTCCTTATCAAATACAAACTTACTGGTTTTATAAAGATTATTGAAGTATTTAACTGCAAAATCGCTAGTTGCATAAAATATATCACCAGTGAAGCACTTCGGGAATTTAAACCCATATTCTAGACCGTGTGGAATACCTATCAATTGAACCTTATATTTTTTAGCTAATTTTGACTCCACCATAGCAAAGCGATCTAAGTTATTGCTCGTAAAAAGTCTATCCAAATTATTTTGTTTAAGATAGGCATCTAGAACTTTTTTGTACAAGTTTAAATGTACTAATCGTTTTCCGTAAAATTCATTAATCAAATGAATTGAATTAGTACCTTGATAAGATATGATTAATTTTTTAAGAGAGCTGTATTGATTGAATGAAGTAAACAGGGATGTGCATACCCATGAACATCGTATGGTTCTACTAAAATATTTATAAATAGAAGTTTTATCATAAGGATCTTCATACTCACATCTCATGTTTAAAGACTCGACTTTATTTTTTAGAGCCGTTGTTCTAACGATGGTGATATCTCCTTTAATCTTTTTAAGTTTTTTCTTCGATATTTTTATCATTAAAAAAATTAGGAAAATACTTGAACTGAAAATATGAAAAAAAAACATACACCAGTTCAAAAACTTTACAAAATAGAAAGAACCTTTAATATATAAATCATGCTTGCTTGCGATATCAGAAAGATAAAAAAACAGCATATTAGATGATTGAAGTGCGTCAATCTCAGTAATTTTATTAGTTACTACAAAAGATTCTAAAACAAGAAAATTCTGAGTAAAGTTCAAATAAAGCTCATTAACGAAAAAGGAATCGTTATTGTAATCTTCGACATTTCCTTTAGCTTTTTCGAAAAATTCAAGGTCGTATAAATCCTCCAATATGAAAGATTCACCTTGAAAATTAATTGTATCACCAACGATTACTACTTTCATAAGCTTGATTTAATATATTTCCTTTCCATACGGTAACTAACGATTAACATCACCAATGCCATAAATAGGTTTGAAGAAAGTATAGACAAAGGCGCGACAATAATTCCTTGAAGTGGCAAAAAAACACTTAAAATTATTATGTTAAGTATTGCTCCTAGAAAATAAATCAACAATGTTATGTGCGTTTTCAAAGCGTAAGTAAGATATATTCCCATAACACCGGCAAAGACAACAAAGAACTCAGAAATTACTAGCAAGCTATATAAATAGCTATAATCGGTGTAACTAGAAGCGCCCATTAACCAATATATTTCGTCTCGAAATATAATTGATAAAATAGATATTATTATCATAATCAAAAGAACTCCCAAACGTATTCTATGTATAAATCTAATGTTTTTTAGTTTAATTTCTCTAAAATATAAAACAGGGAAAAACATTAATAAAAGACTTGAAAAAAGCTTGACACTCAGTAAGACACGAGTGGAAATTGCATATTTAGAAAGTTCAACTAAATCAAACTCATTTTTAATTAAGAATTGAGAGGAGACATCTAAAGACAATCTTACAATCACAGCTCCTAAACCTGGTAAGGAATAAAAAAGGATCTTTTTCCAAGTAATCACCTCCAAATTGACTTTAATTTTCTCTTTAGTGAAATAGAAAAAAAGAGCTAATGCAAAACCCAACCCATATGCAAATAAAACATAATTAGGTTTTATTGATTTAAAATACAAAAGTATTAATAATGTTATCAATGTAAAAACAGCAACAATTATCTTAAGAAAGTTAACCTTTTTTACTTTCATTAAAGATCTAAAAAAATATAACCGCTCTTCGTAAAAAATAAAAAATGGGAATAATAAAGCGATATAACTTTTAGTCAAGTAAAAAGCAAACAACTCTAAACAAACAAAGGCTATAAAATTAACAATTTTGACTTTTTTAAATAGCGAAATGTTATTTCCCGCAATGTTAAACCTAAGATATCCCCTATACAGTAACATAGATGAAACATAGGCTGCAAACTCTAAAACACTTTTATTGTAGTTATAAAGACCCAATTCGGCTTTTGACATATTTTTATTCACAATAATAGAAATACATAGAGCTATTGCTGAAGAAATAAAAAAACCAATTCCAAATGCAATAAAATCAATTAAATATTTTGCTTTTTCTTTGGATAATTTTGACAATACAAATCTTAAAATTTTCAATTTCATGTCACTCCTCCTTTTTAGGTAACGAAAATTTATCGGGAAACAACAGTAAACTCAAAAACTTCAAACCTGCTATGTAGTAAGCTCGAAGCTTAGTTGAATTGAATAATTTTTGATAATGATAACCAACTGCAATCTTATTAAATAATTGATATTTTATAGGATTGTAATTGAAATAACTATAAACAGGATTGCTCTCTATGTAAGTAGATTTTCTGTAGTAAAAAAATAATCCCAGCTTAAGAACATTAGAATTATATTTAGGTTTCAACTCTTGCTTTATCAATTTAAGAAACTCATTAGTAGTTTTGGGAATATAACAAACGTCTTCATAATAATACCATGAGCAACCCAAGAGAATTACTGGTTTACCCCAATACACTGCTTCTAGTCCCATTGTAGAACCAAAAACAATCACCTTTTCACTAGCGTCAAGCAAGTCATAAGAGTTTATTGATTCCTCAGCACCAATTATGGTGACATTTGAATATTCCTTCTCAAATTCGTAAAGATTTTGATGATACTTATAAGCTATCCCTTTCAAATTAGGATGTACTCTCAAATAAAAATGAAAGCTTTCATCATTTTTATAAGATTCAAAGGTGAACTTTAAGCCTTCTATTTGCTCTTTGAATAAAGTTAAGCTTTCCCATTCTTCACCTATAGATACATATTCATCTTCAGAAGAGTTAAATATCACTATATTTCTCTTATTTGAGTTCCAGTTATCTGGCAATTTACCTGTAGTTGTACCTTTTACATAAACTTTATCACCAGCAGCTATTCCATTTCTTTTATTATGAAAAAATTCTTCAGAAAGCTTAACGTTTTCACCAGGAACTAAATTACTGTCGTTCCAACAATGTTCAAATTTCCATTTATTACCTACAATACTATGCGGAAGAACATTTTTAAAAACTACTTTTGCACTTTGACCGTTTCCAAGAGGTTCAAATTCATATAAATAAGCCTCTACTTTTTTGATTAGGGCAATTTCAAAAACAGGTCTAATCTCGTTAAATCTACCATTAAAACTACATACTCTATCAGGTTTTATGTCGTCAATTAAGTTAGAAAAGGCATCAATTAGCTTCATAGACTGTAATAATTGATTCTTAAAATAATCTATGGAATCTTTATCTATCTTTGGTTTTTGATTTCTTGTTAAATGTACGTAGCTAGAAAGGGCGCTGTATCCTATACCAATATCCTTATAATTGAATTTTTTAAATTCCTCTGATGTACTAATAGATATCTTGTCTTTACTTAGTTTTGAGTCATAATAATCAGATAATTTTAAAATAGTTGCTTGATCTCCTAAAGTATTGCTAATAATTTTTTTTGTTTGACTTTTACAAAGCGCACATATTCCTGTATTACCGGTGGGATTTGTTAAACAGTGGTCAAAAAAACCTTCACACATAACTATGTAAACTTTACTCTTTTTAGCTTCGATCAACTTTTTAGCTTCATCAAGTAAAACCCCAAACATAGATCCATTTAGCGATGAATAGAAATAGAAAACAACGGTATTCATAGAATTCACAGTTTTATACGTTTAAGCAAATAAACAAATATTATATAGAAGACAACTCCAATATTGATTGCTAGGTTGGAGTATACATTATTGGAAAAAAAGAGTAAAGGTAACGGTATTAAAAAAGCAAAAGACATGAAATTAGATAAAGAAACTTTTCCATTAGAAGGTCCTGTAATTCTAGAAAATTTATTAAAAACAAGGGCAAAAATAAAAGTGAATATGTAACCAAAGTCATACAATAGAGTGGCGACTACACCATTAAAGGTATGATCATAATCATCAGTCAAATATATTTCCCTAAGCTCAGGAAGCCTACTAACCTCTAATCCTATTCTTTCTGCGGTAAAATCAACGATAGGTAGAGTTGACTTTCCATACATAAGTTTATCATAAGAAAAATTCCCCATGACCTTTATACCATTATGATTCCACTGTGATGCATAATCTATTGAAGAATAATAAATAGGGTCTTGAATCGTACTTTCGATAGGAATATTGTAAAATTTAGAAAATCTAGAATCTGTAATAGAATTGAGCAGTGACAAGAGGCACAACGCAGCTGTACCGCCAAAAATAAAGATAAACCTTCTTGATTTTTGACTCAGAGCTGGTAGGATATACAACAAATAAAAAAAATACGTCAGTAAGAACTGAACAGCTGCTGATCTTGATAACCCATGAAATCCAAGCAACGGTATGTTTAATGAGATTAAAAAGAAAAGAAAGCTGAACCATTTTTTCTTTTTGAGCAAAAAGAAAAAATGAAGCCCAAAAGCTAGATATCCTATGGGAGAAATAAGCCTAGAATATAACAATAAAATAGGGTTTACCCAACCTGCTAACATATCAGCAGCACCTCCATCATTTTTGTATTCAGTAACGTTGACACTTTGATTAAATAAAGCGCTAAATGCTTTAAAAGTTATAAAAATATTTATCAGTAAAACACTTAATCCCAGTATTAAAATTACATTCACTATTTTAACTAAGTTTTCATTTCTTCCTGAAAATTGAATCTGTTCAAGTTTTTTATAGGAGTTAAATCCATGAATAAAAATCAAAAGAATTGCAGAAGTAAAAATTACATTTAATACATCTTGTACATTATTAACCTCGTATTCTTTGCTAATTAGAATTGAACCCAAGTACGAAACTAAAACCAATCCCAAAAGGAATAAAACTATTAAACTCTTCTTTCTAGCTAGAAATAAATATGAAGTGAATATGTATAACATTTTTTTCTTTTTATAAAGAGAATCTATAAAGTTGAGAACTAGAACAACAAAAAACAAATATTGTTTTAAATGTCATTCTCTTGGTTCAATAAAAACTCAATCCATTTCCAGTCAAGTGGATCATCAATGTCTGCAGAATATTTATTATCCATTTCAAATTTTATGATGTTTTGGAAATCAATTAACGCCTTTTGTTTTAAAGCTTTTACGTTATAAATATAAATTGCTCCATTATATTCATAAACAGCAGGTAAGTCTTGCCTTCTTGTGCTAGTGGATTGCATGCACTTTTCAAGATAACCCATTGAATTTTCCTCAACAAGTACATAATACGGATTCGCATCTGTTTTCTTTACAGATGCAAGCATTTCAACGTCCTTATTGCTTTTCATGTATAAACTTAACGCCTGCTTTATATGTTCACCATTTCTCAACGGTGATGTAGGTTGTAAAAGAACTACATGCTCTACAATTTGACCCTTAGATTCATAAAAATTTATTGCATGTCTTAGCATGGATTCACTAGTTGCAGTGTCTGTAGCTAACTCACTTGGTCTTATGAAAGGAACCCTCAAACCTGTTTTCTCTACTACATCTATTATTTCTTCACTATCTGTACTGACACAAATTTGGTCATCATTGAAACATGATCTAGCTGCTTCAATAGTGTAATAAATCAAAGGCTTGTTATTCAAACTTTTGATGTTTTTTTTAGGAATTCCTTTAGATCCTCCTCTAGCGGGAATTACAACTAATATCATTTAAAATGTTTTATAAATTCTTGAGCTTGTTTATAGTCTGACGGTTTACCTATATCAATCCAAAATCCAAGAATAGGATCATATACTAGCTTACCTCCATCACTAACTAACTTTTCCATAACATCGGTTATATCGCAGTATTCATTTTTATTCATTTGTTCTATAAGTGACCTTTTTAAAATATAAATTCCCGCATTAGACTGATAAATGTAAGAAGGTTTTTCTTTAAAAGCTTTAACTTTATTATCTTCTGTCTCAAAAACAGCATAAGGTACATCAACCTTATATTCTGTAGAAGCTACAACCATATCTGCGTTCTCTTGAAGCATTAGTAAATACATGTCTTCAAAGTTAACGCTAGTGAAAAGATCACTGTTCATTAATAGAACATGTTCAGAGTTGAATCTATCTACTAAAGCAAGAGCTCCAGCGGTGCCTAGAGGTTGATCTTCCCATACATATTCAATCTCTATGCCTTTTGAACTACCATCACCAAAATAGGTCTCCAATTGATCGCCTAAATATTTAACAGATATATATATTTTCTTAATACCGTAACTAATTAAGCGGTCTATATTGTGTTCTATAATCGGTTTATTTCCTAACGGTAACATAGGTTTAGGTACGGTATCAGTTAAAGGACTTAATCTCTTACCTCTTCCACCAGCCATGATCATGCATTCTAAAGGAAGAGTAGACTCAATAACATCTAAGTCAAGAACTCTGGATAAAGTCATATCTTCATTAAGAATAGGCAGTATCTTAATATTTTGTTCTCGATAAACTGAAAGATCTATAAAATTACCATCTTCTATATGATGAACAAAATTTTTGAAACAGACTTCTTCTACCGGTTTTTGCAAATCTTGATTAATAGTTATAGATCTTCGAATATCACCGTCTGTTATAGACCCAATTATTTTGTTTTTCTTATCCTTAACAAAAAGTATCAATCTACTTACACTCCTAACTTGATTAAGTTGATGAAGTGCGTCCAGTATTGTTGCGTTGGATGGTATAGTAATTTGATTAATGTCCATAAAGATACTTTATTGTTTATTTGATTGGTTTTTAATGATAATTCGTTTTGCAATAAAAACTTATAATAATAGAATTTGATAGTTTTAATACTAGTTATTTTATTCCGCTTTCGCGAAAGCGTGATAATTAAAAAACTAAATAAAACATCGATAATTCTTAATTAATACACGCAATGAACTTAAAATCCAAAATATTTTAACTCCAGCGTAATTAAAGGAAATGAAATATGGATTACTTTTTTAACAATAGGTTCCAATCTTAAAATCCTAATCTAATTATTTTTATATTTTTTTAATATTCTTATAATGCTTTCTACACTATTATGACGGTAGTACACATTATCACCATAGTACGTACCTCGTTTTACCGCTTCATTGTACTTGTCTAGTATGTCGACCGAGTTAAAAGTAGCATTTAAAACGTTATCACTTTGTGCCCTACCTTTTTGTCTATCTCCTACATTCACTGTTAATTTACCGAAAGATGCGGCTTCAACAATGCCACTAGATGTATTTCCTATTAAAAGCTTTGCATGATACATAGCCGAAAAATAATTTTTCTTTCCAAAATTTTCTACTAAAAATATCTTATCTGGTTTATTACTTCTTGTTTCAAATAGCTTATCTCTGTATAACGACCCCATAGTATCTGCATTAGGCATAGTAACTACTACGTTACTTGATTCAGCAATTTTAAGCAATGATACTTTCATTTCTTCAGCATACAGCTCGTTTTCTTCTGTGGCGATAGTTTCTGGATGAAATGTCACCAAAACATAATCATCAACAGGTATATTATATTCAGTAAGTAAGTCTTTTTTTGAAACTGGCTTGAAAGATGCAATTTCATTAAGACTTATTGTTCCTATAGTAAAAATGTTTTCTACCTGATTAGTTATTTTCTGAATTTTTTTTGAATGATCTTCTGTAGCTGTAAAATGCAAAAAGGATGCAAGGGTTATTTGATTACGATAAATATCGTCTATGGCACCGAGTGTAGTATCTCCACCATATAAATGAACAAATTTAATTCCAAAGGGAATTCCTGCTTGAACTGCTGCACTCATTTCAAATCGATCTCCAAGACAGAAGACCATTTCATATTCATGATTGTGTTCCCAGAACTCTGCAAACTTTAAGGTAGTTAATCCGTAAGAACTAGATATAGAAACTGCATTATCGTTAGCGATTAATGCACTAATCTCATGAATTTTCTTGTATCCGTGTGATTTAACCTTAGATAATGTATAGCCATGAGCTTTTGAGCAATGCGTTCCAAAACAGATAACCTCAAGGTCAAAGAAGCTGTCATTTTTTATTTTTTCTAGAAGTGGAAAATAAATTCCATAATCAGCCCTAGAGCTTGTAAGTACAGCTATTTTCATACAAAATCAATCCAAGATAATTTTTCAAATTTAGTTTTATTTCCCTTCAACTTCTTTCCTATAATGTCATCCCATTTCATAGGAGAAATACCATCACCAGGTCTCAATGCGATAATGTCATCCTCTGTAATGATTTTTCCAGAAACAAGGTCTGTTTTAGTATGGATGCTTTTTCTTGCGATTGAAACATTCTTAGATTCACTTGGGCTTCTTTCTTTACGACCGCTGCCGCCTATTGCTTGTTCAATGTTTCTAATCGCTTTAACCATTGCAACAAGTTCCTCAGGCTCGAGAGAGGCATTATGATCTGGGCCAGGTAACGTCCTGTCTAAAGTAAAGTGTTTCTCTATGACTTTTGCTCCTAACGCTACAGCTGCAGTTGGTACTTCAATTCCTAAAGTATGGTCGGAATAGCCTATTCTCACTCCAAAACAATCTCCTATGACATTCATTGCTTTTAAATTGACGTCATTCATTGGGGTTGGATACTCAGTGTTGCAATGTAGAACAGTAATATTTTCCCTATCCACCCCATATCTTAGAAGAACTTCGAGCGCGTTTTCTATTTCTCCAAGTGAGGCCATCCCAGTAGAAAGTATAATCCTCTTTCCCTTTTGAGCTATCGCTTTTAAAAAAGAGTAATTTGTAATTTCTCCACTTGGTATTTTAAAATATTTTGGATTAAAAGAATCTAAAAAGTCAATACTTGGTAAATCAAAAGCCGTAGACATGAACCCCACGTTGAACTCTCTGCATTTTTCTTCAACGATTAAAAATTCTTCATAGGTGAGCTCTAGTTTTTTTACCATTTCATACTGGTTTTCTTCTTTTTCAGTATTATTTTTCTGGTATTCGGCTTTTTTAGCAGATTTTGAAATATTCAATTCAGTTTTAAATGTTTGAAACTTCACATAATCTACTCCAGCCTGTGCAGCAACTTTTATTAATTCAATAGCTCTATCTAAACTACCGTTATGATTTACTCCAGCTTCTGCTATTATAAGAGTTTTTTCTTGCATTATAACCTATTTTTAGCAGGAATTCCTACCATTACACTATTGTTTTCAATGCTTTTAGTTAATAGGGATGAAGCACCTACAATATTATTATCTCCCACGGTAAGCAACTGTAATACCGTTGAGTTTACACCAAATAAATTATTAGAACCTATCTCGACCTGTCCGCTAATATTAGTAACTGGATTGAAAATATTACAATCTCCAATGTTTACATCGTGACCTATCGTTGATGAAAGATTGAAAATATTAAAAGAGCCTATTTGTATGTCCACTGTTAATATACATCCAGAGGTAAGAATATTTCCTTTACCAAACCTCACTGAACTGGAATCAAAAATAACTGTAGGATGTATTAAATTAGGAAATAAATAATTTTCAAAAGTCTTAGAAAGCTTATTTAATAGTTTAGGATCTCCAACACCGAAATATAGATTAATATCATTATTGGGGTCAACGTTATTTAAAAACAAATCTTCATCAATTACGGGAAGTCTCTTCCCTCTTGCATGGACAAAATTGTTGACTGGTTTATAATCAATAAAACCCTTAAAACGATTGGTTTCATCTAAACATTGATCTGCCAGAAAGTATACTTCCTTAGCAAACCCTCCTGAACCTATTATATAATAATCTTTTTTCATCTCTATACTGATTAATTTTAAAAAACTTTCCGACAACCAAATTTATATAAAATTTAGCTTCAAAAAGTACTCTTTAATTGACAATAACTACCTATCAACTTTCATTTCAATCTTCTACTGATTACACTACTTGGTATATTCACAACTCTTTCAGAAAGCCATTTAGCATTTTTTAAGTCAGATTTTTGACAATCTTTGAACATAATCATATCAGTCATAAGCTCCCAGATAGGACGACACATCACTCCGGCATCATTTAGTTCTGTTAAAAATTGCTGTTGTGCTGTATTATCTTCCAAAATAACGGCATTCAACCAATAGTTCGATGTTTCATTTTCTCTTTCCTGAAAGACATCGATACCTATAGAGGTAAAAAAATCGATATAAACCTCTGCTAAGGCTCTTTTTCTATCAAGAATATAGTTAAGATTCTCAATTTGCGCTAGCCCAAGAGCCGCATTTATGTTCGGCATCCTATAATTATAACCTATTTCATTGTGCTCATATTTCCATTTATGAGGAATTTTTGCTTGCGTGCTTAAATGCTTTATTTTATCTGCTAACTCTTCATTATCTGTAATAATAGCACCACCGCCACCTGTAGTCATCGTCTTATTGCCGTTGAAACTAAAAGTTCCTAGCAATCCATAGGTTCCTAAATGTTTTCCGTTATAAATGCTACCTATGGCTTCAGCAGCGTCCTCTATCAATGTAAGGTTATAATCTTGACATATTCTTGCAATTTCGTTGATACGAGCTGCATGACCAAAAGTGTGCATAGGTAAACAAGCTTTTATCCTACGCCCAGATGTTTTATTATAGCAATAGCCATTTTTCATTATGGTTTCTTCTTCCAAAAACCGTTTCAATGAAGATGGAGATAGCCCCATAGTGTCTCTATCCACGTCCACAAAAACAGGAGTGGCTCGCGCATATGATATTGCATTAACAGTAGCAATAAAAGTTAAAGGTTGTGTTATTACTTCATCTTCCTCATTGACTCCACTTGCTAGCAAAGCAAGGTGGATTGCATTAGTTCCATTAACACAAACAACACACCTTTTTGCTCCAGTTAAATTCTCGATCGATTTTTCAAAATCATTAACAAATTGTCCGACGCTTGAAACAAATGTGGATTCAATACATTCAAGAACATATTTTTTTTCATTCCCAGAAAAGTGAGGGATATGAAGAGGAATAAACTCCGTAGACTCATTAAATAAGTCTCTTATTTTTTGAATTACATTTTTATAATCCTTCATTGATCTACATTTTACTGTCTAAGAACTTACCTTTTTCTTCATGTACAAAATTTGGTAAAGTCTGTTTGAATAAATCTACTATTTGAGACTTTTGCCACTTCTTAGCAACTTGCATTTTATCAATCGCATTTTCAAAATTATTAATTTTATCATCGTGATCAAGAAATTCATTTTTGATCACCCCTAAGTTTTCAAATCGATCTAAATCAATTATTTCATTCTCAGTATAAAATTCTTCGTATGGTTTTTCTCCTGTAGTGTCAGAAACTGTAAAGTAACAAGGCCATTTTCCTTCTTTAGGTAAGATAACCATTAAATCTCTAGCTTGCTGTTCAGAGTCACATAAAAAAGGCTCGTATCCTTTTTGTTTCAAATAATTGATAGCGATATCTGCAAAAGAAATTAAGTCTAAACCTTCTTTCAAATCAGGAAAAAATATATCTCGATTATCTCCTAATATACAAGACATTAAACATAATTCCCCTGCTTCTTGAGGCACCACAAAATATCTAGTAACATCTGTAGGGGCAACTATAGGTTGTAATTTCTCAATTCTTTTATTAAAACCATGTAATAGAGATCCATCAGAAAACGCAACATTTGCAAATCTAGCAGTTGAAATATTTATACTCTGGCTAGACTTCATTATAAACATCTCCATTATTCGCTTAGAAGCTCCCATCATGTTAACAGGATTTGCAGCCTTATCAGTAGAAACACAGAAATACTTTTTTACTCCTTTATTTACTGATTGTTGAATAGATTTGTATGTGTTGAAAATATTAACATTAATCATTCTCATGAGAGTGAAAGGATCCTTTTCACTTCTTACATGTTTCAAGGCACTTAGATTCAATACATAATCATATTGACCATCAGCCTCGATAAATGCATCATACTCTACACTTCCTATATCTAAAGCAAATGTTTGAAAATCTCCATCTATATAACCTATGGAACTTCTAATATCCCTAACTAGTTCGACCATATTATTTTCACTTATGTCAACTACGTGTAATTTAACTGGATTACGTTTAAATATTTCTTTCACAACCGCTTGACCAATTGACCCTGCGCCTCCTAGGACAAGAAAAGAACTTGAACCAACTTTATTAGATAACACTTTTTCATTATCTTCTATATCAGTTTTAAATAGAAGATGATTGCGACCTATGAGATTTAAAATATTCATTGTTTATTTTTTGTAACTTTATCTGCCATTATGATTATAAGATGAAAGTAAATTAATATATCGATAATTTTACGTTCTAGTCTTTACTCACCTCTACCTATCGTGTAAACATTAAAGCCAATATCTTCCAATTCATTATGATTAAGAAGTATTCGACCGTCAAATAAAAATGCTGGTTTTAACATATTATTATATATAATTTCCCAATCGAAATGCTTGAACTCATCCCATTCAGTCAATATAGCAGCGGCATGAGCTTTATGAACAGCTTCCAAAGGGTTTTTTACTACTTTTAATAATCTTCTATTCTCCTCATGAGATCTTGTCCCTAAATAATCTAGGTCACTATATATTTGTTCAGAAGTAACCTTGGGATCATAAACTACGACTTCGGCTTGCTCGTTTAACAAATAATCAGCTACATATATAGAAGCAGACTCTCTAGTATCGTTTGTGTCTTTCTTAAAAGCCCAACCCATAAGAGCTATTTTCTTACCGGAAACAGTATTAAACAATGTTTTTACTATTTTTTTTGCAAACCTTCTTTTTTGGTGATCATTCATTATGATCACCTGTTCCCAGTAATCTGCAACCTCATTGAGACCGTAAGTTTGGGCTATATACACGAGGTTCAATATATCTTTTTGAAAACAAGAACCTCCAAAACCGACTGAAGCTTTCAAGAATTTAGATCCAATTCTAGAATCAGAACCTATTGCTCTAGCTACTTCATTCACATCTGCTTCCGTAACTTCACATAGTTCTGATAAGGCATTAATACTGCTAACGCGTTGCGCTAAAAATGCATTTGCAGTTAATTTAGAAAGCTCAGAAGACCAGACATTAGTAGTTAGAATTTGCTTTTTTGGTACCCAATTAGCATAAACATCTACAAGAGCTTGCTGTGCTGCTCTGCCTCGATCAGAATCTTCTCCTCCAATTAACACTCTATCAGGATTCAACAAATCTGTGACAGCGGTCCCTTCCGCTAAAAATTCAGGATTTGAAAGGATATCAAAATTCACCCCATTACCAGTATTGTCTAAAATACTCCTCAAAGCTTCGGCAGTTCTTACTGGTAAAGTAGATTTTTCTACTATTATCTTATCACTTGTTGCGACAGCTGCTATTTGTCTTGCACAAAGCTCAATGTATTTCAAGTCTGCTGCCATACCTTTTCCTACCCCATAAGTTTTTGTAGGAGTATTTACAGATATAAAAATCATATCTGCTTGGTGGATTGCAGCGTTCACATCCGTAGAGAAAAAGAGGTTTTTTCCTCTAGTTTGACCAACTAATTCTGATAACCCAGGCTCGTAAATTGGAATATTATCGACATTAGAATCATTCCATAGAGCAATTCTATCATTATTGATATCTACCACATTAACCTTAATATGAGGACATTTTGCTGCAATCATGGTCATCGTAGGTCCTCCAACATATCCTGCGCCAATGCAACAAATATTCTTAATCTTCATATTATAAATTTTGGTCTGCAAACTTACCTAAAATCCCTTTAACATCATAAACAACAGTTAAATGATTCATGAATTGTTTGATATCAAATGAATGATAATAACTGTGTGCCACCGTCAAAACTATGGCATCATACGTTTTAATGGTAAGTGATGATTCACACTTGACACCGTATTCTTTGTAAACCTCAGCTGGACTTGCGATAGGGTCATGAAGTGTTACTTTCATTCCGTACTCTTTCAATTGATTTACAACGTCGATAGATTTAGTATTTCTGACATCGGGACAGTTCTCTTTAAATGTGACTCCTAATACTAAAACTTCACTATTTTTTACAGAGATGTCATTTTTAAGCATCAATTTCACAACTTGACTGGCAACATAAGAGGCCATACTGTCATTCATGCGCCTACCTGCCAAGATTATTTCTGGATGATAACCCACTTGTTGGGCTTTTTGTGCTAAATAGTAGGGATCGACTCCTATACAATGACCTCCTACAAGCCCTGGAGTAAAAGGCAGAAAATTCCATTTGGTTCTTGCGGCTTCTAAGACATCATTGGTATTTATTTCAAGAAGGTTAAATATTTTAGCCAGTTCATTTACAAATGCGATATTTATATCTCGTTGAGAATTTTCAATCACTTTTGCAGCCTCTGCTACCTTGATAGAAGGTGCAAGATGTGTTCCAGCTGAAATCACACTTTTGTATAAATCGTTTACCTTAACCCCAATATCTTCTGTACTTCCTGAGGTTACTTTAAGAATTTTATCAATTGTATGCTCCTTGTCCCCTGGATTAATTCGCTCAGGAGAATAACCAACAAAAAAATCTACATTGAAATTTAAACCGCTATTTTTTTCCAAAACAGGAACACATTCGTCTTCGGTAGCACCAGGGTAAACCGTTGATTCATAAACAACAATATCGTTTTTACTCAACGCTTTACCAACAGTTTCACTAGCTTTAAACAAGGGTGATAATATTGGTTTATTATTCTTATCGACTGGTGTGGGAACAGTAATTACGTATATATTAGAATCTTTTATCTCATTAACGTCTGATGTGCAATAAAGGCCCTCTTCATGAGAATTATCTTCCTTAAGAACGTCCTGTAATATATTTTTCTCTACTTCTAAGGTTTTATCAATTCCCGCTCTTAACTCCTTTACTCTTGCCTTACTGATATCATAGCCTACTACCGCATATTTTGTTGCAAATAGTCTTGCCAAAGGTAGTCCGACGTAGCCTAAACCTATAATAGTAATTTTATCTTTTTTCATTTCTGGTTCGTTTCTCGCTTTCGCGAAAGCGTAATTAATTACAAATTATTCCAATACCAATCTACTGCCAGATTTAGCCCTTTTTTGATATCGTATTTAGGGTCATACTCAATGATTTCTTTTGCTTTCTGGATGGAGGCTAATGAATGTGGTATATCTCCATCTCTTGTAGGACCGTAAATAACCTCGACATCTTTTATTGACTCATCATATCGAGAAAGAGCTTCTTTAAGTAGGTCAACTAAGGAATTCAAATCGGTTTGTTCTCCGCACGCTACATTAAAAATATTATTAGCTGATTTAGGGTTAGTAGAAAGCATTGCTCTTTCGTTAGCTTGAATCACATTATCTATATAGGTAAAATCGCGTGAAAAAGAACCATCACCATTAATAATTGGAGATTCTTTGTTCATAAGCTTTTTTGTAAAAAGAGGTATTACTGCGGCATAAGCGCCTTCGGGACTTTGTTTTCTACCAAAAACATTAAAATAACGTAAACCTATCGCATTAAACCCATAAGATTTATAAAAAACACCAGCATATAGCTCGTTAACAAATTTAGTAACAGCATAAGGGGATAAAGGCTTACCTATAATCCCTTCCTTCTTAGGTAGTTCCTGAGAATCTCCATAGGTAGAAGAACTTGCAGCGTAAATCATTTTTTTAACTCCTGCGTTATTAGAAGCGACTAGCATATTCAAGAAACCTCCAACGTTAACTTCGTTAGAGGTTATAGGATCTTTGAGTGACCTTGGCACGCTTCCTAACGCCGCTTGATGCATAACAAAATCTCTTCCTTTAACAGCTGCATCACATGTTGTTACATCTCTAATATCTCCTTCAATAAATTTAAAATTAGGATAGCTTGCTAGATGCTCAATATTCTTAAAATGACCAGTAGAAAGATTATCAAGAGCTAAAACATCGTAACCTTTTTTACAAAAGTATTCTGATAAATTACTACCTATGAAACCTGCTGCTCCTGTAATTAATAGGTTGTTTTTCATTAAAGCAAAATTTACAGCAAAAATAAGGTTATTAAACGTTTTTACTAATCATTAAAAAGGACAACTCTTCAGATTAATGCCTACAAAGCCTTTTTACATAATCATAGTAGTCTCCTTTAAGATTTTTCACTCTGTTTAATAATTGGTTCTTATCAATCCAACCATTATTTAAAGCAATCTCTTCAATGCAAGCTATTTTTAAACCTGTACGTTTTTCAACAGCCTTGACAAACTCTGTTGCTTCGGTTAAAGCTTCGTGAGTCCCGGTATCAAGCCACGCAAAACCCCTACTAAGAATTTTCATCTCTAACATCTCTTTTGTAAGATAATGCTGATTGACAGATGTTATCTCTAACTCTCCTCGTTTTGAAGGTTTTAAACCTTTAGCTATCTCAATTACAGAATTAGGATAAAAATATAAGCCTACAACTGCGTAATTAGATTTTGGCGACAGTGGCTTTTCCTCTATAGAAGTAACTTTACCAGAGTTGTCAAAGGAGGCTACACCGTAACGTTCTGGATCGTTTACATAATTGCCAAAGACAATTGCTTTTTTATTATCTACAACTTCCTTTATAGCACTTTGTAATTTTGCTTGCAAGCCAGCTCCATAAAAAATATTATCCCCTAAAACTAACGCAACAGAATCATTACTTATAAATTCTTCTCCTAAAATAAAAGCTTGTGCTAGCCCATCAGGACTCGGTTGTACCTTATAGAATAATCGTAGACCTAATTGATTTCCATCTCCTAACAACCTTTCAAAACTCGGTAAGTCATGAGGAGTAGATATAATCAAGATATCCCTGATACCAGATAGCATAAGCACCGATAATGGATAATAAATCATAGGCTTATCATAGATAGGTAATAACTGTTTACTAACTGCTAATGTTAATGGATGTAACCTTGTTCCTGAGCCACCTGCTAAAATAATTCCTTTCATTTTTGAGAGTATTGTTGATTATAGTAATTTAGGTATTCTCCATTTACGATATTCTCAAGCCACTTTTGATTTTCTAAATACCACTTTATCGTTTTCTCAAGACCTTCCTCAAAATTTAAAGAAGGTTGCCAACCTAATTCATTATTAATCTTAGATGCGTCGATTGCATATCTCAAATCATGACCTGGCCTATCCTTTACAAAAGTTATTAATTTCTCACTTTCCCCTTTCTTACGATTCAAAAACATGTCCATTTTAGTACAAAGTAATCGAACGAGATCGATATTCTTCCATTCATTGTGACCACCTATGTTGTATGTTTCACCGTTAACACCATTATGAAAAACAACATCAATGGCATCTGCATGATCCTTCACATATAACCAGTCACGAGTATAATTACCATCGCCATAAACAGGCAGATTTTTATTATTAATGATATTATTGATAAAAAGCGGGATTAATTTTTCTGGAAATTGAAAGGAACCATAATTATTTGAACAGTTTGAAATAACGTATGGCATTTTATAAGTTTCTCCATAGGCTCTTACAAAGTGGTCAGAACTTGCCTTTGATGCAGAATAGGGAGAATTGGGATCATATGCGGTTTGCTCTGTAAACAATCCCTCAGCGCCGAGACTACCATAAACTTCATCAGTACTAATGTGGTAGAATAGACCATCTTTGAAGTCACTGTACTTCTTGAAGGCTTCCAATAAATTTAAAGTGCCTAAAATATTAGTTTTTGCAAAAATCAAAGGATCTTTTATAGATCGATCAACATGAGATTCGGCAGCTAAATGGATGACATAATCAAACTCATTCTCTTTGAAGAGGCTTTCAATAAAACTGCTATCCGTAATGTTTCCTTTTATAAAAAAATAATTCTCGAAATCTTGAATATCGGTTAAATTTTGCAGATTTCCGGCATATGTTAAGGCATCTAAATTATATATTAAATAATCTGGATATTTTAAGAGAAATTTTCGAATAACATGAGAACCTATAAATCCGGCTCCACCAGAGATTAAAATTTTTTTAGACATAGTAATAATGAAATTTTGAATAACAAACTTACAAACATCAAAACAAAATAGGATCCCTTACAATTAAAAAGAATTTCAACGCATAAAAGTATCTAGCAATGAAATGATTACAAAAATCAAAACGTTGAATGGATAATTATTTTTTTTTATAAAAATTACTTAATAAAGAGTGTCCCTTTTTAATTAATTTATATCTTTGCCATTGAAAGCAAGAATAATACTTATGAAAAAATTACTTACATTATCGTTATTGGCGTTTAGCCTCGTGTTAAATGCACAAACGACAGAAGACACAGAATCAAAATCTCAACAGTTAAAAAAATGGGCAATAGACATAGGCGCTGGTGTTCATAAACCAGTGAGACCTGTTTCTACAGGTTCTTTCACTAACACTCCATCTTTATTTCAAGTCGATTTAGGTGTGAGATATATGTTTAACAATAAATTTGGTTTAAATGCAGATTTTGGATACAACGATTTTAGAGCTGATGAGAATAGCCGAAATGAATTTGATTCCAACTACTATAGATTCACTTTAGAAGGTGTTATAAATGCAGGACAATTTTTTGGATTGAATGAAGTTTCAAACAGCAAAGTTGGAATTCTTTTGCATGGTGGTATGGGTGTATCGATATTAAATGTAGAGGTGCCTATAGATGATAGAGATCATATGTTAAATTTTCAAGCAGGTATAACACCACAATTACGCTTGACTGATAATTTAGTTCTTTTCGGTGATTTATCCGCGAT
Source organism: Nonlabens dokdonensis DSW-6 (assembly GCF_000332115.1). Lineage (NCBI taxonomy): Bacteria > Pseudomonadati > Bacteroidota > Flavobacteriia > Flavobacteriales > Flavobacteriaceae > Nonlabens > Nonlabens dokdonensis. Next base: position 3,839,087 of record NC_020156.1, read on the forward strand.
AGGACATGTAAGACAAGATTATACTTTTGATGGATTACCACGCAGAGAGTTAAGAGGTTTCGATGGTTTTTTAGTTAATGCATCAATAGGTTTAACTTTTTACTTAGGTGACGGAAACGTTCCTGCAGACTTTGCTGATGATCCTTTGAAAGCTAAAGTGGATGAAATAGCAGCGAAAATGGATAAAATGGCTATGGAAAATGCTGATGACGATCAAGATGGTGTACCAAACTACTTAGATAGAGACAACACTACTGAAAGTGGTGTACGTGTTGATAACAAAGGTAGAGCTCTTGATCTTAACAAAAATGGAATTCCAGATGATATGGAAAGTGGTCTAGATACAAGATATGCTACATCTTCAGATCTTCAAGCAGCAGTTTCTGGTAATAATGGAGCAAATGGAAATAGTAGAGATTTAATTAAGCAATTAATTAATGAAGGTTATGTAAATGTATACTTCAAATTCAATAGTACAAAACCAGCGACTTATTCTTTAAGTGCAATGAATACTATTGTTAAGTACATGAAAGACAATCCATCTGCAAGCGCAACTTTAACTGGTTATGCTGATGAAATCGGTAGTCCAGAATATAACAAAAATCTTTCTGAGCGTAGAGCAAAAATGGTTTATGACGTATTGATTGCGGCTGGAATAGATGCAAATAGATTATCTCATAACGGTGATGGTGAAGACGCTTCTGTAAATAAAAACAGCGCTGAAGCTAGACAATTAGTAAGAAGAGTTACTTTTAGAGTAAACTAATCTTAAAATACAATTTTCAAAAAGGGTCGCAAATTGCGACCCTTTTTTTATGCTCCCAATTTATTATGATTACAAAATAGTTGGCCTTTCAAAAAAAGTAACAGAACAACAACAATTAGCTGTCGACATCCTTAATGGACTTTAAACTCAATTATAAGATAGATGTTTAGTTACAAATGAAGTAGACTACCAATATTTTCTAAAATACATAGTCGTCACAACGTCTGCTATTAGATAACGACTTACATTTAATTAAATTTATAAGGTTTAAAACTAGAAATTAAAAGTTTTGCTAGGATAGAATTACCATTGAATTATGCAACTTCATAACTTATCTATTAGTCTTACTAAGATTCATACTAGTTTATTCTAGACTACGGCAAACTTGAAATAGCAGTAGTCTCTAAATGGATCAGAAATACTTTCAACGTTATTTTAAAATACCTGTAAACAATTATAAAAAAATTCACTTTGCTTCGAATTTAGAATGGACTACCATTTTTTGAAAATTGATTATCGACTGTCGTATCAAAACTAAATGAAGTAAATAAATAAACCGACTCCCTTAGAAGAAGTCGGTTATGATACAAATAACTGAAAAACCTCTCTTAAAGTTATTTAATTCCTTTCCTTAACCAAGCTTCGTAAATATCTACCTCTGGAGTATAATCTATTGGATCTCCTACATCATTACCTTTGGAATCTTTAATTACATACAAAGGTTGCGCAGCAGTCTCATAATTATTTCTTTGAAATTCCATCCACTTGTCTCCAATTGTCCTTACCTTTTTTCCAGTCTCTTTTGAAACATATTGTTCATTCTCAGGAAGCTTATTTCTGTCATCCACATAAAGCGATATGAGTACAAAATCATTCTTTAACATGTTTAAAATTCTTGGCTCACTCCATACACGCTCTTCCATTTTACGACAGTTCACACATGCCCAACCTGTGAAATCGATTAATATAGGCTTATCAACTTTTTGGGCATAAGCAAGACCTTTATCATAATCATGAAAGGCTATGATATCATGAACAGCTAGATGAGCGCCTTCAGGAACTTTCTTATTCAATTCAAGTTTTGTGTACCCTACTCCATATGGAGATTCAGCATAATTTAAAGGTGGCGGAAAACCTGAAATAATTTTTAAAGGTGCTCCCCAAAGACCTGGAATCATGTAAATCGTAAAAGTGAGAACCACTAATCCTAATATCAGTCTACCTACAGAAATACTTTCCTCGGGACCGTCATGAGGTAACTTAATCTTACCAAATAAATAAAGAGCTAACCCACCAAAAATTGCTATCCAGATGGTAATAAAGACTTCCCTTTCTATAAAATGAGTTTGATAAACCAAGTCTGCAGCAGATAAGAATTTGAGTGCTAAAGCGAGTTCTAAAAATCCTAATACCACTTTTACTGTATTCAACCAGCCACCAGATTTAGGCAACGAATTCATCCAACCTGGAAAGATCGCAAATAAGGCAAACGGCAATGCAATCGCTAGTGAAAAACCAAGCATTCCTATAACTGGAGCTAATCCTCCTTTAGAAGCTGCCTCTACAATTAAAGAACCTACTATTGGCCCTGTACAAGAGAATGAAACTATAGCGAGTGCTAACGCCATAAAGAAAATTCCAGCTATGCCGCCTCGATTTGCTTTTTCGTCTGCTTTGTTAGCCCAAGATTGTGGTAACGTAATTTCAAAAGCTCCAAGAAACGATATCGCAAAAACCACAAGAATCAAAAAAAACACAATATTAAAGTACACATTGGTACTTAATTCATTTAACGACTCCGAACCAAATATAGCAGTAACAACAGTTCCTAATAAGACGTAAATAACAATTATGAAAATACCATATAAAATAGCATTGGAAATTCCCTTTGCTCTATTCTTACTCTGCTTAGTGAAAAAACTCACCGTAAGAGGAATCATAGGAAAAACACAAGGTGTTAACAAGGCAGCAAAACCTGACAAAAATGCAATGATAAAAATTCCCCAAAGACTACGATCTTCCTCCTCGTCCTCTTCTAAAGCTTCTTCTTTATCTTTTTTTTTTGGTGTTTCTACTTCTTGATCAGGCGCTTTATGGCCATCCTTAACTGGGATTTCTGATTCTGGAGCTGCTTGTGCTAGCATAGGTTCTAGCTCTTCGTCTAAATAACGTTCTATGACATCCTCAGCACCTTCTGGTACTTGTGCATTAGAATCTAACTTGTAAATAAGCGGTTTTCCTGTAGGTCTTAAACAACGTTCCTCATCACAAGTCATGAAATAAGCTTCACCTACAATATATTTTAAATTAGGATCGAGCACCTTAATTTTTTGCTTAAAAACAGCAATATCTGAAAATTGATACACGTTAAATTCCCATACCGGAGAAAACTCAGCATAAGAACCAGTTTCCTTATTAATTCCCACCAACTCGATTTTATTCTCTACTTCATAAAAACTAATAGTTGTTGCAATAGGACCTCGATCACCTACAGATGTTTGTGAATATAAATGCCATCCTGGTTCTATAATAGCAGTTGTTACCAGTTCATATTCTGTATCAGACAATTTATTTACCTCAGTAGTCCACGTTGTAGGATCTTCTTGTGCAAATAGTTGTAAAGAAATGAGGGCTGTTAAAGCAAATAGAAGCTTTCTCATAATTCTAGGGTTATTTCTATAATTGATTTTGTGTTTTCTGTAATGCTGTAATGTTTACTGGCTCTTATTCCTAATAGCCAGATGATGTCGCTACCGTTTTCCAATACTAATGATTTTTCTCGTTTTAAAGAAGAAATTTTAGCATCTGTTAATATATCACTTATTAATTTAGTTCCCTTCATACCATAAGGACTCATGCGATCACCATGTTTCCAAGTTCTCAACTTTAAGATACCTTGAACCAAACTAGCATCTAGAAGTAATTTATTTGGGTTTGGTAAAACGGTTTGTAAAAACTTTTTAGGCTCCTCGGTTGATATTATATTGATACTTAATTGCCCTTCTGGAATTGATACAACACCGTTTTTAAGTTCAATTTCTTGATCAACTATGGGAATTGCCTCGATCTTTCTTAGTTCCAAAAAAGAATTATTCTTAATTAATTGCATAGAACCAGCAACTAAATACTTTCCGTTTTCGGCATCTAGTAATTCTAGAGCATCAGGCATATGAAATGAGTATTCTCTGAGAAGCTCAAAAAGATAAGCACTTGGCTGGACAGTAGCTTTTAACTTTTCAATATTTATAAAGAGATTACCATTATTTATTTTAGTTCCGCTTTCGCGAAAGCGGGCTACCTCAACATCTAATAACAATTCTGAATCTTTAAGATAACTAAGAGTTTTTGAAAAGTTATTATCTAGATGAGGCAAAACTTCCTTAAGCAAGGGAATTAGATCGTGACGTAGTTTATTGCGCAGGTATTTTGTTGAGGCGTTGCTACTGTCTTCTCGCCATTTGATTTTGTTTTGAAGTGCATACTCCTCAATTTCCTTACTAGAAAAATCTAATAAAGGGCGTAAGATGATGCCATTGCGATCTCTTATACCAGTCAAACCATGAATTCCAGCGCCACGACCTAAGTTAATTAGAAAGGTTTCTAATTGATCGTCTATGTGATGTGCTACTAATACATGAGCTATTTTATTATCTGACACTATAGTATTAAATGCCTCATATCTCAAATCTCTAGCTGCCATTTGAATACTGATTCCTCCTTGCTCAGCAACATTAGTGGTGTCAAAATGAACAATATGTATTTTATGTTCTAAACGAGTTGCAAGTGCTTTGACAAAATCCTCATCTTGATCACTCTCTGCTCCTCTCAAATTAAAATTACAGTGAATGAGTTCCAACTTGAGCTTACATGCATGTAATAGATGGGCCAACACAACACTATCCTTTCCTCCACTACAAGCCACGGCAATTTCACTGGAAAGAATCTCAGGAAAGTTAGTTTTGATATGTTTTTTGAACCTTTCTAGCATTAGGATAAATCTTCAAATTCAAAACCTTGTTTTGCAAGCACCTCAAAAAGAGCTTTTGCTTTAAGCAAACACTCCTCATATTCCTTTTCTGGAAGAGCAGCAGCCGTTATAGCACTTCCTACTGAAAATGAAAGAGTTTTCTTTTCTTGGTTATACAAAATCGTTCTTATGACTACATTAAAATCAAAATCATCCTCAGGTGTAAAATAGCCTATCGCACCACTATACAAACCTCTTTTAAAGGATTCATTTTGCTCAATAATTTCCATCGCACTTATTTTAGGCGCTCCGGTCATGCTTCCCATGGGGAAAGTACTTTTTATCGCATCAATTGCGGTATATTCTTCACCTAACTCAGAAACTACCGTACTGATCATTTGGTGTACTTGCTTGAACGTATATATTCCAAAAAGTTCCTCAACCTTAACAGAGCCTTTGACTGCTGTTTTAGAAAGATCATTTCTTACTAAGTCTACAATCATTACATTTTCTGATCTTTCCTTTGGGTCATGATAAAGTTGATCCTTGAAAATATCATCTTCAATGATGTGAAAAGATCTTTTTGCTGTTCCCTTGATAGGTTGAGAAATGAGTTGCTTCCCTATCTTTTTTAAATACCTTTCTGGACTTGCACTCATTATATGATAGGAGCCTAATTGAGCATAAACAGCAAATGGTGGTTCACTAATATTATTTAGGTCGTAAAATGCCTGTTGCGAATTTAAAGAAGCCTCTCTTGCATAAAACTGAGTACAAAAATTTGCTTCATAGATATCTCCACGATGAATATGATCTAGAAACCTTTGCGCTTTTGCCAGATAAGCAGCTTTAGAATCTCTAGCAATCAAAAGTCCTTGCTCTGGAAAATTTGCATCGACTGGAACATTACTGTTTTTAATATTCTCTATAATTCTATTTGCCGCTGGTTGAGAAGTAATATAACTATGAATCTTTACTTGAGATGCTGCAAATTCAAAAACCAGTTCTGGGACAAAAAAATACAAATCTGGAAACTCGGTAACATCTTCATGAACACTTTTTAATTGCTCTAGCTCGTTTTTAAGATCATAGCCTAAAAACCCAAACATCCAGTCTTGATAATCTTTCCTAAATAACTCTAAACGTTCAAAAGCATTACCAGAATCACACTTAATGTAATCTATGGCTCCTACAGCAATAAGGGCAGAATAAGTATCGTGTTTCAGGTTTCCATGATTACTTTCTAGATATATCAAATGTTTTTCTGAAGCATAAAAAGCCAGCAATTTCTTTTTAAAAATTGCTGGCTTATCTATTGTAAAACTATGAATTTGTCTTTGCTTCATGAGATCTCAAAGGTAAGATTTGTGAAGAAAGCATAATGCTATTTTGATTAAAAAATAGCATTTTAAAGACTTAAATTTTAAAACGAATACTGCAAAGTACCTCGTATGAAAAAAGGAGTTCCTGGAGTAAAATGTATTTCTTCTACAGATTGTGACTCATTTGCAAGTCTAGACTCTGTAGCAAATTGAGTTTCATTCCATTCTACATCAAAAAGGTTTTGTACCGCGATTCCTAACCTTAAATTATTAGATAGATCATAATTGACATTGAAATCTGTCACAAAATAGCCTTCGGCAACAATAGAATTATCTTCATTTGCAGCTCGATCTCCTATGTATCGGTATCTTAAACCAGCATTAAATTTTTTATAATTTTTTAAACTAATTCCGCCTACTAGAGTAAGCTCTGGCGCAAGAGGTATAAAATCTTCGCCATCTGGTTCTTCAATTGCTCTTGCATGAGCATAATTGATGTTACTGTCTAAGAACAAATACTGTGATAGTTGATATTTAAAACCAAGATCAAATCCATAACGTTCTGTCTTACCGCTAGGCTCTACAATTCCTGCATCTCCCACGTACACAAATTCTTGTTCTAAAAATAAATACCATAATGCACTGTTTAAAATAAACTTATCACTTACTTTCCAGATCGAGCCTAAATCACTTCCATAAGACTTTGGTAAAATTTTATCAGCACTGTTTTCTAACACTACTCTTGTGTCATTACTGTGCAATCCTACTCCATTTCTCAAGTACAATTTTAAGCTATTACTAACTTCATAATTAAAATTTAGTTTAGGTAATAAAGCTTCGGCAGTTTGTGATTGAGTATTATAAGTGGTCGCTAGCGCATCTTTATAGTTAAATTTAAATCTTTCAAATCTCAGACCAGCATCTATCATTAAGTTGTCAATAAACCACTCTGCTCCTACAAAAGCAGATGCATTTGTTTCATTAATATCACCTAACTGTATATTTTCTAGAGTTTGTCTTCTGTTTAAAGTTCGTGATAATCCAGAAGATTCAGTTCTATCATTACGCAATCCTAGACCAGCTTTAATATTGAATCGATTACCTGCGAGCTCTGTTTTATATTTATAATCTGCCTTAAAACCTAGCATGTCACGAGATTCTTGTTGTCTTATTTGATCGCCATTGATAGGGTCTTCAAGAAAAAATGTGAAGTTAGAAAATAGTAGAAAGTCATAGTGAGAATAAAATAAGGTAGTTTGTAATTCTTCTTTATCACTTACATCCATATCATAATTAAGTACCAAACTTGTTCTAGAAGTCTCTCCACCTTCGGTATCATCTATGGCGCCAAATCTGTTGATAATTCCCTGATCAACTGCTCTTTGAGGAATTTGACCGCTAGCATCCCATTCACTGTCAAAATGAGAAACACTCATACTGAAGCGGTCTCCATTATCTGCAGTATGTTGTAGTTTACCAAAAAGGTTAATCCTATCAAAATTCTGCGGACTTTCAAAAGGGCCATCAAAGGTCAAATACTCAGTAGCCACATAAGCTGAAGTATGTGAGTTATCTACTAGTTGCGCTAGCCCTAAATAACGCTGATAATTAAAGTCTCCTATTTCAAAAGTTATATTGCTCTTATCTAAGTAATTTTTAGTTCTAAAATCTACATGTCCAGCAGTGGCAAAATTACCTACGGTTTCATCATAACTTCCTACACCGTATGAAATGTTATTGATAGTTTCTGGAATCACAAAATGAAGATCTGCATATCCTTGTCCATGAGCATGAGATACCATGTTTACCGGCATTCCATCTACATTAATTGCGATATCAGTACCATGATCTATATCAAAACCTCTCAGAAAAATTTGTTCTGCTTTCCCGCCACCAGCGTGTTGACCTATAAAAAGTCCTGGTACCGTTCTCAGTAATTCTTGAGTAGAAGTTACTGGATTAATTTTTAAATCTACATTAGCAAGTACATTAAGCGTTTCTACGTCATTACTAATTGTTATGGCATCCAGATCAAGAGAAGCTAATTTCAGCACTACTTGCTGGATTTCTTTCTCGTCGTTCACAATAACTGTGGTTGCCTCATAACCTATATGTGAAAAGCGTAATTCATCATTTTTCTCAACATCGTCTAGTGAAAAATATCCTTTTGCGTTAGTATGTGTGTGATTGCCAGACTCCATATGCAATACATAAACGTCTTTGAGTGGTTTACCAGTTTCGTCTTTTACAAAACCAGTAATGTTGTGTGCTACAATGAAGTGTGAAATGAAGAAAAATACTGTTGTTAATGCCGCTTTCGCGAAAGCGGGAAAAGTAAATTTAAAAGTCATGGTGATCTAGTTTAGTTACTCCACTTACGTAAGAGGTAACTAGTGCAGTTCTAAACAAAATGTTAATAGAAAAGAAAAAACCGATTTTCCAAAATAGAAAACCGGTTTGAGTTATTCAATTTATAAAATATTATACGTGAAGCGCTCTGTCTTCAGTCGCAGCAAGTGCTGCTTCTTTTACTGCTTCAGAATAGGTAGGGTGTGCGTGAGACATTCTTGCGATATCTTCTGCACTAGCTCTAAATTCCATTGCGGTTACTGCTTCTGCAATAAGGTCTGCTGCACGAGCTCCGATCATGTGAACGCCTAGAACTTCATCTGTAGATTTATCTGCGAGGATTTTTACCAGACCATCAATATCTCCGGAGGCACGTGATCTACCTAAAGCACGCATGGGAAATGATCCTGCTTTGTATTCAATTCCTGCTTCTTTTAATTCTTCTTCCGTTTTACCTACGCTGGCAACTTCTGGCCATGTGTACACTACGTTAGGAATTAAGTTATAGTTGATGTGTGGCTTTTGTCCTGCGATAGTTTCTGCCACAAATACACCTTCCTCTTCAGCTTTGTGTGCTAGCATGATTCCTCTTACAACATCACCAATAGCATAAATATTAGGAACATTAGTTTGCATGTGGTCGTTCACTTCTACTTGACCACGTTCATTTATTTTTACACCAGCTGCAGTTGCGTTCAACTTATCTGTATAAGGACGTCTTCCTACAGAAACTAGGCAGTAATCTCCCTCAAAGGTTACTTCTTCTCCTTTTTTGTTTTTTGCGGTTACAGTAACTTTATCACCATTACGCTCAACTTTATTCACAGCGTGAGATAAGTGAAACTTTACTTTCTGCTTTTTAAGAACTTTCATTAATTCTTTAGAAAGAACTTTATCCATTGCTGGAGTTATGCGATCCATATACTCGATTACGGTAACTTCAGCTCCTAATCTTTTGTATACTTGACCTAATTCAAGACCTATAACGCCACCACCTATTACGATCATGTGCTTAGGAATTTCTTTTAAAGAAAGTGCTTCTGTAGAAGTGATGACTCTTTCTTTATCTAAGGTAATGAAAGGAAGTGATCCTGGCTTTGAACCAGTAGCAATAATTGTATTGGTCGCTTCGATGGTTTCAGTTTTCTCTCCATCTATTTTAATGTGTGTAGCATCTACAAAAGAACCCATTCCTGTATATACATCTACCTCGTTCTTTTTCATCAAAAAATCAATCCCAGCACAAGTGGTGTCAACGACTTGCTTCTTACGAGCGATCATTTTCTCAAAATTGATTTTTACCTCACCAGGGATTTCTATACCATGCTCCTCAAAATGCTTCATAGCATCATCATAATGGTGAGAAGAGTCTAAAAGCGCTTTAGACGGAATACAACCTACATTAAGACACGTACCACCTAGGGTATTGTATTTTTCAATAATAGCAGTTTTCATGCCTAATTGCGCACATCTAATTGCGGCTACATATCCACCAGGTCCTGATCCTATTACTGCAACATCATACTTACTCATAAGAGGTTTTTTTATTAAAATTTAAGTTATACAAAGGTAATAAAGCGGTCGTTATTTAAAGAGCATTTTAGTATTAATATATGTCTCTATTGTACGTCGAGGCAGGTTTGCAGTCGCAGTTTGCAGTCGCAGTTTGCAGTCGCAGTTTGCAGTCGCAGTTTGCAGTCGCAGTTTGCAGTCGCAGTTTTAAGTTTTGCTAAAAACCTACACTGCTGTCTACTGCTTACTGAAAAATGAGATTGAGGCTAGCTTCACTTCCTCTTATAAGGTCTAATAATTAATCGAGCTGCTACCTCTTCAAAGTAAAATGCCCTTTAGATATGGAGCCGTCTTCTCGTTTCATAGTAAACCAGTAATCGCTTGATGGCAGTGGTACTCCATTTGAAGTACCGTCCCATCCTACACTGTCTGTAGAAAAAGACGTGAGCAATTTACCGTATCTATCAAATATGGAAACAATATTTGAAGTAGCAAAATTTCCATTGATGACTTGCCAGTTATCATTGAACCCATCTCCATTAGGCGTAAAAAAACGTGGGTAAAACAACATAACTACATCTAAAGAAATAGTAAAACAGCCATCTGTATCACGCACGTAGACAGTATACTCTCCAATAGGTAAGTTAGTAAATACATTTGAATTTTGATAGGTGATTCCGTCCAGCGAATATTCATAAAAATCATCACCATCAACACTTACCCTAATACTATTGTCATTTAATGTAAAATCTCTTACCTCAACATCAACTGATGCGTCGCGAGAAAGAACCTCAAATTCAATAACAACTGAGCAAGCTCCACCATTATTTTCATAAACTACTTCAACAAAGTAATTGCCCGTACTCGTAATGGTTGCCGTAGAGGTTGTATCTCCATTAGACCAGTTATATTCATCATAGCCTGGTGGTAATTCCAGTATTAGCTCCTCATCTTCACATAAATAATATATAGGTTCTAAGAACACTTCTGGATACTCTATAAGGCCTATATCAAAAGATGTAGTGTCTTCTTCTATACAATCACCGCCACATTCAGGAATTAGCTTAACAAAAATCTCTTGTGGGTTTGAAAGGTTGGAGTAATTTCCCGGCTCAACTATTGGATTATCATTCTCTAAATCTTCTTGGGATTCATAAAAATAAAAATTGATATCCCAATCAGCGTCTGTTAGTAGAGAAGACCTTGTTAATAAGTTAAAGTTTTCAACTCCATCATCATCTTCATCACATAGGATATAATCATCGATATCATTTGCTATTAGGTTTTTTTGAATAGTGATACCTCTAGAATCGATGTAAGTTTCTCCAGTGGTACTAGAACTAGCCTCCAAAGTGACAACGTAATCACCAACACTGCTGTATTGATAAGAAGGATTTTCTAAAGTGGATATACTGTTGCGCTCGCCAAATCTCCATAAAAAAGTATCAAAATGAGGCGGTAAGCTGGACTGAAACTCTACCAGATCACCATCACAAACGTTACTATAGGAAAAGTCTTTTTTCAAATAAGATTTGATGACATTAGGAGGTGACCGTAAAAAATCAAAGTCTCCATCATAGCTATACTCAAAATCACATTTTTTATAATGTCTTGTAGTTTCAATAGTATCTGAGTCTGGATTATCAATTACAGAAAGTGGAATAGAAGAAGAGACTGAAAAATTATAAACATAAATCTTTCCATCAATAGCTAATTCCATTGTTGAATAGTAAAAAACTAAATTACTGCCTGTTAGCGATAAAATAGGAGAAGGAAGACTATTAGCTGTCACAGTACTTAAATTATAACGTGCGATTTTTTCTTCAGACGAGATAAATGATCCATTCATATGTTGTACAAATGCGCCATATAAGTATAGGTAATTACTGTTTGAACTAAATTCCATACGTAACGTACTAAAGATTTCGTTTGTATTAATTGAGGTGCGGTGTAATAAAATTTCATTAGAAATTAAACCAGTGCTAGAGTCAAAATCATATACTAAAAGATCCTGTTCAAATGTATTATTAGCTCCTGAATAATCATTTATTGCAAGTTTTTTACCATCTGGTGAGATACTTATTTTATTGCGATTTTCAGCCCTATTGAAAGGAAATATTTGTTTAGTTAAAACTGGCGTATTATTAATCCCAGAAGAATCGATAAAGAATGTTTTAATATGATTTGTGAATTGATCCACTAAAATTAATATAACATCAATACCATTTGCTCCAAATACCGCTTCTAATTCTCCATTAAATTCATTTATTAATAGTATATTTTTTACTGATGTCACATCACCTAATCCACCGTTTAAGGACATATCGATAACACTGTAAGATAATTTTAGGCTACTAGCGTGTACTGGGCCGTGTGGATAAAACACGTAAAATAAATCACTATTCCCTGGATGCGGTACAATCAAACTTTTGATCGTATCATGATGCAGAACGCCGCCTGGGTTACTAACATGAAATAGACCAAGAACGTCGCCATTAGGCATTTGTTGATGGTTAGAGTTATAAACAGCTCCATTTAAATGATAAAATAATAAATTACCAGCAGCATCTGACATCGTAGATTGTAGCACCCATTTATAATCAAGCATGTTGCCTAAATCTTGTGTATAATCATAAGTATCAATTGATGATTCTGTAAACTTATAGCCTTTATTTGCTGTATGTAACCAGTGCGACGCCTCTAACTGGGCAGTTAATGTATGAGATACCAATACAAACAAACAGGTGAGATAAAACTTGATGTAATTTTTTATCATATTACGTGATTAATTTCGCTTAAATTTTAATGCAATTCATAAAGAAGAGCATTATTTTGTTTTTTTATAGGAGTAAAAATTTATATCATAGATGTTCGATTAGTATTTTGTATGCATCTACTTACTCAAATCTACATTATTTCAATGAAGATTCCTACATATCCATTAGAGATTCATTCTCAAATATGTTGATTTGCGCAAGTATGAATCAATATGTGTTAGCTCAACAGCTTCCCAACATTATTCTCTAGGGAATTGAGATAAAAATGATGATTATGTTAGCACTTTTACAAATACAAGGAGAAACCATAGAATAAAATAGTTGAAACAAATTCCACACCATCCATCTTTTACCTTTTTCAACTACCACTTTTCACTTCCTCTTATAAGGTCTTATAATCAGTCGAGCTGCCCGATCATAGTTGAAATAGTTATAAATCCAGTTTAGAAAAACCACTAATCTATTTCTCACACCTACTAAGAAATACAAATGAACTCCTAACCACGAGATCCAAGCAAGAAAACCACCTAGCGTGTAAGACTTTATATCTGCAACAGCTCTATTTCTTCCTATGGTAGCCATACTTCCTTTATCAAAGTAGCTAAATTCTTTAAGAGGCTTGTTTTCTAGAAGTCTTTTGAAGTTTTGGATCAATAATTTGCCCTGTTGTATCGCTGGTTGTGCTACTTGAGGATGACCGTCTGGAAACTCTGGAGTTTTCATAAGCGCAATATCTCCTATAGCAAATAAATCTTGATAACCTTCTACTCGATTCATTCTATCTACTAGAAGACGCTGTGATTTTTGATCCACACTTTCTTTACGTATTCCTGCTACTGGACTACCTATTACTCCAGCACTCCATATAAAAGTGAGTGCCTCGATTTTAAAATCAGTATTAGTAATAACGGTATCATCTATGTAATCTGTAACCATTACATTAAGATGTACGTTTACTCCTAACTCTTTCAAATATTTTTCGGCTTTTTGAGAAGCTTTTTCACTCATACTTACGAGAACTCGATCTGATCCGTCAAGAAGATGAATTTCCATATGATCTGGATTGAGGTCTGGATAGTCGTTAGGTAACACCCCATTTTTAAACTCGGCAAATGCTCCGGCAAGTTCTGCTCCTGTAGGACCAGCTCCAGAAAGTACGATGCGCATTAACTTTTTTTGTTCTTCTACATCGCTGGTAAGCGTGGCTTTCTCAAGGTTTTGAAGCATGTAACTTCTTATGTTCAACGCTTGAGGAACGCTTTTCATTTTTAAAGAAGCTTTTTCCAAATCTTCATTGCCAAAAAAGTTAGTTTTAGTTCCTGTTGCAAGAACTAAATAATCATAAGTCACTTCACCTATTGATGTTTTTAGCTTTTTTAATACTGGTTCAACAGACTCTACTTCAGCCAGGCGAAATATAAAATTATTACGTTCTTCTACCAGACCGCGTAAAGGAAATGCAATAGAATCTGGTTCTAAACCACTTGTTGCTACCTGATACATCAATGGCTGAAAATTATGATAGTTATGACGATCTATAAGTACGACTTGATATTTTTGATTGGTAAGCTTTCGCGAAAGCGTGATACCACCAAAGCCACCGCCCACAATTATTACTCTAGTTAGGTCAGACTGCGGTATGTTCATTGGATTTGCTTTTAACAAATATAAATTTAACACCACCAATTATCGAGTAGTTAACAATCTTTTCTAAGTTGTGTAACGTTTTTATAAAACGAATGACTTATCGATTAACCATACCATTAAAAAGTGAGTAAAAAACTCGAAGCAGAATTTGTAAAACAGTTAAACGAGAATCAGAATATAGTCCATAAAATATGCCGACTATATACTAACGATCAACATGCACACAATGATTTATTTCAAGAAGTGACTGTGCAGCTATGGCGAGCGTATCCTAAATTTAGAGGAGATTCAAAATTTAGCACATGGATGTATAGGGTTGCTTTAAACACAGCGATTACCTTATACCGCAAATCAAAGAGGCGAGTAAAAACTCAGGATTATGATTCTGTTCAATTCAAGATTGAGGACCAGCAAGAAGATGATGAGCAAATGGAACAGCTTACATTACTCTATGGTGCTGTTAAACAACTTAACGATATAGAAAAAGCACTTGTCTTTTTATATCTAGAGGACAAAAACTATAGAGAAATAGCAGAGACCATGGGTATTACAGAAGTAAATGCCCGAGTGAAGATGAACAGGATCAAAACGAAATTAACTAAAATTATAAATCCATAAAATCATGGATCAACTAGATATACTTAAAAAGAATTGGAAATCGCAAACTAGCGATACGCCACAATTTTCTACAGATCAATTAAAAGGACTACTGGCCCATAAATCTACAGGAATCGTAAAATGGTTATTCATTATAGCGATGATTGAGTTTTTTGTATTTATATTTTTAGGAATAATATCCCATTTTTATAATAAAAGCAGTGAGGTAGATGTCATAGGCTTGATGGGTGAACCGTTTTATTATGGAACTTCTATCGTACATTATGTAGTAATTATAGGGTTTATCTATTTATTCTATAAGAACTATAAAAATATTTCGGTAGCGCAGCCTACTAGGTCGCTTATGAAAAATATTTTAAAAACTAGACGCACCATGAAGTGGTACATCTGGTATAATTTAGGTTATATCATGATAGTAGGAATGATAGCCATGACGCTAGTTATACCTAATGATCCACAAATCGTCGCGCTTATGAATAAGCCAGAAATGGCTGGTCAGGAAACAGCTCTATATTTTCTATTTCTAGGTGTTTCTTTTGTAATATTTCTAGTGATATGCATTGTAATGTATTTGATCTACTTACTGATTTATGGTATCCTATTAAATAAATTAAAACGCAACTATACAGAACTTAAAAGAATGGAAGTTTAATCATTTGCTTCATAAACACAAAAAATCCCTATTGTTATAAATAAACTAATAGGGATTTTTGTATTTAATAAGAGAGCAATTTCAACATGCCACTGAAACTAGTCATAACTCTCGTTTCAAAATAATAGAGTTTTCTTCGGTGAATTCGGTAGGTCGTTGATTATTAAAATCCACTGCAAAAAGCATCTCATTATCATTTATAAATTGAGCGATACAAAATTGTTTCTTTTGTTTACCACTTTCTATTTTTGTCATTATTAGGACTACTTCAATGGGGTTTTTGTCTACATCTATTTTATAAGTTGCGTTGCCTTTTTCTCCTTTGAGAATGAATTCTTTACCTCCCATTATTTGATCACCTATTCGCAAGGTAACATAACCATCTTCATCAAATTCAATAAATCCTATCTGGCTGCCATCATTACCTTTCCATTTACCAATAAATTGATCTTGTGCATTAACACTTGTAACAGATAGTAAGGGTATGATGATTAATAATAATAGAAACTCTTTCATTTTAATTCATTTCAAAATTAATTTTAAAAATAAGCATAAAAAATGCGCTCTAACGAGCGCATTTTTTATTAATCTAATAATGTATTTGCTATTAAAACTTATAACCAACTGATAAATGAACTGTACCTGGTAGTTGCGTTCTATCCTCTCCATCACTCACATTATCAATAATATCAGAGAAACCATAAGTAAGCGTTCCTTTCACGTATAAATTATACGCTCTCAAATCATAACCTAATCCTATCGTACCAGCAAAGTTTGTATTTACAGTGTTTTCTATCTCCGCATAGTCCGCATCATCAAGAGAAACATCTCCTTTAAGTAAAAAACCTATTTGTGGACCAAAGTGTACACTCAAATTTTTATAAGCATAATACTTGAATTGAAAAGGAATATTTATATACTGAAGTCTAACATCAGTATTAACGCCATTACTATCAAATTCTTCTCCTTCTATAGAGTATAATAAACTTGCTTCATAGGACCATTTCTCTGCAAACGGTAACTCAGCAACTCCTCCAAGATGAAAACCGAGTCTGGAGTCTCCAAAACCGTCACCACCAAGATTATCAATTTTTGAAAAGTTAACTCCACCTATAACCCCATAGGAAAAGTCTTGAGCTGTTACAGTAAAGCTTGCTAGAAATAAAGCAACTAAGGAAAAATAAATAGTTTTCATTTTTATGTTTTTGGTATAGATGTCAAATATATAAAAATGCTTTTGTTTATTAGTTTTTTATTTTAATAGATATTGGAACTGCTTTTGAACTGATGAAGCGGCAATCAAATCAATGAATTAACTTATATCAACTAATTATTTCAATCTCTTTTTTCTATTTGCTTCGTAATCGGTAAAAATCATTTCGCCTAATCCCTGAAGTCCTGTAAAAAATGCCTTTCCTTGATTTGCTTCGGTAAAATTATCTACAAAACGCTGTAAATAGGGATCGTTTGCGATCATAAAAGTTGTAATAGGAATGTGTAACCTTCTGGCTTGAGTAGCCATGGTATAACATTTATCTACGATGTATTCATCGAGACCATTTGAATTTTTATAATACGTCCCATCTTTTAAACGCAAGCAGCTAGGCTTACCGTCGGTAATCATAAAGATTTGCTTATTGGTATTACGTTTTCTTCTTAAGATGTCCATTGCTAGTTGCAATCCAGCGACTGTATTTGTATGATAAGGACCTACTTTGAGGTAAGGAAGGTCAGCGATTTTAATGGGCCAAGAATCATTACCAAAAACAATAATATCTAAAGTATCTTTAGGATATCGAGTTGTAATTAACTCTGCTAGCGCCATTGCTACTTTCTTTGCTGGTGTGATTCTATCTTCTCCATAAAGTATCATCGAGTGCGAGATATCAATCATTAAAACGGTGCTCATTTGAGCTTTAAATTGAGAATCTTCTACAACAAGATCATCTTCCGTCAGGTTAAAATTACCCATTCCATGATTGATTTGAGCGTTGCGAAAACTCTCTGTCATTGAGATACGGTCTAAGCCATCACCAAATCTATATGGACGGTAATCACCGCTATGCTCATCTCCTTGTCCTAGATTACCTGTTTTATGATTACCGCTAGCACCTTTGCGCATGTTCCCAAAAATCTGGTCTAGTGCATGTTTACGAAGTAATTGCTCCGTTTTGGCAGTAATAGAAAATCGTCCAGGTCTATCTCCATCACCTTCGTCACCTTCTTGATTCTCATCATTAGGATCAAACTCTTCTCTTATATAACCTCGAGCTTTTAAATCCTCGATAAAGTCGTCTATAGTATATTCGGGAGTGGTCAGTTTATATTCTTTATCTAGTTCTCGCAACCAATTAATTGCTTCGTCAAAATCACCAGACGTATGTGTTATAATCTCTTTAAAAATTTCAAAGAGTTTATCAAAAGGATCTTTTTCTTCTGGATTATAAAATTCAAACTTAAAACCTAATCTTTCTTGTGCCATGATTTAAAAATAATTTACAAAAGCTTGATCACAGTCCTTATTTGCACATTTAACATTGGTTTGTGTTTATAAAGAGCTCTTTTGAGAGTGGAGATGGATTCTTTACCATAAGTTAATGCTGTTTCGCTTTCGCGAAAGCGGAATAGAAGTTATTTTTGCAGCCGCGTAAAAAACAACGAAGATGAATAAACATGCTTGGCACGATGTAAGTTATGGAGCAGATGCTCCAGGTCATGTAACTGGAATAATTGAAATCCCTAAAAATACGAGAGCAAAATATGAATTAGATAAAGAATCTGGAATGCTTATTCTAGATAGAGTTATCTATTCTTCTATGTATTACCCCACAAATTATGGTTTTATTCCTCAAACATATTGTGATGATCAAGATCCACTAGATATACTTGTTCTTTCACAAATTGAGATTGTTCCGATGTGCCTGGTAGAAGCTAAAGTTATAGGTGTAATGCAAATGCTAGATGGTGGTGAAATGGACGATAAAATCATCGCTGTAGCTGCAAATGATATGTCTGTAGCGCACTTTAACGATGTGAGCGAGCTCCCAGAATACTGGAAAAAGGAAATGCGTAATTTCTTTCAAGACTATAAAAAATTAGAAAATAAGACCGTAGAAGTTGAAGAATTTCAAGGTCGTGATAAAGCTCTTACAATAGTGAATCAAGCGATTGAGGACTATAAAAAAGAATTTGGTAAATAATCATTGAACCACTTATTTGTAGTTCATATTTTATAAAATCAACTGGTTCATTTTTCAAATGAACCAGTTTTTTATTGGCTAATTTTTGAACTCTAATAAATTGTTAATTTTAAATTAACTGAATCTGAATCTAGCATCCAGTGTTTATCTTTATTACTAAATTTTATTCATATGATTAATCATAAAATTAAGTGGTCCATAGGTTTATTATTAGTAGTTGCTTTGATAGTCGCAACTAATTTTATAGATAGAAACAACTACCAGCGCATACAAGACTCCGTTGCTTCCATTTATGAAGATCGATTAATTGCTAAAGATTATTTATTTGACATTCAATTAGAAATTCATCAAAAAGAGCTTTTACTCGCTCAAGGAAATGACTCTTTATATATAACTCAACAAACTGCTTCGCAAGAAAAAATTTCAAACTTAGTTGATGGGTTTTCTAAGACGAAGCTTACGAGAGAAGAAAAACGTGTTTTTGATGATTTTGAAAAAGAAATCGCTTCACTATTTGCATTGGAAACTGCTTACTCTACAAATGCAGAAAACCTTCAGGGATCTACTCGATTGAGTAGTCAAATAGATAAAATAGATTACAACCTGCATCAACTTGCAGATATTCAAATCACCGAAGGTAAGAGGCAAATGCAAGTTGGTAAAAAAGCAATGGAATCTGTTGACTTACTGACTCAATTAGAAATATGGATCGTTGTAATTATTGCGATAATCATCCAAATTGTAATCCTATACAGTCCAAAACCTAAAGAAGATTAAAGGTTTTTTACTATGCTATTTTGAATTAGTATTAAATAAGGAATCTTGAGAAGTACCACTTACGCTTCTTTCAATCTCATTGACTTTAACATTGTAAGACTTTAGTCGATACTGCAACCAGTTTGCTAGACGCTGTTTGATATCTAGTCTCCTATTGGTTTCTAACGTAGTATCATTAAAGACGATATTATAAACTGAAATAGTATCTGTGCTTTGGGAGATAAAGTCTTTGTTTACAGACTCTGCATAGCTCATGCTTGCTATTTCTGGATAATTCAATCGGACTTCTTTGCTTATGATTTCAAAATCTTTGCTCTGCTGGCTCAATCTGCGCAATTCATTTTCTAACGCAGCAATACGCACATCTTTATTTTGAATTTGCTTCATTTGTCCTATTAATTCTTCCTGTACTAGTTCTACTCCATCATTATTATCTGTTGGCATTTTAGAACCTTGAAAAAATTCAATTTCACTTCCTTCTAACTCCTCAATCTTCTTAAACTTATTTTCCCATGCATCAAGTGTAGGCTGTGGTACAATTTCTCCCAACATAACTATATCTAGCTTATTAGTTTCTTTATTCCATTCCTTCGTAGGTCGCATACCTACATAATCAATGGTGTTTTTAAAAAATTCATCCACAGCAATTGCCTTAACCTGAGAAGAATATAATTGGTAAAACAAATAAACAGACGGCAATAATACAAACACACCTATAGCTGTTGCCCATCTTGAAACACGTTTACGCTTTGCTTGATTAGCATATTTTACCATAGGGAACTTAAGAAGCTTGCATACTACAAAAGTGGCCAATGCTATGAAAACCGCATTAATACAAAACAAATACATCGCACCTCCGAATACGGACAACTTCCATATAGCAATTCCATAACCAGCGGTACACAATGGTGGCATTAATGCAGTAGCAATGGCAACACCTGCAATAGCGTTAGAGATAGTTCCTTTTTTTGCTTTAGCTACTATAAGGGCTAGACCACCAAAAATTGCGATCAAAACATCTAAAATTGTAGGATACGTTCTTGCTGCGAGTTCGCTCGTTATTTCTTTTATTGGTGTTATCAAAAAATATAAAGAGGCTGTTAAAAGTGACAATCCCACCATAACTCCTAGGTTGATCAACGAGCGACGTAACATTGTATCATCATTAATAGCTGTTCCCAATCCCATTCCAACTATAGGACCCATAAGAGGAGATATTAACATGGCTCCTATCACCACAGCAGTGGAGTCTGCATTCAATCCTATTGATGCTACAAAAATGGAGAATATTAGAATCCACGCATTATGCCCTTGAAAAGAAATGTCTTTTCTAACAGCTTCTATAGTTTCATCTCTATCAGAATCTTGACGTATATCTAGTAAATCATGAAGAAACGCCATGGTGTTTTCCCAAATACCAGAAATACGTTGTTGATTTACATCTAGATTATTATCTGAAGATGGATCATTATTAGATTGTTGCGTATCCATTATCCTATGTTGTTACCGTATGAAGCCATCGCCTTACTACGTATTTCTTTAATTTCCTGCTCAGCTGATAAAGGAATTATCATTAACACATCATCTTGATCTACAATAATATAATCTTCAAGGCCTTGTACTATAACTTTTTTTCCGGCAGCTGTGCGTATCATATTCCCACTAGAATTCATGGCCATGAGATCAGCATTTACTACTGCATTTGCATTCTCATTTTTATCTAATTTATCGTACAATGAACCCCATGTACCTAAATCATTCCATGAAAATCGAGCTGGTAAAACATAAACAGCATCACTTTTCTCCATAATAGCATAATCGACTGAAATATTTTCTGCATTTGGGTAATTATTCTCCAGCCATTTATCTTCAGCATCGGTATTGAAAACAGACAACCCATCTTTAAAAAGGGATGATAATTGAGGTTGCGCTTTCGCGAAAGCTGAAACTACACCAGCCACATTCCAAATAAAAATACCTGCATTCCATAAAAAATTACCTGCTGCGATGAAGCTTTTGGCAGTTTCTAGATCTGGTTTTTCTCTAAATTGAGATACTTTTTTAAGTTGGTTCTCTTCCTTATTATATTCTATGTAACCAAAACCAGTATTAGGAGATGAAGGCTGAATTCCTAATGTGAGTAATGCTTGCTCATTTTTACCACAAAATTCAAATGCGGTAGTGAGGTCTTCATTAAAGACATCTTCATCTTCTATATAATGGTCGCTAGGTGCAACGATCATGTTTGCAGAAGGATTCATTTTTTGAATTTTTAGAGCGGCCAATAAAATACATGGCGCAGTATTGCGCATGGAGGGCTCTGCAACTATATTATCAAATGTAATATCAGGTAATTGTTCCTTTACTAGATCTACATAGTCAGCATTAGTAAGAACCAGTATTTGAGAAGACGGAATTTGTTTCTTCAACCTGTCATAGGTCATTTGTAATAAAGACCTTCCTAAGCCTAGCATATCATGAAACTGCTTTGGGAAAGATTGTTTACTCACAGGCCAAAATCTGGAACCTACGCCACCGGCCATAATAACTGCATAATTGTTACTACTCATATTCTTGTTTTCTTAATCCTACGTTTACTCTTTAAATTGATCTAATCGTTAAAAAACTAATTCTAGTTTTTCACAAGTACGACTTGTGCGTTAGGCTGGAACAAATAAATCTTTCCAGACTCTATTTCTACACAATTATAGCGTTTACGTAATTTACTTCCTTTTTGATATTTTTTACCATTAGAATGTAAAAAAATAGCGCCTTCATGCAATTCAAAGATATAGCTTTTATGGGTTTCTGGGTCATAACTTTTTAACGCTATACTCATCATTGCATCAGTATCACTGCTTGCTTTAGGATTTCTAAAATGTCGAGCGAGCACTGGCAATAAATCTGATGGAAAAATCTCTGGTCTTAAAAAGGGAAGCATAAGCTGTTGGAAAGTATACTTCCACTCTACCCCATGAGGTTTAATTGATCTTCCATATTTTTGAAATGCTATTAAATGGGCTATTTCATGAACTAATGTAATTGTAAATCGATACTTGTTCAAATTTGCATTGATCGTAATCACATGAGACCCATCCTGATTTTTGCGATAATCCCCATGTCTAGTTTTTCTTTCATTAACTATTTTTAAATGAATATTGTTTTGTTCAATTAATGCAGTTAATGGTGTTACGGCTAGTTTGGGTAAATATTTATCTAAAACACTCATAAGGTTAGGTTCTAACGATGTGGAAGGTATTAAAATTTAATGACCTGATTTAGTAATTCTAATCACATTTCTAGCAGCAAATTTATTTATAAATTCTACGATTCTTGCAACATTGTAGTTATGTTTGTAAGCTTGATAAAGAACGAATAAAAAGTACCTAAAATTTAGAATAGTAATAGAAATATGAGAAAAGAAGCTAGAGAAAAAGGATGGAATGAAAAGAAAACAAATGATAGCTGGGCTACCTTTAAAATATTATCTGAATTTGTAATGGGATTTGAACGCATGAGCCGCATAGGACCATGTGTTTCTATCTTTGGAAGTGCACGTTTAAAGCCAGAGAACGAATATTATAAACTAGCTACAGAAATAGCTGGTAAAATAGTAGAAAACGGCTATGGAGTCATTACTGGCGGTGGACCTGGTATTATGGAAGCCGGAAATAAAGGAGCACATCTCGCTGGAGGAACCTCTGTGGGACTAAATATTACCTTACCATTTGAACAACATGACAATCCCTATATTGACAGCGATAAGAGCCTAGACTTTGACTACTTCTTTGCTCGTAAAGTTATGTTTGTAAAGTATTCACAAGGTTTTGTAGTAATGCCTGGTGGATTCGGTACATTAGATGAATTATTTGAAGCCATTACTCTTATCCAAACCAATAAAATCGGTAAGTTCCCTATAATCCTAGTCGGAACTGATTTCTGGAGTGGACTTTTAGATTGGGTTAAAAATACGCTTGATAAGAAGTTTTTTACGATCTCACCAGAGGATATAGATCTTTTACATGTTGTAGACACTAGTGATGAAGCTGTAAACATCATTAATGAGTTCTATGCTAAATACAGCTTGAGCCCTAATTTTTAAAACCGTTTATACTTTTAGTTCGTTTATATTGTTATGCTATCGATACTAAAGCGTGACCTAGTTTAGTTATTATACAAAGCGCCATAAAAAGTATCTAGCTTACTGACCAAAGGCAAACCCATTTTTTAATATGATTAAGAAGTTAGTACTTATTTTGCTTTTGTTTACCTGTTGCCTACATGCGCAGCATACTACTAGTATAATAGCCACGTTAAATAGCGAGAAAGACCGGCTAGAAATTAATCAAACTCTTGAAATAAACAATGAGAGTGACTCTACATGGGATCACATTATTCTTTTAGATTGGGCAAACGCTTTTTCTTCAAAGCAAACACCTCTTGCTGTTAGATTTGCTGAAGATTTTAAAAATAAGTTTCAATTTTCAAATCTAGAAGAGCGAGGACGCACTATTCTTAAACAATCTGACAGTTTAAATAACAAGTACTTCTTAGAACGTCTTTCATCGCAACAAGATATCATAAAACTTATTTTTGAGGAGCCGTTATTAGCTGGCGAAAATCGAACAGTACAATTTAATTACACTATCAAAATACCAGAAGATAACTTTACTGAATATGGTAAAAACAGCAAAGGAGAATACAATCTCAAATACTGGTACCTACATCCAGCACCATTCATCAATGGCAAATGGGAGTATTATTCTCATAAAGATCTTGATGATTTTCATGGCGCTCCTATGAATTTTTCCGTCTCATTACACTTGCCAAAATCACATCGTGCCGTTAGTAATCTTACTAGAAAAATAGAAGCACCTCAATACAACGGTAATAGTTATCTATTTACAGGTACTAATTATTATGAAGCTGTCCTACATATTTTAAACGATGTAGATGTTTTTAAAACCTATAGCGTCCCAGGCATAAATATCGTCACAGACATTGAAGATAAAAGTGTACCGCTAGAAATAAAAGTGGTCTTTAACGACCGTATTGCTAGCTTTCTTCAGAACAGGTTAGGCGGTTATCCTTATGATGACTTATTTGTTTCAGACCGTTATTATCGTGAAAATCCAGTTTATGGATTAAGCTCTTTACCTAGTTTTATCAATCCATTTCCTGCTGGATTTACGTATGAAATTAAAATGCTCAAAGCTCTTGCTCGTAAATGGGTAGAAAGTGGGATTCATGTAAACCCTAGAGAAGAAGCTTGGATAGAAAAATCATTGATTACCTATTTGATGATGGAGTATCAAAAAACCTACTATCCTGATCTTAAAATAGGTGGGAAATTGAGCAACATTTGGGGTATTCGTGGATTTAATGCGGCAAATCTCAAGTTTAACGATAGTTATTCCCTACTCTACCTTAACAGCGCTAGACAGAATCTTGATGAAGCAATTAACACTCCTGCAGACCAGTTAGTAAAATACAATCAGCAAATCGGTATTCCTTTTAAAGCAGCAATAGGCTGGCGTTTTCTAGATGACTTTTTGGGAGATAAAAGCCTTGAAAAATCCATTCAAGAGTTTTACGTTGCAAATCATCTTCAATTTACAAGTGCTGAAGACTTGCAACAAATTCTATCTAATAACTCTTCAAAAAATATAGATTGGTTTTTTGAAGACTATATCACAACTCATAAACGCCTCGACTGGACTATAAGAAAAGTAAAAAAGACTGACGATTCTGTTTCGTTTGAAGTAAAGAACAAATCCCACCTTCAAATTCCAGTACCTGTTTACTTGCTAGAAGAAGACAGTATTGTTACAAAGAAATGGATAGAAGGAATCAAGAGTGATAGTATGATCTCGCTTTCGCGAAAGCGTGCTACCAGAATAGCCATTAATCACGAAGAACTCATAAGCGAGTTCAATCCTAGAGATAATTACAAGACGCTTAAAGGCTTCCCTTCTCTCAATAGGCCATTAGAATTTAGACTGTTTAAGGATATAGAAGATCCGGAAAGATCTCAAGTTTTTCTAATGCCAGACGTTGAGTTTAATATCTACGATGGTCTAACTTTAGGAACAAGGTTTTATAATGGTAACTTACTTCCTAAGCCATTACGATACAGTATCAAACCAGGATATGGAACTAATTCTAATAAATTAGTCGGCTCCATAAGTATGAGTTACGATCATCCTATTCAAGATCGAGAAGAGCGATTATTTTCTGTGCGTTATGGTATAAGTGCTAACACCTTTTCTTATGCTGATGATCTAATGTTCCGTAGAGGAAGCGCTTGGTTACAATTTAGATACCGTCCTGAAGATTTAAGAAGTAATAAACAACAAAGCCTAAGTTTTAGAAATATTTATGTAGACCGCGATCGTAATCCTTTAAGCCCAGTAGATGAGCCAGATTATAATGTTTTTGCAATCAACTTTGCACAATCTGACAATAATTTGAGGCGTGTGTTTAACTACAACATCGGCACAGAAATATCGAGTCAATTTACCAAAGCAACCTACAGATTTAACTGGAGAAGGCTTTATAGAAATAACAGACAATTAGAATTTAGATTTTTCGGTGGAGCATTTCTTACTAATAACTCTCAATCTAGTGGCAATTTCTTTTCTTTTGCACTAGACCGCCCTACAGATTATTTATTTGATTACAACTATTACGGTAGGTCAGAAGATAGCGGTCTTTTTTCGCAGCAATTGATCGTAGCAGAAGGTGGCTTTAAATCGCAATTAGAACCTGCGTTTGCAAATCAATGGATTACCACGGTTAATGGATCGTATAGTTTATGGAACTACATACATGTTTATGGTGATGCTGGTTTTGTAAAAAATAAAGGGCGTGATGCAAAATTTGTATATGATTCAGGAATCAGGTTAAACTTACTTCAAGACTTTTTTGAACTTTATTTTCCTGTTTATAGTAATAATGGTTGGGAAATTGCGCAACAAAATTACGATGAGAAAATACGTTTTATAGTTACACTAGACATTAACACTTTTGTAAAACTATTTAGTCGTCGATGGTACTAGTTTTGTAATTGTAATTAGAAGGTTAAAAACGTACCTTTGCGATAAGACCCAAAAACAATGCAAAACACAGTGAAAGAACCACAACAACTAGCAAAAGAAGATTTCAAAGAAGAACTTATTAAAGATTACAAACTTGCTGTTACCAGTAGAGAATGTAGTTTATTAGGACGTCGTGAAGTACTTACTGGAAAGGCGAAGTTTGGAATCTTTGGAGATGGAAAAGAGTTGCCACAATTAGCGTGGGCTCGTTCTTTTGAAAATGGAGATTTTAGAAGTGGTTACTATCGCGATCAAACTTTTATGATGGCTATTGGCGAGCTTAATATTCAGCAGTTTTTTGCAGGTCTTTATGCAAATACTGATATTAATGACGAGCCTATGAGTGCAGGTCGCCAGATGGGTGGACACTTTGCTACACATAGTTTAAATGAAGATGGAAGTTGGAAACGATTAATAGATCAAAAGAATTCTAGTGCTGACATCTCTCCTACCGCTGGTCAAATGCCTAGACTTTTAGGTCTTGCACAAGCTTCTAAGGTTTATAGACTTAACGATCTTATCAAAGATGATAATGGATTCTCTAATAAAGGGAATGAAGTCGCATGGGGAACGATAGGTAATGCTAGTACTAGTGAAGGACATTTTTGGGAAACTTTCAATGCTGCTGGAGTATTACAAGTTCCTATGGTTATAAGTGTTTGGGACGATGATTACGGGATATCTGTCCACGCAAAGCATCAAACTACAAAAGAAAGTATAAGCAAAATTCAAGCTGGTTTTCAAAGAGATGATGAGCATGATGGCTTTGAAATAATGACCGTTAAAGGTTGGGATTATGTTTCTCTTATGGAAACCTATGAAAAAGCTAGTAAAATTTCTAGAGAACAACATGTTCCAGTAATGATTCATGTAGAAGAACTGACTCAACCACAAGGTCATAGTACAAGTGGTTCTCACGAGCGATACAAAGATGAGGATCGTTTAAACTGGGAAAGAGAATACGATTGTAATGTACAGTTCAGAAAATGGCTTATTGAGAATAATTTTGCTACTGAAGAAGAGCTTACTGATCTCGAGAAATCTATTAAAAAAGAGGTTAGAGAAGGAAAGAAAGCAGCATGGAATGCTTATTTGAATCCTATCCTCGAGGAACGTGATGAAGCAGTTAAATTAATTGAAGCTGTTGCAGCTATTTCTGATAATGGTGTATTTATAAAGCCGCTAGCCGCTAATTTAAAAGAGCAAAAAGAACTTTACCGTAAAGACACTTTAGAAGCGGTAAGAAAAACTTTGAGATATACGCTTCAAGAGAATCATAATGCAATTCAAGATTTAAATAATTGGTTAAACAACTATAAAGAGAAAAACCAAGAAAAATATAGTGGTCAATTACACAGTGATTCTCAACAAGCCGCTACTAAAATTGCCGCTGTCGCTCCTCAATATAATGAGGACAGTGAAGATGTAGATGCGAGACTGGTAATGAGAGATAACTTTGATGCACTTTTTGAAGCACATCCAGAGGTATTAGTTTTCGGAGAAGATGCTGGTAGAATAGGTGATGTAAATCAAGGCCTAGAAGGAATGCAAGAGAAATATGGTGAATTAAGAGTTGCCGATACTGGTATACGAGAAGCAACCATTTTAGGTCAAGGCATAGGACTTGCCATGAGAGGTTTGCGCCCTATTGCTGAGATTCAATATCTTGATTATTTATTGTATTGTTTACAATTAATGAGTGATGATCTAGCTACCGTACAATATCGTACAGCTGGTAAGCAAAAAGCTCCGGTTATAATTAGAACTAGAGGTCATCGACTAGAGGGAATATGGCATAGTGGCTCACAAATGGGTGGAATCATCAATCTAGTGAGAGGAATTCATGTTTTAGTACCTAGAAACATGACGCAGGCTGCTGGTTTTTATAACACACTTCTCGCAAGCGATGAACCTGCACTTATAGTAGAGTGCCTAAATGGTTACCGTCTAAAAGAAAAATTACCTTCTAATCTAGGAGAATTTAGAACTCCTATAGGAAAAATAGAAACTCTTAAAGAAGGAAAAGATATCACTTTAGTGTCATACGGCTCAACACTACGACTAGTAAATGAAGCTGCTGTAGAGCTTGATAGAGCTGGTATAGATGTTGAGATTATCGATGTGCAATCTCTACTTCCATTTGATCTAGATCATAAAATAGTAGAAAGTGTCAAAAAAACTAATAGGCTACTCGTTATTGATGAAGATGTGCCTGGTGGAGCTAGTGCTTACATTTTACAAAAAATACTAGATGAGCAAAATGCGTGGAGATACCTAGATAGCAAACCACAATGTCTAGCTGCGCAGCCACACCGACCAGCTTATGGAACAGATGGAGATTACTTTTCAAAACCAAGTGTAGATGATATATTTGATAAAGTATACCACATCATGCATGAAACCAATCCTTCTAAATTTCCTAAACACGGATTTTAATAGATGGGTAAAGATGATAAGCATATATCAAGCCAGTGGAGACGTAAAATTCATGAAGTAATTTATGAGGCAGACACGCCAGCTGGTAAAATATTTGATGTTACTTTACTGATTGTCATTATAATAAGCTTAATTCTGGTAATGCTAGAAAGTGTTCCCGAATTAGGAAGAAACTATAAGGATGAGTTCATTATTGCAGAATGGGTAATAACTGTTTTCTTCACAATTGAATATGTACTAAGGATTATTTCTATTAATAAACCTTTTAAATATATTTTTAGCTTTTTTGGTATTATTGATTTTATCTCAACTATACCACTGTACCTTACATTTTTCTTTGGTGGCTTAAATGCACTATTAGCAGTACGATCCCTTAGGCTTCTAAGAATTTTTAGAATTTTAAAGATCACAAGATATATAGGTGAAGCTGATAAGCTCAGTAAAGCAATCAGATCAAGCGGCCCTAAAATCGCAGTTTTTCTATTTGCAGTAATGGTTGTTTCTATAATTTTTGGAACCCTTATGTATTTAATAGAAGGCCCAGAACATGGCTTTGATAGTATTCCCAAGTCGATATACTGGTGTATTGTAACCTTAACCACCGTTGGTTTTGGTGATATTGCTCCAGAGACTCCTTTTGGTCAGTTTCTTGCAGCTGTGATTATGATTATGGGTTATGGAATCATTGCAGTACCTACTGGAATTGTAAGTGCTGAGTATTCCAAATCTAGTAAGGAAGAAGAAAAAGAAGTAAATCCACAAGATTATCCTGATTATAGGCATGTAAATACACAAGTTTGTCAAAACTGCCTTTCACGTAAACATCAAGATGGAGCTTTATTTTGTCACAATTGTGGAACCTCTCTAGATGACTAACAAAACTTTACTTTGCATCGTAGGACCTACCGCTATAGGTAAGACGGCTCTTAGTATCGCTTTCGCGAAAGCTTACAACACAGCCATCATATCGTCAGATTCTAGACAATTTTATAAGGAAATGACCATAGGAACAGCGGTTCCTGAAAAAGAAGAACTTGATGCCGCAACACACTATTTTATTCAAGATAGAAGCATTTTTGATGATTACTCCGTAGGCGATTTTGAAAGAGATGTCATACAACTATTACCTAAACTTTTTACACAGAATGACGTTGTTGTGATGGTAGGTGGAAGTGCTTTGTATGAGAAAGCAGTGACTTATGGACTGGACGATCTTCCAGACGTTCCTCATGAAATACAGCAAGAAATTAAAGCAGAGTTTGAAAATAAAGGTATTTCTTGGTTACAGGAAGAGGTACAAAAAAACGATGCAGAATATTTTGAAACGGTAGACATTCATAATTCTCATCGTTTAATTAGAGCGATAGGCATTTTTCGCGTAAGTGGTAAAAAAATGAATGAATTGAGAACTGGCAAAGCTCAAAAAAGAAACTTCAATATCGTTAAAATAGGACTTACTGCTGAACGCGAAGAATTGTATGAGCGAATCAATAAACGTGTGGACATCATGATTGATCGTGGTTTAGAGCAAGAAGCACGAGAGCTTTTTCCTCATAAAAACCTGAATGCATTACAAACAGTAGGTTACAAAGAATTCTTTGATTATTTTGAAAATTCCTATGATTATGACGAAGCCGTTAGGCTCATAAAAAGGAATACGAGACGCTTTGCAAAAAGACAGTTAACCTGGTATCGCAAAGATGAATCTGTAAAATGGTTTCACTACAAAACTCGCCATACTGAAATCGTACAGCGAGTTAGTAAAAAACTTATGGATTGATATTATTTAATAATCTACCTGATCTTTAACTAATAAACGGAATCCTTCTCCGTGTATGTTAACAATCTCCACGTTATCATCTTCTTTCAAGTATTTACGCAGTTTTGCGATGTAGACATCCATAGATCTTGAGGTGAAATAGTTATCATCTCGCCAAATCTTAGTAAGCGCTAGTTCACGTGGCATTAAATCATTAAGGTGTAACGCTAGTAAACGTAGTAATTCATTTTCCTTGGGAGAAAGTTTTACAGGTTCTTTATCATTTAACGATAAAAATCTTAATTTAGAATTAAGGTGAAAATTACCTATCTGGAATTCAAATTCCTTAGAATCTGCAAGACTGTCTTGCCCTTTACGCTGCATGATAGCTTTAATCTTCATAAGAAGAACTTCACTATCAAACGGCTTATTTAAGTAGTCGTCTGCTCCTACTTTGTAACCTCTTAGCACATCTTCTTTCATTGCTTTTGCAGTTAAGAAAATGATAGGCACTTCTTCGTTTTTCTCTCTAATCTCCTTAGCTAGAGTGAAACCATCTTTGTATGGCATCATAACATCTAGAATACAAAGATCATAATTGTCTTTTTTAAATTTTTCAAATCCTTCCATTCCGTTTTTTGCATGAACAACATCAAAGTCATTCATTAAAAGGTAATCTTTCAAAACGGTTCCAAAATTTGGATCATCTTCTACTAAAAGTATTTTTTTGTTTTCGGTTTCCATAAGTTATTAATTTAAATTTAAGTTATTATTGGTAGATGGATACTAAAGGTACTACCTTTTCCTTTAACACTTTCTACGTGAATTTCTCCATCGCAGTCGTCTAATATTCTTTTTGCATAAGCAAGACCTAGTCCATGACCTTTTACGTTATGAATATCTCCTGTATGTTCTCTAAAAAATTTCTGAAAAACTTTGCGTTGCGCTTGCTTGCTCATTCCTATTCCTTGATCACGAATTTTAATGACCAATTTATTTTTAATGTTTTCAGTAAAAACGTCAATGACAGGTGCGCCTTCTGTATACTTAATAGCATTTTCTAAAACGTTTACTATCACATTTGTTATATGACTTTCATTTGCCAGCACTTCTGTTCTTAAAGCTCCTAAATGAGTTTTTACAACTCCACCTTTTTCTTCAAGAATCAATTGAATGTGTGAGATACTATCTTCTACTACCTCATTCATGTCTAAGCGCTCTTTCTCAATGTCGAGATCATTCTTTTCTAATTTTGAGATCCTCAACACGTTTTCTACTTGACTGTGCATGCGTTTATTTTCTTCCCTTATCATTCTATGATAAGTTTTTACTTTTTCAGGATCTGCCGAAATCTTAGGATGCCTCAGTGAATCCAAAGCAAGGTTTATAGTTGCTATAGGAGTTTTGAACTCATGAGTCATATTATTAATAAAATCTGTCTTTATCTGTGAAATTTGACGTTGTTTAAAAATCTGTTTAATCGCATTAGAATAAGCTACCACTATCACGGTAGTAAAAACAAGTGATAAAAGCGCCATTCCTGCAACTGATGACAGGATGTACTTTTTTCTATCAGGCATATTGAGATACAATATATAAGGCTCTGTTTGTAGATTATTGAACCTATATATAGGTGCTGACCAAGTAGCATCAGTTAAAAAATCAAAATAGTCTGATTTGATATTAGTTGCAAAACTATCCTGATATACGGCAAATTCAAAATCTGCTTCTATGGATCTGTTCTCTAATTCTTCTTTTAAAATTTCTCTTAGCTCCTCTTTTGAGATACGCTGTGAAATGGGTAAAAGTGAATTGTAATTACTAATAAGTTCCTTATCTACCTTACGTGCGTATTGATCTAATTGAGATAACTCAGAAATAGTTTTATTCTTTCTTGTTGAGGTGTTTCTATTAGGAAGCGTACTTTTTTTATTAAGTAACTTATTGAAGGTAACACTGTCTATATCTAAATCAAGAAGTTGAGGATTGAGCTTAAAATTTTCGTTCAGAAGACTGGTACTATATTTAGAGGTCTCATCAAAATTTTGATTGCGCTGAATCAACATTAATTCACTGATAGTTCTAGGATTAGGTTGTACTCCAAGACTGTCTCGTATTTGATCTAAAACATCATAAAATTTTTCAACTTCGCGGTCCTCTAATTCTGAAGAAACTGAGGCCAATGTCTGTCTAACAGCAAAAGAAAATTGTTCTTCCTTATCGCTAACACTATTAATGATCCAATATATTTGAACCATCACAATCCCAGCAAGGGAAACACTCATTAAACCGATTAGGAAATATAAAACTCGCTTTTGCACATTACAAATTTAACATATTGAAAAAGTGTTAAAAAGCCTTTAACCATATATTAACTTAGTGAATATTTTAAAACTATTTATAAATTTAACAGAACATCGTGCATTATCGATACATAAGACTCTGTTTTGATCAAATTATTATTAATAATTACAAAATCTGATAAATTAAGTCTTTCAATATCGGTCCATTGATTATTTAATCGAGCTTCTACTTCTTTCCTAGAAACCTGATCTCTTTCCATCACCCTGCGAATTCTTTCCTCAATTTCTGTGCTAACTAAAATAACATGATCGCAGGATTGATGACCACCACTTTCAAATAAAATCGCAGCTTCATAAATGATATAAGATGTTTTCTGAGTTTTTAACCAATTTTTAAAATAGGATCTTACAGCAGGATGTAGAATAGCGTTGAGACTCTTAAGTAATGATTTATCACTAAAAACTTTAGACGCAATAAATTTCCTATCAGGAATAACGACTCCTTTAGAATCAATTATATAAGATGAGTCACCTAAAAGTTTTTTTACAGCCGTAATAACATCTTTATCTGACTGTAGCAGCTTTTTTGAAACATCATCTGCAATAAAAATAGGGACACCAAGTCGCTCAAACATTTTGGCAACTGTAGACTTGCCGCTTCCTATTCCGCCAGTTAAACCTATTACTTTCATTTACTTTATAGTTAGCACTTGGACCTGAGATGGTGATATTCGGTAAGAGATGATATTATCATTCTTAATTTTTACTTCTGGAATGATAGAAATATTTAAATCATCAACCTTATCGTAATCAAGATAAATATCAAAATCGTTTATGTCTATGCCTTCAAATTCTGATACTGGTGATGAGAATATTAATTGTACCGTATCTGGGATAATTTTGACATCATAATCGTTTTTATTGTTCACTAACTCTATCTGTATGTCAAATTTACCTTCTGTAACTTGAGTTGCTTTTATTGTCAATACTAACTCTTGAGGATTAAAATTTAACTCTGGATCAATATCCTTGAGATCAACTGATATAGTGGTAAGAGTATCATGAACTACAATCTTAGAATCTACAGAAACTTTAAATTCATCTAATTCATTGACTTTATTATCATTTCCAGTTATGACGACACTATCTGTCTGAAAAAATGGTTGCACCAAAGGATAATAGTTGTTACTGTACTCTGTTTTAATTTGATTAATAATCGGTACTTTCTTCGTTACATACTTTTTATATTCCAAAGCAATTTCTTGATCATCAATATCTAAAAGCTCATAAGTACGCGATTTTAATTTTCTAATGTTTTTGATGCTTTTAGTAGAGCTAAAAAACAGAGAATCGTTGCGTATATAAGTATTCTGATTAAAATCTAATTCTATACTATGATCAAATATCTTCTCCCAAATTAAAGTAAATCCGCTTGCTTTTATTTCGACAGGAATATTAACTTCCTTAGAATTTTCAAGTAAAATGATAGAATTAGGAATGTTTGTGAAACTGATATTAAAAACGACTTCTTCTCGATAATCATCTTTATATTTTGAAATAAACCATAAGCTAGCTACCACCGCCACTACTAATAAAAAACTCAATATTTTTTTATACCTCATAACATTATTTAAAAAATAATTTAGGGAAAGCCTTACGCTCAGGAGTCTTTAATATAACAATTTTAATCCACGCTTTCAAAAAACCTATACCGTATCCATAAAATTGAATTAGCGTAGCAAATATCGACTTGAAACCTATTTTGATACCATTCTTTATCGTAGAATCT
Organism: Nonlabens dokdonensis DSW-6; assembly: GCF_000332115.1. Taxonomy (NCBI): domain Bacteria; kingdom Pseudomonadati; phylum Bacteroidota; class Flavobacteriia; order Flavobacteriales; family Flavobacteriaceae; genus Nonlabens; species Nonlabens dokdonensis. The sequence goes on from NC_020156.1 coordinate 3,874,058, forward strand.
ATAATTATGATCAAAAAATATACTGCAAAAAATAATACAGGCCAGAATATCCCAATTAACAAAAAAATCAAAGAAGCCAGTAAACTAAAAATAAACACAGCAGGAAACCAATACGTTAGCTTTGTAGAATCAGGATGCCATTTATTTAAAATTACTCTTACTTTTCCAAACTTGTTCACTTGCTTATAAAATAAAGCCCATGAAATTCTTCTCTCATGATATACATGTGCTTTTGTTATTAAAGCTGTGCTGAGATTAAGTTGCCATAATCTTAAAGTTAGATCAGGATCTTCACCTGGATGAATTTTTCTAAAACCACCAGTTTGTTCAAAGGCTTTCCTGCTTAACCCCATATTAAAACTACGCGGTTGAAACCTACCTAAATTTTCATTGCCGCCTCTTATTCCGCCTGTTGTAAAAAATGAAGTCATAGAATAGTTGATGGCCTTTTGCAAATCGCTAAAACTTTCATGCGCAGCATCAGGACCTCCATAACATTCTACATAGTCATCACTCAAATAGTTGTCCACCTCATTAAGGTATTCTGGTGGCAAAATACAGTCACTATCTAATATGATAAAATAATCACCTGTAGCCTTTTTCATTCCATAATTGCGCGAGTCTCCAGGACCTGAATTTGGTTTAAATAAATAGGTGATATTTACGCTTTCGCGAAAGCGAGAACATACTTCTTCACAGCTTATATCAGAACCATCTTCAATAATTACCACCTCAAATTTTCTATCAAAACTTAAGTGAGATATACTTTGAAGTAACTTCTCTATTTCTTCAGGTCTATTAAAGACAGGGACGATAAATGAATAATAAATTGGTTTCACAAATCAAAAATAGTCAATAAAAAAAGGCCATTCTATAAGAATGACCTTTTTAATAAATAAGTAATTAAACTCTAGTTACGCATCACTTTCACAACTTTAGATTGCTCTCCAGAGGCAACCTCAATAAGGTACATTCCAGAAGGGAAAGCTGACAAATCAATGGTTGTAGAAGTAGCATTAGGCTTAGTTACAAATAATTGCTGTCCTAATAAGTTTCTAACGGTAATACCATCAATCACTTGCTGTCCATTAAAGCTAACAACATCATTTGTAGGATTAGGATAATAGCTGAATTCTAAAGTTTCAGAATCATCAACACCTACTGTGCCATCTACAGTAAAGTTATCTACAAAGAAATCAACGTCATTTCCATCTGCAACAGTACCATTTGTCGACCAGAATGCAAATCTCACTATGCCAGAATAGGCACTTAATGGGAAGGTTTCTTGTTGACCTACATTAGATACATTACTAGCCGAGTTGTAAGTAGCAATATTTGTCCATGTAACCCCATTATCAACGGTTATCAAAAACTGTACTTCATCATCACTACCGAAGTTTTCAACGGTAGTCGCATCAAATGCTGTCAAAGCAATATCAAAACTAGCTGTCAACATGGTAGATGGGTTTGTTCCTAAATCAATTTCTGGAGAAACTAACCAGTCATTCGCACCACCTAAGTTCCAGATATTAACTCGAGCAGCCTGACCAAATGTACTAGAAGGATCGTTACCGAAGTCGTCATTTATCCAGTCACCATCTACGCCGTTAGGTCCTGTAGCGATATCAGTATTATCTCCTTCTTCCCAACATGCTCCAGGGAATGTAGAGAAATCGTTTCCAGGAGTACCAGTTATAGAACCGTAAGGTGCTACAAACGGTGCGCAAAGTGTACTAAACGTCTCAACCGAAGTCCAATCACTAAAGAATCCACCTCCACAATCTGCTCTTACATAAACTTCATAATCAGTTGCTGGCATTAATGTAGAATCAGTATATGGATTATTAGTTGTACTAGTTCCATTACCTGTCGGTACACCTGTTCCAGCAGCTTGTACAGCTACTTCCCAAACAGTTGCATTTCCATTTTCAGTCCATCCTATTGTTGCAGTATCACTACCTATAGCAGATACAGAAACTCCCGATGGTGCAGAACAGAAAGTTCCACAAGTTTGAATTCTCATAAGATCTAAAGCTATATCTCCTACAAAACCTCCTTCACCACCAGGCTCCTCTGTAGCCGTTATCTGAATATAAATAGTCTGCCCTATTAAAGTGGAAGGAAGCATTGCGCCTAACTGAGCATACGGATCAGTTTGTGCGGTCTGTAAACTACCTACATACGTAAATACATTTGTAAAAGGTCCGGTTGCGCTTGTTCCATAACCTACTTCAAAAATAGTTTGATCACCACCGAACGAATGGAAGAAGAAAGATAATTCTAACTCATCATTTGCTCCCATAGTTAAATCTATAGGAGGTGATACCATAGATGACACAACTGGGGTACCGTTAATACCACCAGATGACTCAAAAAATACATACCTTGATCCATCTGCCGGAGCAAAAGGACCTGTTCCTGTAGAACCAGTTCCTCCATTGGCTGCCGAACCACCTGTGAAATCCCATTGACCATTTGCGGTTCCTACATCACCAGTCCAACCTCCTATACCATTCTCAAAACTATCTTCCCAGATATATCCTGGTGCACCTGTCGTACAGGAAACCCCTTGAGGACCTAATGGAAAAGTTCTAGTAGTTACAGGGTTAGTCGATGGACTAATATCCATAGGGTTACATACTGCAAATACTCTTACCTGATACGGTGTATTAGGTGTTAAATTATTAAGTATATAATTAGTATTAGAAGTAACTCCAGTTACTTGAACTGGTGTTCCTGTAGCAAAGTCTGGAGTGGCATACTCTACAATCCATTCTGTCTCAGTATTACCAGGGTTCCATGATAAATCTAAATTATCGTCTCCTATAGAATTAACCGATAAACCATTTGGATTAGGACATGAAGGAATTTCTTCATAATTAATATCATCCAAAAACATAGCATCAAAAGTACCAGCTTGTACAAATCTAAATGCTATATGTCCACCAGTAGTTGTAAGGGATGTAAAGTTTACCGTTTGCTCAGCATATTGATCATCTGGTAAATCAGCATTAGTAAACGTCTGAATTAAGTTAAATGTGGTAATATCATTAGGATCAGACATTACACCTACTTCTAAGCCTCCAAAATCTCTATCATAAGCAAAGAATCTCACTCGCTTCGTATTATTAAGATCTGAGAACTCAGGCATTACATAGTAAAGACCAACACTAGCGTCGCTACTACTTGTTAAATACATATGTTGAGAACCACTGTTTGCAATTAGATCATCTACTTGAACTAATGGAGTTCCCACAGTAGCATTATCGATTATAGCATTATCACAAACAAATAAACCATTTAAAGGGTCGTTTTCAAAATCAGTAAAATATGGTGCAGTAAATGGCAAACAAGGAGTAATGAATTGGAAAGGTCCTACCCAATCGCTATTGGTCATTGGTCCACAAATAGTTCTATAATAAACTTCATAAGAAGTTGCTGGTGTCAATGTATTATCAGTAAAAGATGTAGTTGTCAATGGAGTACCAGCAGCAGTTGGAACGCCAGTTCCATCTGGTTGCAATACATATTCATAAGACCCAGAAGGAGTTCCTAAAGTATCATTGAAACTGAAATCACCACCATTAGGACCCAAGTTTGCCACAGCAAATGAATCTGGATTAGAACAATAGTTTCCACAAGTTTCAATTCTCATTAAATCTAATGCAATATCACCTACAAATCCTGTTTCATTTCCAGGCTCCTCAGTAGCCGTAATTTGAATATGAACCGTAGCACTACCTAAGACTGAAGCTGGTAAACTTGCACCTACTAGAGCATAAGGATCGGCTTGAGCTGATTGTAAAGGACCTATATAAGTAAATACATTTGTAAAAGGTCCAGTAGGGGACGTTCCTACACCAACTTCAAATATGGTTTGATCACCACCTACAGAATGCATAAAGAACGACAATTCAGCCTCATCTGTTGCAGCAGAAAGGTCGATTGCTGGAGAAACCATAGATCTAGGACCAACAGTTGTTCCAGATGTCTCAAAGAATACATATCTAGTTCCATCTGCCGGAGCGAAAGGACCGGTACCTGTAGATCCAGTTCCACCATTTGCGGCTGAACCACCTGAGAAATCCCATTCACCATTTGCAGTACCAACAGCACCAGTCCATCCACCTGCACCGTTTTCAAAACCTTCTTCCCATGCAAATGCATTATCATTATTAGGACAAGTTACTCCTTGAGGCGCACTAGGTAATGTAACAAAGGTTATAGGGTTTGAAGCAGGACTTGTATCATTAGGTCCACATACTGCAAAAATTCTAACTTCATATTGCGTAGTTGAAGTTAACATATCTAATACATAACTAGTATTAGTCATCACTCCAGTTCTTGTTCCTAAAGATCCCGCACCACCTGGTGTAAATCCAGGTGTTCCATACTCTACTATCCATTCTGTTTCAGTTCCTCCTGCTGTCCAAGACAACTCTACTGAATTCTCAGTAATATTTGCAGAAGTAACCAAACTAGGTTGCGGGCAATTAGGAATCTCTTCATAATTTACATCATCGATATACATAGCATCAAAGGTAGCAACAGGATTAAACTTAAATGCAATCCAACCACCAGTGGTTGTCAAGCTAGTAAATTCTACAGTTTGTTCCACATACTGATCATCTGGTAGGTCAGCATTAGTAAATACTTGTACCGCAGTAAAAGTTGTAGCATCAGCTGGGTCTGTCATAGTTCCTACTTCAAGACCTCCTAAATCACGATCGTAAGCAAAGAAGCGTACTCTCTTAGTATTGTCAAGATCAGAAAACTCTGGTAAAATGTAATACATTTCTGCAGTTGCACCAGTAGACTGGCTAGCCATATTTATGTGTTGACCACCTGAATTAGAAACTAAATCATCTACTTCTACGATTGGTGCTGTTCCAGTACCACTTCCTACAATAAGATTACTATCACAATTGTTAAGACCACCCAATGGGTCACTATCATAATCCGTAAAATATGGAGCAGTTAACGCAGCACATCTAGTTGTAAAAGTAAATGGTCCTACCCAATTGCTAGTTCCACTTACTGCACATAATGATCTAACATAAAAATCATATTCTGTATTCGGTAGTAAACCGCTTATAGGGTTTGTGCTGTTAGATGAAGTAGATTGAACACCTGCGGTGCTAGAACCTAAAACATACCCTTCAACATCATATTCAAACTCCCAAATGGTAGCCATATCATTTTCAACCCATTCTAAATTAGCTGTAGTTGAACTAATAGCGGTAGCAGCAAGGTCGCTAACATTAGCACAATCAGGTGCAACGTCTACTCTTACATTATCAATCGCAATATCTGACTCGAAAGATGAACCTTTAGTCGCCTTCCAAATGATAGTGATCGTTTGACCATTATACGCAGATAAGTCTACAATAGATTCTAGATAAGGATCAGTATCAGCAACTTGTTGAGCTCCTGTAATTAACAGTACACTAGTTTCTACTCCAGCAGCTTGAACAAAAACTTCTAGTTGATCAATATCAGCACCAGTCATGTGATAATCAAATCTCAGTTCTGGAGCAGACAAAGGAGTCAAGTCTATAAGCGGAGATGTTAATTCTGCAATATCTGCAGTAGCTCCTGCACTACCTTCAGTATACATATAATTACCAGTGGTCACACTAGGAGCAGGACCAGTTGCAGTAGATCCTGTTAAGGTAGGAGGTGCTACTACCCAATTGTAGTTAGCAACACTTCCAGACCAACAGTTTTCCGCAACAAAACCATCAGCAGCGCCTGGGAAACCATTAGTTGTAGCAGTGAAATTCTCAAAATCCTCAAAGAATGGAGCAGCAAATGAAGAACATGCTGTTTGAAAAGATACAGGACCGGTCCATACAGACTCACCTGCTGTACCAGTACAAACTGCTCTCACGTAAACATCATAATCTGTAAATGCTGTTAAACCAGACCATGTGTATGGATTACTTGTAGCAACTTGCTGCACTCCAGTTGTTGTAGCGTCTGGAGCAGGACTACCTGCGTCTTGGACTAGAACTTCAAAACTGGCAGTACCACCTACCGTATTATCGATCCATGATATATCTGCCGTTGTATCTGTAAAACTATCTACAGAAACATTTGTTGGTTCTGGACAAGCGGGAGATAGTTCGTAAGTAATATCATCTAAATAAATAGCATCAAAAGTAGCTACAGGATTAAATTTAAATGCTATAAAACCACCTGTAGTAGTAAGCGAATTAAAATATACAGATTTCTCTTCGTAAACATCATCTGCCATGTCAGCATCTGTTAATGTAACGAGAGAAGTAAAAGTCATTGGATCCGTTGGGTCAGTTATAGTCCCTACTTCAAGTTCTCCATTATCTCTATCGTACACATTAAATCTCAACCTTTTATCTGATGATAAATCGGAGAATTCTGGTAAGATGTAATAAAGTTCTGCCGAAGCACCTGCACTCTGACTAGCCATATTAATATGACGGCTACCTGAAAGTGCGATTAAATCATCAACTATGACTATAGGATCTGTAAACCCAGTTCCAATAACAATAGAATTATCACAAACAAATAATTCATCCACAGGAACTGTTTCATAATCTGTAGTGTAGGTTACTGTAAAAGGAACACAGGCAGTTGAAAAGTTTACGGGACCAATCCAATCACTTTCCCCAGCCATTCCACCACACATCGTTCTTACGTAAACTTCATAGCTCGTTGCAGGTGTGAGACTTGAATCTGTTATCATTGTTGTTGTTGCGGCTGTACCAGCAGCTGTTGGTATACCTGTACCAGGGGCTTGAATAACATATTCATAAGCACCTGCAGCAGTACCATTTGTATCATTAAAAGAAATATCAACGCTATTTGTTGTTATATTATCTACCATCAACATATCTGGATTACTACAAAATGCACCACAAGTTTCAATTCTCATTAAATCTACAGCGATATCACCTACAAAACCAGTCTCATTACCAGCTTCTTCAGTCGCAGTTAATTGAATATAAACCGTAGAACTACCAAGTACAAAAGCTGGCATATCAGCTCCAACCAAAACAAAAGGATCTGCTTGATTTGCTTGTAACGGGCCTTGGTAAGCAAAAATACTAGTAAAAGGACCTGTAGGAGAAGTTCCTACTGATACATCAAAAAGTGTCAAATCACCACCAAACGAATGAAAATAAAATGAAAGTTCTGCCTCATCAGTAGCGTTAGTTAAATCTATTACTGGAGATACCATTGATCTAGGACCAACATTCGTTCCAGAGGTGTCAAAAAACACATAACCGGTTCCTACTTCTGGACCTAATGGACCAGTACCTGTTGATCCTGTACCTCCAGTTCCAGTGAAGTCCCAATTTCCATTAACTGTTCCAGTATCACCTGTCCATGTAACGGTTCCAGAATCAAATCCATCATCCCAAGCAAACGCACTATCATTATTGGGACAAGTTACTCCGTCCGGAGCACTAGGTAATGTGACAAAAGTAGCATTCACCCATTGACTCAAATCATTTGTAGACGCATCACAAATAGCTCTTACGTACACGTCGTAGGCTGTCGCAGAAGGTAAAGACGTTAAATTTAGAGCTGTAGTTGTTTGCGTGGTACCTTGTGCTGGAATTCCTTGACCAGTACCTGGAGTTGTAATGACACCAGCTAACGCATAATCTACTTCCCATTCTGTTTCAGCACCGCCAGCTGCCCAAGATATATCAAGAGTGGAGTCTGTTGCTGCAGCAGTTAATCCAGAAATTTCTGGACAAGAAATACTTGTACATGCATTGTAAGGTCCACCCCAAAGACTAAAGTCTCCCATTCCACAATCATACCTAACATAAAAGCTATAACAAGTGTCTGACATTAAACCATCGATCAATGCAAAATTTCCAAACGACCCAGACTCTGTAAAACCACCAGGTGCACCTTGTACGTAGCCATCTAATCCATAATTCACTTCATAATTTGTACTTGTATTTCCATTAGCATCCCATGTAAACTGCACTTCAAAAGCAGATTGAGTAATAGGAGCAAAATTTGAAGGAGAAGGACAAGATTCGGCAGTTGTAAAAGTAATAGGTCCAGCAGAGGCACTCAAATCGGTTCCAGGAACGCATACCGCACGTACATATATATCATAGGTAGTGACACTACTCAAATTCATCAAGGTAAATGGATTTGTCGGAGCTGGAACTATAACTCCACCATTGCCTACAGTATAAGGGCTAATTCCATATTCAATTTCCCATTCAGTTTCAGCACCACCGTTAGTCCAAGCAATATCTGCTTCATTAGCTGTAACACTTGAGACTACAATATTAGTAACTACAGGACAAGTAGGACAAGAAGCATTTCCTGAAAAAATATTCATCTGATCTGTCTGAGCTAATGGAGATTCATAAACTAAAAGACCTTCTGAGTCTAATAATCTAAATCCACCATCACCAGGAAATTCAGGTGAACGATAGTCGATTACAATGGTCGACATATCATTTACCGTAATCGGATAAACCTCAGTATTATCCATATTAGGAGTACCTGGGTTTGTAATCACATAAGTACTGGTTACACCATCTACTGTGACATCAACACCAGTGTTACGAGCGAGGTTTGCACCACTATCCCAATCATTACCAAAAAAATCTGTTAACTCTAACTGATAATTACACTGGGCGTGCGTTTCAACTGTCAGGATTAAACAAAACATGGCAATTAAAAAAACATAAATTTGTTTCATAATAAAGTTTTAAAAAATTGTTTTGAAAGCTATGAAAATAAGAATAATTTAAGTTCTGAGCATAGTCAAAGTTAATTATTCGTTAACTGGTAATATTTAAGGATTAAAAAAAAAGGATCACAATAATGTGATCCTTTTTAATAGAAAGAGTTGTGACAAAATTTATTCCTTAATAAACCTCACCGATTTTTTGTTTTCTCCACTTTGAATGTTCAATATATACACTCCAGATGGTAAATCCTGTACATTAATTTGTGGAGCATCAGTAATAACATTTTCCATTACGGATTGTCCTAACAAATTAAATACAGTCAATTTATTAATGACCACGTCAGCTCTTACAAATAGAGTTTGAGCCACTGGGTTAGGATAGATTACTAATTCCGCTTTCGCGAAAGCGTCATCATTACTAGCCGTACTGTCAATGGTAAAATTGTCGATAAAAAAGTCGACATCTTCAGTATCTGCAACTGTCCCTCTTGAAGACCAAAAAGCCATTTGGACAACGCCTGAATAAGCAGCTAAATCTACAACCTCTTGTTGTCCGGTATGACTTACAGCGCTAGCAGCATTCCAAGTAATCAAATTATTCCAAGTTGAACCGCCATCGCTTGTTATTAACATTTGAATTTCATCATCACTTCCAAAATTAGAAGCATTAGGACCTGCGAATTCAGTCAATGCAACATTAAAAGTTGCTCTATAACCGTGACTAGTTGCTCCTAAATCAAAAGAAGGTGAAACTAACCAATCGTTGTGAACGGAAGCATCATCATATAGATTAATCTTAGCAGACATGGTATTTACATGAGGAGTCGTATTTGCCCAATCATCAGAAGTCCAAGCACCATTATTACCATTAGGACCAGTAACAATATCGGTATCATTACCTTCACTCCAACAGTTTCCTGGGAAAGTAGAAAAATCATTACCAGGTGTTGTAGCGGTACCATAAGGTAAACTGAATACATCACAAGGAGTCGAGAAAGTAAGAGGCCCTTCCCAATCTGAGAAATCACCCATTCCACAATCAGATCTTACGTAAACATCATAAGTTGTTTCTGAAGATAATCCTGAAAGAACTTGCGGATTTGTTGCTGTCAAATTCTCAAAAATAGCACCTGCCGTACCTTGTGCAACCCCAGTAGGTTGTACCTCAACTTGCCAAACAGTAGCACTTCCTGTCTCATTCCATGAAAAATTAGCCGACGTAGGTTGAACCATATCAACTGCAAGCATATCCGGTTTAGGACATGATGGTCTATCTTCAAAATTCACATCGTCTATATACATTCTCCATCCATCAATAGAAGATGGAGGTATTCTAAAGGCCACATTTACATTACCGGTATAAGCGGAAAGATCAATCACCTGCTCCATATAAGTGGTATTGCTGTATTGAGCAGCAGGTAATAATGTTACCGTAAAATCTGCTGCTCCAGCACCAGTAGTTGACAGTAAGACTTCCATATTATTAGGCTCAAATGAACTTTGAACTCTATACTGATATCTTAATTGTTGATTACCAGTTAATGTAATCGTTGGAGATACTAAGTAATCGTCATCACTACCTCCATTGAAGTCAGTATTAATAACAGCTACTTGATCACCTTCAAAAGGATTTTGAGCATAATTTAGATCCCACGCATCACCATCACCATTAGCATCAATAACAGACCAACAGTTCTCTGTAGTACTTGCAGAGTTAAAACCTTCTTGGTAAGGAGAAGGAATAGGATCACATTGCGTATTAAAAACAGCAGCAGCCGAAAGAACGCTTGGATCTCCAGAACAATCAAAGGATACGTATGCTTCATAACAAGTTCCAGAAACTAATCCTGAAATATTAAAAGGATTAGAAGTGGCGGTAACTGTAACCGCATTAGGATCCATAGTTCCAGGCACAAAACCACAAGGACCATACTCAATCGTTACTCCAGTAGCAAGTGGCTCAGCTGCCCAACTAATGTCTGCTGAGTTTGCTTGCACTGCGCTCGCAGCTACCATTAAAGGATCTGGACACGTTGGGATATCTTCTACAACTACATCATCGATATATACTCTCCATCCATCAAGTGCAGTAGGAGGAATTCTCCAAGCAATATAAACTGGACCTGAAAATGCAGATAAATCAATCGTTTGTTCCATATATGAAGTATTGGCATACTGAGCAACTGGTAATAGAACGTTAGTAAAATCTGCTGGAGCTAAACCTGTAGTTGACAACAATACTTCCATGTTATTAGGTTCAAAAGAACTTTGAACACGATATTGATAAATCAATCTTTGACCTGCTGCAGTAAGATTTATTTGAGGAGAGATTAAATAATCATCATCCACACCACCATTAAAATCGGTATTAATTGCAGCTGACTGATCACCTTCAAATGCATTAAATGCATAATCTAGATCCCACTGATCGCCGTCTCCATTTTCATCCAATACTGTCCAACATTGTTGTGTAGTACTATTTGCATTAAAGCCTTCTTGAAATGGTACGTCAAATGCAAGACATTGAGTACAAAAATTACCAGCTGCTGACCATGGACTAAATCCTGAAGTAGGACAAGCAGATCTTACATAATAATCGTAACATAATCCTGGAGTCAATCCTGTTAATGTAAATGGATTAGAACTCGCGGCAACTAAAGTTCCCGACCCTAAAACAAATCCAGGAGCGCCGTACTCTATTTCCCAACTAGTCGCCGTTCCACGTTCTGTAAACCCAATATCAATAGTTGTAGTTGTAGCAGCAGTTGCTGTTAACATAACAGGTTCATCACAAGCTGGTGTCACCTCAAATCGAACATTATCAATGTACATTCTCCATCCATCTGTTGTTGTTGTAGGTATTCTCCATGCTACGTAAACATCTCCCGTGTATGCTGATAAGTCGATGATCTCTTCCATGTAAGTTGTGTTAGAGTAAGTTGCCACTGGTAAGAGAACAGTTGTAAAATCAGCAACTGAATTACCTGTTGTAGAAATCAACACTTCCATATCATCTGGCTCTCCAGCACTTTGCACTCTATAATCATATCTCAATCGATCTACACCTGTAAGAGTTATAGCTGGAGAAATAAGATAATCATCGTTATTTCCTCCATTAAAATCTGTGTTTATGGCGGCCACTTCATCTCCTTCACTTGTATTGAAACCATAATTCAAATCCCATTGATCACCATCACCATTTTCATCAATAACGGTCCAGCAATCTTGAGTTGAGCTTGTTGAATTAAAACCTTCTGTAAAAGGCACCGTAAAAGCAACACAATTCGTTCTTCCAGAAGTAGGACCTGTCCATAAACTTTCATCACCTATAGCACAAACTGCTCTTAGATAGAAATCAAATGGTGTGTTTTCTGTTAGACCAGGGATTGTAAAAGGATTTGTTGTTGCTGGAACTACGGTACCAGTTCCTTGAGCAGCACCTGGAGTTACATATTCTATTTCCCAAGCAGTTTCTGATCCTCCATTGGTCCATGAAAGAGTAATACTATCTGAAGTAGTAGAATCAACAGTTAATCCTAAAGGTGCTGGACAATCTGGTGCTTCATTAATTGTAATATTATCTATAGCAATATCAGACTCAAAGTCATTGCCTCTTGTTGCTTTAAAAATAACCTGAAAGGTTTGACCTGAAAAGGCATTCAACGCGACATTTAAATTCAAAAACGGATCTGTATCATTAGCTTGTTGCTGTCCAGTCAGTGTTGCTACAACAGTATCTGTTCCTCCTGCTCTTACTATCACTTCTAACGAACCCATATCGTCACCTGTCATATGGTAGTCAAATCCTACTGCAGGAATGGTTAAAGCACTTGAATCAAATAGAGGCGTTGACAGCTCTGCCACTGCCCCATTAGTTCCACTACTTCCTTCAGCGTAGAAATATACTCCAGTTGCAACAGAAGGGTCTGGACCAGTATTTCCAGAGGCAGTCTGAGATGCTGGGGCTACTACCCAAAAGTAATTACTATTTATAGCAGAATAACAATTTTCTAGAACAAAGGCATCTCCAACTACAGGAAAATTATTAGTTGTAGGTGTGAAGTTCATTTCAAAATCTTCAGAATAAGGCGCAATTACAGCATCACACTGAGTAGTCCCACTAATCGGACCTACAACTGAGCTTTCATCACCAGGACCACATATTGCTGTGATATAAAAATCATAAGTAGTGTTTTGAGTTAAACCTGTTACACTAAACGGATTTGTCATTGCACTAACGGTAGTACCCATTCCAGGTGTAAAGCCTGGAGCACCGTATTCGATGTTCCATTGCGTTTCAGTTCCGCCATTGGTCCATGATAAATCTACCGTTGTATTGGTAGAACTATCAAACATTAAATCAGCTGGCGCTGGACAAGTAGGAGGCAATCCACAAGTTACGTTTGCGATAAATCCATCTCTTTGCACACTTCCATCTGATTGAAAAACAAAAGTTAAACAACCTGATGGTAAACTTCCTATAAGTAGTTCACCAACTAAATCTCCCGTACCAGACGTAGTGTCCCAACACCATTCTGTTCCTCCACCAGGTGGATTAATAGTAGGGGCGTTCGTATCTGGACCGTTATAAACCGTAAGGCCGTCAAAACAACCAGTACCAGAGTCTTCTAACACAAATTCAATAAAATCTACATAAACAACATCTCCAGCATTATCTGGACATACTGTATAAGTGATATCTTCATCTGGAGAATAAGTTCCTGTTGTTCCTCCACTATCAACTAATTGATCACCGTTACAGTAATCTGCAGGAGTTAATACCGTATCACACACTGGTGTAGATCTATCCATAGGTCCACAAACAGCGGTAATACATACTTCATAACTCGTTCCCGAAAGTAAGCCGGTAATTGTTGTTGGAATCGTTAGTGTAGTGACAGTTGTGCCAGTACCAGGCGTCAACGGAGCAACACCATATTCTATTTCCCATTCGGTTTCAGTTCCACCAGCTACCCAATCAACATCAATACTAGTCTGACTAATATTTGAAAAAGTAACTCCTGTAATATTAGGGCAAGATTGTAAAGTTGAGGCAGTGTAAGCTGCTGACCATGAACTAAAATCTCCCATACCACAATCGATTCTCACATAAAAGTCATAGGTAGTATTTGGAATAAGACCTGTAACATCAGCAAAAGGTGCGGTAACTCCAGTTATAGTTGTGCCACCGTTTCCTAATGTGTAAGGAGATGGCCCATATTCTATTTCGAAATTTGTTGAAGTATTTCCATTTGCATCCCAAGTAAAAGGTATTGAAGTTGCGGTAGTTGGTAATGGTGCAAACGCACTTGGCATAGGGCAAGAAGGCGTTGTGGTAAATGTTACTGGCCCTTGATTACTGCTTATATCACCCATTCCACAATCTGCTCTAACATAAACGTCATAATCAGTTTCTGACATTAGTCCACTAATAGGCCATGGATTTGCAGTTGCATTTACAGTAGTACCAGAACCTGGTGTAAAGCCTACAGGCCCATACTCAACTTCCCAAGCTGTCTCAGTACCAGTAGCTGTCCAACCTATTTCAGCACCATCTGCCGTAATATTATTAGTTGTAAGCATAGTAACTGCAAAACACGTTGGACAAGTTGCTGTTCCCGTAAATATATCCATCATTGATGGTTGATTTATCGGAGAAGCATAAACTTCTATACCTTCTGAATCTAATAGTCTAAAACTACCGTCACCAGGAAAAAAAGTTGCCCGATAATCGATACTCAATGCATCTGCATCATTTACTGTTATCGTATAATTTTCAACTACAGGCATGTTTGCAACTGGAGAAGGATCTAGAACTAAATAGGTAGTAGTCACACCTGCTACAGTCACATCAACACCAGTATTAGCTGCTAAGTTATCTCCAGAATCCCAATCGTTTCCGAAGTTATCCGTTAACTCTAGTGTATAGTCACATTGCGCAAAGGCAAAAGTTGTAACAAAAAACACTAAAAGAAGTGGTAATAGTTTTTTCATGTTATTTATTTAAATTAATTGATCCGACCAATATATGATTATTGTATCAATTAACTAAATATTAAGACATCAACTTTACCTAGCAAATGAGATTTTAACAGTTCTCGCTTTCGCGAAAGCGTACATAAAAAAAGCCCTATCGCATAGATAAGGCTTGTAATTGAATGAAAATAAACAGTTTTAGAACTTCTCGATTACTTCTTGACTCACACCTGTATTAGAAAAACCTCCGTCGTGAAACAGATTTTGCATGGTTACTTTTTTAGTGTAGTCAGAAAAAAGTGTTACCGTATATTCTGCACAATCTTGAGCCGTTGCGTTTCCTAAAGGACTCATCTTCTCTGCATAGCTCAAGAAGCCATCAAATCCTTTAACACCACTACCTGCTGTTGTAGGCGTAGGAGATTGAGAGATCGTATTGACTCTTACTTTTTTATCTTTTCCAAAGAAATATCCAAAGCTACGAGCAATAGATTCTAGATATGCCTTGTTATCTGCCATGTCATTGTAATCTGGGAAGGTACGTTGAGCCGCCATATAAGTTAACGCAACGATACTACCCCATTCATTCATTGCATCATTTTTATGTAAAGTTTGCATTACCTTATGAAAAGATACTGCACTTACATCCCAACCCTTCTCTGTGTATTTGTAGTTTTGGTCTGTATAATGATTCCCTTTACGTACGTTAACGCTCATTCCTATAGAATGAAGAACAAAATCTAGTTTACCGCCTAAGATCTCTACAGATTTAGCTACTAAGTTTTCAAGATCTTCAATACTAGTTGCATCTGCAGGGATGATTTCACTACCTGTTTTCTTAGCTAGTTCATTTATTTGCCCCATGCGCATAGCGACTGGCGCGTTAGTAAGAACAAAGGTTGCTCCTTCATCATGAGCTAGTTGTGCTGTTTTCCAAGCAATAGAGTTTTCATCTAACGCTCCAAAAATAATTCCGCGTTTTCCTTTTAAAAGATTGTAAGCCATAGTTATTGATTAGATCGCAAATATATAAAACTAATTGAGTAGCGCACGGGCATTTTCTCTTGCAGCATTTGAAATTTCTCCACCACTCAACATTTGTGCAATTTCTTCTAGACGTGCTGCTGGATCGAGTCGCTCAATACTCGTGTATGTTTTACTATTGTCTGATGTTTTTTTAACGATAAGATGATCCTTTCCTGATGCTGCTATTTGAGGTAAGTGAGTAATGGCCATTACTTGCATTTCTCGACTCATTAACTTCATAATTTGAGCCATTTGAGTAGCAATAGCACCACTTACTCCTGTATCGATTTCATCAAATATAATGGTAGGCAGTTTTTTACATCTAGAAAGTATGGATTTGATAGCTAGCATTAATCTCGACAACTCTCCTCCAGAAGCTGCTTTATCTAAGGCTAATAGTTGAGATCCTTTATTTGCAGTAAATACAAACTTAATATCATCTACTCCAACAGGACCAAATGTATCCAGCGAGGTTATTTCTACTTTAAATTGAGCATCAGGCATTCCCAATTGATTTACTATAGTGACTACCTCTTGTTCTAAATTGCTTTTGTGAGCAATTCTCAAAGTTGTAAGCTCTTTACCTAGTTTCTGTAAATTTTTCTTTGCCTCTGCAATGATGGTTTCTTGTTTCTTGATTTTCTTATCTAGACCTTGCGACTCAAATACTTTATCAGCTAGTTCATCTCTTATTAAGATTAACTTCTCCACCTCATCAACTTGATGTTTTCTATACAAGTTCTCTAACAAGCTCAACAAGTCGTTGATTTGATTCAGTCTTTCTGGATCGGATTCTATTGCGTCCATCTCATGAACAACTTCTTGATGAATATCTTCTAGCTCAAGTAAAATTGACGAAATTCGATCTTTAAGACTCTCGTAAGTTTTTGAATAATTACTTATTGATTGAAATTTACTTTGAAGACTCCTAAGTTGATCTAGAATACCTTGATCATCGCTAGAAACCACACTATCAAATTCAGTAAAAACTTCTGTTATACCTTCCACATTGCTCAACTGCTCATTTTCCTCTTCAAGGTCATTTTGATTAACTTGGTCTAGGTTCGCTTCATCTAATTCTTGAAGTAGAAAGTTATTATAATCCAGTTCTTTAGAAAATTCAATTCCTTTTAGTTCAAGCACTTTCAATTCTTTTTGAGCCGTTTTAAAAACAAGCAACTCTTCCTGATATTTGTGAAGAAAATATGCAAACGAATTTTCTTTACCTTTAGTTGCTTCAAGAACAAATGAATTCAATACATCTGTTTGAAAAACATCTTTTGCTAGCTGTAAGGTCTGGTGTTGGGAATGTATATCTATTAATCTTGCACCGATGCGGTTCATGACCTGTAAATTAACCGGAGTATCATTAATAAAAGCCCTACTCTTACCAGAAGGAAGTATTTCTCTTCTTAAAAAACTTAGATGATCGTAATCTAAATCTGACTCTTCAAACAAGGGTTTCAAATCTAGTTTTGAGATATCAAATTGTGCATCTACAATACATTTACGAGATGTATCTCTTATAGCGCTTAAGTCTGCTCTATTTCCTAAGATTAAGCCTAATGCTCCTAAAAGAATGGATTTACCAGCACCAGTTTCACCTGTGATCATAGTTAAACCAGACTCTAGCTCTAATTCTAAAGAATCTATGAGGGCAAAGTTCTCTATTTGAATATGTTTAAGCAAGGTTTTAAAGCTGTTTAAAGTTAGTACTAATCAAGGATTTGAGAAGTGCGCATTGAAATATTATACCTTAATGTTACGCCATTTTGACGATTGATTAGGCGCAAGTTTTTGTAAGGTCGTTTTTAAGTCTCTTATATCTATTGAAGGGCCAGAAGAATAAATACTCATGATCTCGTCAGCTTTTGCATCAAAAAATGTACGTTGCAGCAAACTGTTAGGTCTACGATTGTTCAATTCTTCCAGTTGCTTGATATAATTCTTAAGTACAATTTTGCCCGCTTTAGGATCTTTGGCAAATGTGTCTAAGCCTTTCAAATGATAAGAATACATCACTTCTCGATACTCTTTATAAGTTTCAGAAAGCATATCGTCATTTAATCTAAATCTAGAAATCAACCCATCGCTAGGCTTCCATCCAGCTACTCCTTGAGTTCCTTGTGCAAGATTCACAATGTTTTGCGCTTCTTCATGAAACGTTTGCCCTCCACGCAGTTCAAAAGTATCTGCATCGATTCCTAATATCGTGTAAACATAATAAGAAAGGAGAGAGATGAGATTACTTTCAAATTGATTCTCATTATAAAAAAACGGTGCGTATTCTACATATTCAAATGCGATGTCATTATCCTTGTAATTGAAGATAGGTGATGTGTAAGATGAATTAAAAACAGGACGAGACGCCGATAATTGAAAATTTCCTTTAAATCGATCATTGTCAAAGCTAGTCACTACAAATACTAAGGATGCATTGATCTTCTCTTCATCACTATATTTTTGATCGGTCCATTTGGTATTATTTAGAAACTCCTGCATAGAGGTTTCTAGTGTTTTAAAAATACTTTGATCAGGTTGCGCCACGTTTTGAGCATTCACCTGAACGGTAAAGTTAAACTCCTGCGCTTGAACAGCAAAAACTGCAAACAAAGCAAGGAGTATGCTATAAAACTCTTTGGATAATTTCATGAACTATATCTTTTGCTACTTCTGACTTTGGTTTTGTCTCAAAATCAAAAACATTTTTTTCTCTATCAATAATACTTATTTTATTAGTATCTACTCCAAAACCTGCGCCTTTATCTCGCATAGAGTTTAAAACTAACAAATCTGTATTTTTCTTTTCCGCTTTCGCGAAAGCGTGCTCTAATTCATTCTCTGTTTCTAGGGCAAAACCTACAAGAAAAGGTTTATTCTTAAGATCTCCTACACTAGCCAAAATATCTGGGTTTTTCACCAACTCTATCTGTAACGTGTCAGACTTCTTTTTTATTTTCTGACCTGCAGGATTTACTGGCCTATAATCTGCAACCGCTGCGCTAAAGATAGCAAGATCTACTTGAGCTATTTTTTCATGTACCGCATCATACATTTGCTGTGCACTTTGCACATCTATTCTTTTAATAAGATGATGCTCTACCTTCACAGCACTTGGTCCCATGATCAAGATTACTCTAGCACCTTGTTGAGCAATTTCTAATGCTAGAGCAGCACCCATTTTACCGCTGCTGTGATTCCCTATAAATCTTACTGGGTCAATGGCCTCATAAGTAGGGCCAGCTGTGATCAAACAAGTTTTATCATGCAATAAATGCTTGCTTTGTAAATCCTTTTCTATAAAACTTATAATTTCTTCTGGCTCTGCCATACGGCCTTTACCTGATAAACCGCTAGCAAGTTCACCTTCTCCAGCAGGCACCATCAAGTTACCATAAGAGGCTAGTTTCTCAAAATTAGAAATGGTTGAAGGATGCTTGTACATATCGAGATCCATAGCTGGAGCAAAATAAACAGGACACTTTGCACTACAATAAGTAGCTAACAAAAGGTTATCTATATTACCGTTCACCATTTTACTCATGGTGTTTGCAGTAGCTGGAGCGATGATCATAAGATCTGCCCACAGGCCTAGTTCTACATGATTGTTCCAGGTATCGTTTTCATCTTCTTCATTTGTGAAGTGAGTAAGCACCGGATTCTTAGAAAGCGTTGATAAAGTAAGCGGTGTGACAAAATCTCGAGCAGATGGTGTCATTATTACTTTAACAGCAGCGCCCGCTTTAATAAGCAGGCGCACTATATAAGTAGATTTGTAAGCAGCTATACCGCCAGTTACACCTAGCAATACTTTTTTACCACTTAAAACTGATATCATGTGATTTGAATTACTCTTCAGTACTTCCTGTATCTCTATGATAAATCTTTCCTTGTAACCATTCTTCTATCGCAATAGCAGCTGGTTTAGGTAAACGCTCATAAAACTTAGAAACTTCTATCTGTTCTTTGTTTTCAAAGATTTCTTCAAGAGAATCGTTATAGGTAGCAAACTCTTCTAACTTTTCAATAAGTTCTTCTTTAACGTCTGTATTAATTTGCTCTGCACGTTTTGCAATTATAGAAATTGCTTCATACATGTTACCTGTAGGAGCCGTAAGTGCGTCTCTGTTATAAGTAATCGTAGTATTAGGAGCTGTTAGATTTTTAGTATCCATTATTGTTATTTACTTGTGTTTTGAGAATTGTATTCTTCTATTTTTTCCATTATCTCATCAGCGTCTTCTTTATACTCACTGTTAGGATAACGTTTTGCAAAGATATCATAATATTCTTTAGCCTTTGCAAGTCTTTCAGGAACTAACTCTGCAAAACTATTTATACCATATTGAAATTGTGAATCTAGCAAATAAAATTGAGCATCATCTTGATAATCAGATCCTGGGTGATCTAAAATAAAGTTTTCAAAAGCACTTATGGCACTTATGTATCCACCTCTAAAGTTTCCAAAATGATGGTACTGCTTTGCTATCTCGTAGGCTTTCTTATCGAGTTTATCCCGCAACTCTTCTACCATTACATTAGCTTCGTCGGTATAATCTCCGGATGGATAGACGTTGATGTATTCTTGTAATTTAGTTAAAGCGATATTCGTATCTGTCTGGTCCTTAGAATATACTGGCGACATTTGATAATGACTCTTTGCAGCCATAAACAATGCCAGTTGAGCATTAGGATTAGTAGGATGTGATGTTATAAAACGCTCGTATTGATAAGCACTATTGATATAACTCTCATCTTCATATAATGCTTTTGCATATTTAATTGCCATGTCAGCAGCACTATCAGTACCTCTGTAAACTGGAATAATTTGTTCAAAAAGAGCTAGCGATTTACCATATTTACCTTTTGCCATTAAGGTATCAATCATCGCAACTTTTTCTAGATTATCTTCCGACTTTAGAGCTTTTTGATAAGAGCCACAGCTGGCAAGAGTTGCAACGAGAATAATGACTACAATTAGGTTTTTCATAAACAATATTAATGAAATGCAAAGGTAACTTTTTCTATGTAAAAAGAAAGTCAGTTCACACTCCTTAACGCAAGGATTTTAATTCTCGTATTGATCAAGAAAAGTTTTCAAACGATCATTTAAATTTTGATCTACAGAAACTAATGGCAATCGTACTTTAGAATCACATAGATCTAGATGATGCAAGAGAGCTTTTATTCCTGCAGGATTTCCTTGCTCAAAAATCATATCAATACTGGGAGCAATTTTATAATGAAGTTCATACGATTCTGCCACGTCACCATTAAGCCCATATCTTATCATATCTGAAAAATCCTGAGCCATTGCCTGTCCTATGACAGAGATTACTCCTGCCCCACCTGCAAGCGTCATAGCATTTGCAATCATATCATCACCAGAGATGACTAGAAAATCCTTAGGTGTGTACTGTATCAAATTCATAGCTTGTACTAGGTCACCAGCAGCCTCCTTAATTCCTATGATATTGTCAAATTCTGCAAGACGCACTACTGTTTCTAGCGACATATTTGAAGCCGTTCTACCAGGCACATTATACAATAATATAGGTAACGGACTCGCTTCAGAAACCGCTTTAAAATGCTGGTAAATTCCTTCTTGCGTAGGTTTATTATAAGATGGCGATACAGATAATACGGCAACAAAATTATCTTTATCTATATGCTTCAATTCTTCAACAACTATTTGGGTATTATTTCCTCCTACTCCTAACACAAGTGGCAGTTTACCATCGTTTACAGAAACAACTGTATCAATAACAATCTGCTTTTCTTCCTTTGTAAGTGTCACAGATTCTCCCGTAGTTCCCAAAACAACTAAATAATCAATCCCATTATTTATTTGATGTTGCACTACTTTTTTAAGAGCGTCACGATCTACTGTTCCGTTTGCTGTAAAAGGAGTTACCAGCGCTACTCCAGTTCCTATTAATTCTTGCATTTTATTGAGTTAGAATGTTTAAATATTTTGCAATTTCAGATATAAAAAGAGCATGACTAGTTAAAGGAACGTTAACTGCTAGATCATAAGTACTGTCATTTTGATGGCCATACCCTACTTTGAAATTACTCTTCAATTTCATTGCGAGGTACCTCATCAATTCACTATCGGTTTCATAATAATTAATTTGCAAATCATAACTTTTAGAGAGCGCGTTCTCGACACCAGCATTTGCAATACCACCACTCCATTTCAGCAGTTTCTTATCAAATAACACAACATTTTCTTTATTAGCTTTTTGAACGTCCTTGCAACTGCCTATTAAAGTTAAATTATCGACAGGTATGCGTAATTCTTTACACCAATTATGGAATATAGTCAGATCAGTAACTTTTTCAGAATCAAATAAAATAACTAAAGATTGAGGCCATTGCGGCATCTTTGATCTAGAGCTGTTCTCTAAAACTTCAAATTCTTTACGCAGCCATCTCTGCTTTAAAACGTCAAAAATCATGTACTTTTACTACTTATTCTTTTGACAAAAATAGCACAATAGCAATAAG
Source organism: Nonlabens dokdonensis DSW-6 (assembly GCF_000332115.1). Taxonomy (NCBI): domain Bacteria; kingdom Pseudomonadati; phylum Bacteroidota; class Flavobacteriia; order Flavobacteriales; family Flavobacteriaceae; genus Nonlabens; species Nonlabens dokdonensis. Next base: position 3,896,277 of record NC_020156.1, read on the forward strand.
GCTTTATGAAAAATAATAGGTTTAAAAAAAGTAACGGTTTTTATAAGAGTTCCGCTTTCGCGAAAGCGGTATTCCTACTAACCATTCTACTCATTTCATGTACTGATAAAAAGTACCAGCTGGAAAAAGTATCTGGCCAATCTACGGCGATAGATTCCAGCCTCAACTCAGTAAAAGAGATCGAAGAATTTATTGAACCCTATAAAAAGTCTGTTGATGCAGAAATGAATAAGCAGCTGAGCTATAATCCTGTGTCGATGCATAAGAATGACTACAAACTCAATACTCCTATAAGCAACATGATGGCAGAAATCGTGCGAGAAAAAGGAAATCCTATTTTTCAAAAAAGATCAGGAGAAAGTATTGATGTGGTACTCCTAAACCATGGCGGCATAAGAGCTCCTCTGGATAAAGGAAGTGTTACCATGCGCAGTGCCTACGAGATCATGCCTTTTGAAAATAGCATAGTCGTAGCACAATTGAATGGCTCGCAAATGGATTCTTTAATTAATTACCTCGTTAAAAGAAAAAGAGCACATCCCATAAGTGGACTTCAAATTCAATTAGATAAAAATGGTGATCTAGTTGAAGTTTTAATCAACGGAGAAACGCTAGACTCACAAAAACTTTACTACGTAGCAACTAATGATTACTTATACAACGGTGGTGATAATATGAGCTTTTTTAAAGACACTCCTCTCACTACTTTAGACTATAAAATTAGGAACGCAATGATTGATTATTTTGAAGAAACAGACACGTTGAGATTTACCAGAGACAACCGTTTCACAATGGCTCAGTAGCAGTCCAAAAAACACTTTATTATGGAAAGAAGAAAGTTTATAAGAAATACGAGTGCTGGAATGATCGCTGGAACTGCTTTATGGTCCAATTATGCTCTAGCTAACAATATATTTACAGGTCCTGAACTAGAGCCTGGAACTAAGAAAATTACCATTTTACATACTAACGATACACATTCTCATATTGAGCCTATTTCTGGCGGTCGTAATGATGGTCGCGGTGGTGTTGCACGACGCGCAGCGCTCATCAGTAAAGTGAGAGAAGAAAATCCTCATACAATTTTATTGGACTGTGGTGACATTTTTCAAGGCACGCCATACTTCAATTTTTATGGTGGTGAACTCGAGATAAAACTCATGTCTATGATGGGTTATGATGCTGCTACGATAGGAAATCATGATTTTGATAATGGAATTGAAGGTCTTTACAAACAATTACCGCATGCCGATTTTGACTTCGTGATCTCTAACTATGATTTCTCAAATACCATCATGGATGGACACACTAAACCCTATAAAGTGATGGTAAAGGACGGCGTGCGCATCGGTCTTTTTGGGGTTGGGATACAACTATACGGATTAGTAGATCCTAAAATGTATAAAGAAACCGTTTACAATGATCCGATAGAGGTCGCTAAAGACCAAATTAAATCGTTACGAGAAACAGAGAAATGCGATATTGTAATTTGTATCTCACATTTAGGATATGCTTACGAGCACGATAAAGTTTCTGATTTGAAACTAGCCGAAGCAACTTCTGGCATTGATTTAATCATAGGCGGACACACACATACTTTTCTGGACGCTCCAGAGATCGTAAAAAACGCCGCTGGTAAAGACGTTATGGTGAATCAAGTAGGTTGTTATGGAATTAACCTTGGCCGTATCGATTTCTATTTGAAAGAAGGGAAGATTGATAAAGGTGTTGATGTGGTTTATGAAATTTAAGAAATAAAACAGTGATGAGTAATTTCGGAAAAACAATCAAAATATTTCTCATTGACGGAGAACCTAATGGTCGTATGACTTGCGAGTTATCCAACTGGACAGGTAAAGCTTTAAAAATTCCAAGAAAAAAAATAAAAGAATCATCTGATAGATCTGAACTTTTAAATACCGGTATATACATTCTAATTGGAAAATCACCTAAATCAGAAACAAAAAACCTTGCTTACATAGGAGAGGCTGAAGAGATTTACACTAGATTAAATCAGCAATTATCCAAAAAAGAATTTTGGAATGAAGCTATAGTTTTTGTTAGTAAAGATGAAAACCTCAACAAGGCTCATATTAAATACTTAGAGAGTCGGTTGCACGAAATAGCAGTAAAAACAAATAGATACGAAATAGACAATGGAATTAATCCTACAAGGTCTACGATTTCTGAATCTGATGTAGCTGAGATGGAAGAATTTTTAGAAAACATAAAACTTCTAGTGAATGCATTGGGTTATAAAATTTTTGAAGAATTACCACAAAATTTGAAAACAGATGTAAAAGATTCAGTGGACGACACCTTTTATTTAACTGGTTTAAGAATGGCAAATGCACAAGGTAGACTTACTAATGACGGATTTGTAGTCCTCAAAAACTCGGTAATTAGCCCTTCTACAACAGAAGGTTGTTCAGATCACTGGATTCGTTTGAGAGAAAGACTAATCAAAGATTCAATAATTATAAAAACTCAAAATCACTTCATTTTTAATGAAAGTTATCTTTTTTCTAGTCCATCAGCCGCTGCTGCAATAGTGATAGGTAGAAATGCAAATGGACTGAAAGAATGGAAATTGAAAAATGGTAAGACTATTAAAGAGCTTGAATCCTTTTAAACTAACAAACGTAAATCCTAAACAATATGACCAAATCAATAATTACCAAAGGATTTATACTTTCAGGAATCGTAAATACATTAGGGATTCTTTTTTTTACAAAGGTCTTTACAAATGACGTAATTCCAGAAACAGATCCAGTGGTGATGTCTTATTTTGGATTATTAATGATAATGGTTTGGGGTGTTGCTTTTATTGCTGTAGCTAAAGTTTTTGAGAAAGTAAAATGGCTAATAGCTGTTTTTGCACTTGAAAAATTATGTTATGTCATTGCTTACGGATATTGGTTTACCAACAATAGCTTACAAGAAGTATACAACAGAGATTTTATAGCAGGTGTTTTCTACTCTATATATGGTTTAAATGATTTCTTTTTCATGCTGTTCTTTGGATATGTGTTCTTCAAAATAAAAAAGTAATTACTTTAACACTTCAAAGGAAAACCGTCAATTTCACACCTAAAACAATAATTAAAACCCTTGTTTAAAATATATACCCCTTAAAAAATAGGGTTGTTGATAAAATAAATGATGTTTTTAAACGTCATACCCTATATTTGAAAATCTAATAAATTTTTAAAAATGGGCAAAAAGGTCAATTTTATAGTTTTAGCCGCTTTGGTTCTTATCAGTTTAATTTTCAGCCATCCTTATACAGAAAATGGTGATATGAGTGCCATAGACAGCGGTGATACTGCATGGATGTTGATAGCATCGGCATTTGTATTATTAATGACGCCAGGACTTGCCTTTTTCTATGGTGGTATGGTGAATAAAAAATCCATGATTTCCACGATGCTGCAAAGCTTTGTAGCTTTAGGAGTAGTTAGTATAATATGGGTAATTGTAGGTTTCTCAATTGCCTTTGGAGAAAGCTATTATGGAATCATAGGAAATCCGATGACTTATTTTAATTTTAAAGATGTAGGTCTTGCTCCTAACCCAGATTTTGCAGGAACTGTACCTTTTTTAGTATTTGCATTATTCCAGCTCAAGTTTGCCATTATCACACCTGCCTTAATCACAGGTAGCTTTGCAGAACGTGTCCGTTTTAGAAGCTACATCTTATTCATGGTATTGTTTACTATATTCATATACACGCCTTTAGCACACATGACTTGGCATCCAGACGGATTGTTGCGCAATCTAGGAGTACTAGACTTTGCCGGCGGAACTGTAGTTCACATGAGTGCAGGATTTGCAGCACTTGCAGGAGCAGTTTATTTAGGAAAACGCAAAAAAATCACACACGACCCAGCAAATGTGCCTTACATCATTTTAGGAACTGGATTACTTTGGTTTGGATGGTTCGGTTTTAACGCTGGTAGTGCGCTAGCCGCAAATGCCGATGCCGCCATAGCCTTTGCCAATACAAATATCGCTAGTGCTACAGCCATGATTACCTGGATGTTTTATGAACGTTTCTCTAACCGTAAAATGAGTGCTGTAGGCGCATGTATCGGTGCTATTGTCGGATTGGTTGCCATTACTCCTGCTGCAGGTTTTGTTACTATTTCACAAAGTATATTTATAGGATTTGCAACTGCCATAACCAGTAATATCGCTATTTCATTATTTTCTAAAACCGGTATTGACGACACACTAGACGTTTTCCCTAGTCATGGAGTTGGTGGGATTGTAGGTATGATACTCACCGCTGTTTTTGCAGATGAAGTAGGACTAGTTTATGGTGAGACAGAAACCTTTATGTGGCATATCATAGCACTTATAGGCGTTTCTGTGTTTACCTTCGGTGGTAGTTTGTTATTCTACAAACTGGTTGATATTTTGATACCTATAAGAGTAAGAGACGATCAAGAAGAGCGCGGACTAGATGCTAGCCAGCATGGGGAGACTATTGAATAACAAAACTATTGCTTACTATTTCTTTTAATTCCATTTTCGGGAAATACAGCATCATAAGAAAAGGCATCTTCAGGAATTTCTTGAAAACAGCTATATATGTGAGCATTGTCCGAATTCAAAAGTTTATTATTTGCATCTAACTTAAGGTAAAGGATATAAATTTCTTCTCCGCCGCCGCACATACCTCTACCATTACCACCAGGTTTTGATGGCACGCTTATCTCCATAAGAAGATGATTTTCATCAGAAACTTCTTCATGACCTATAATGTCAACAGCATAAGCATAAGAGAAGTAATCGTCTAAAGCCCCTAAATCTAAAATGATGCTACCTTTATTGGTAAGATATACTTGCTGAGTTCCTAGTTCCCAAAACTTATCTTGTGGATTGCTAAGAAAATTTACTTCTAGTCCACCTGTAGAATCAGTTTTTCTCCATTTCAAACCATTGAAAATTCCATTTTCTGCACTCGTTTCAAATACTTCATCATAAGAAGTTACTTGGCACGCATAATCGTCAGTTACTTCAGTTTCAAAATCGCCGTCGTACTTTGCAAAAATCTTAAAACCTTCTTCTTCGGGATAACTGGAATAATAAAACAGAATAGGTATCGTCTCTTGACTATTGCCATATTTATACCAGCCTGTAAACTCTTGTTGATACTCGCAATAACCTATTTTCTCAATATACATTGTAATAGGATATTTACCGATATATCCATGTAATAACATCGTATTATTAGGGATGATTTTTGAAGAATAGGTTTGCGCTTTCGCGAAAGCGAAACTTAAAAACATCAATACGAACACAACCTTTTTCATCATTTAAATCATTGCAAGAAACTCTTGCTCGCTAATCATCGTTATACCCAATTTCTCTGCTTTTTCAAGTTTAGACGGTCCCATTTTATCACCACGGATCAAATAGTCAGTCTTACTAGAAATAGAACTAGAGTTCTTACCACCGTTATTCTCTACCAGCTTCTTTAAATCATTTCTAGACATTTCGAAAACGCCTGAAATCACAAAACTTTTACCAGATAACTTGTCAGTCTGGCCTTCTAATTGCTCTTCACTCAATGCAAATTGTAGACCAGCATTTTTTAAGCGTTCTACTATCGCCATTTGATCCTCATTCTGGATGAATTCCACTAGAGATTGAGCAATACTTTCTCCTATTTCTGGAACAGCGGTTAATTCTTCCATCTTCTTATCTGCGGCACTCGAAACATCAGCAAATAAATCGATAGAAGTCTTTTCTGGTTCTGCTGGCATATTAAATAACGAGTCAATATTTTTATAATGTTTAGCTAGTTTTTTAGCTATTGTTTCGCCTACATATCTAATCCCTAGCCCGAACAGCACACGCTCAAAAGGCACTTGCTTACTAGCCTCTATTCCATTAATCATATTCTCGGCACTTTTTTGGGCCATGCGTTCTAGCGGTAAAACCTGCTCCACCGTTAGGTCGTATAAATCTGCATAGTTGTTGATGAAACCTGCGTCGACTAACTGACCTACAGTCTCTGCTCCTATCCCATCAATATCCATCGCTTTGCGAGAAATAAAATGCTCAATCCTACCTTTCACTTGTGGAGGACAGGCCATGTCGTTAGGACAGTAATGCTTTGCATCTCCTTCGTTACGAACTAACTCTGTATTACATTCTGGGCAGCGCGTGGCATACACCGTAGGAGTGGAATTTTCTGGTCGTTTAGTTAAATCTACAGCCACTATTTTAGGAATGATCTCACCACCTTTTTCTACATATACCTCATCGCCTACTCTTATATCTAGTTTTTCTATCTGATCTGCATTGTGAAGGCTTGCACGTCTTACAGTAGTTCCAGATATTTCTACAGCTTCTAGATTAGCCACTGGTGTGATAGAGCCAGTACGACCTACTTGATAGGTAATTTCCTCTAGTCTCGTCGATACTTGCTCTGCTGCAAACTTATAAGCCATCGCCCATTTAGGCGCTTTGGCAGTAAAACCTAACTCATCTTGTTGATCAAGCGAATTCACTTTTATTACAACACCATCGGTTTCATATGGTAGCTCTTTGCGAGCTACATCCCAGTGATTGATAAATTCAAACACTTCTTCTATGGAGTTGACTAATTTACTTTCTAGAGGTGCTTTGAAACCCCATTTTCTCGCAAGCGTTAAAGAATCAAACTGACTTTTTACTGGTAAATTTTCACCAGCAAGTTGGTACAACAAACAGTCCAATGGTCTTTTTGCCACCTCAGCACTATCCTGCAACTTTAAACTACCACTAGCCGTATTACGCGGATTGCGATATAAATCCAGTCCTTGTTCGGCTCGTTCTTCATTCATTTTATGAAATCCATCCCAAGGCAGCACAATCTCACCACGTATTTCAAATTTGTCAGGCACATCATAGGCTTTTAATTGCAATGGCACTGATTTAATGGTGCGCACATTGGCCGTTACTTCATCACCTTGATTTCCATCACCACGAGTTACTGCTTGAACAAACTTTCCGTCTTCATAATGTAAACTAATACTGGCACCATCATATTTGAGCTCACAAGTATACTGAATTTCGCCATCTACTATTTTTTTGATACGCGTTTCCCAATCGCGCAAATCCTCGATGGAATAAGAATTATCCAGCGAGTACATACGGTTGATATGCTTAACGGTATTGAAATTTTTAGTAACCTCACCACCTACACGTACAGATGGACTGGTCGAGTCATAGAACTCTGGATGAGCAGCTTCTAGCGTTTTTAATTGCTCCAGTTTCTTATCAAACTCAAAGTCTGAAATAGTAGGATTATCGTTAACGTAGTAATTATAATTGTGCTCACGCAACTCATCACGCAAGGATTGTATTTGTTCTTTTGGACTCATAGAAAATGTGCTATCTTCTGCTCAAATTTTAAGAATCTAAAATACAATAATGAGCGCTAGATTTCTAATTCTTTGTAGTTTGATATTAACACTGTTTTCATGTGCTGAGCCTCAGGTAAAATTATTAAGTCCGTCCATTATTCCTGCCCCTCAATCCTTACAAGTAAATGCTGGACACTTCACTATTAATGAAGAAACTACGTTGAGTAATAACGACGATTTTACAGCTTCCTATAACTTCCTTAACAACTTTCTAGAACACGCAACAGATCGCACATGGAAAACAGAATACAGCGAGACTAACTCAATAATTCTGGAATACGATGACAGTATTTCATCAAAAGAAGGATATTCGATTGAAAGTAACGAGCATAATATAACTATAAAAGCCAGTACCGATGCAGGTGCGTTCTACGCAGTACAATCTCTCCTACAATTAATGCCTGCAGATCACAATAACACAACCGAAATTCATATTCCAGCAGTCACGATAAAAGATGAACCACGTTTTAAATATCGTGGTATGCACCTCGATGTGTCGCGACATATGTACGATGTTGATTTTATCAAAAAATACATCAACGCGATGGCCATGCTCAAGATGAACAACTTTCACTGGCACCTTACTGACGACCAAGGCTGGCGCATCGAGATCAAGAAATATCCGCGATTACAAGAAGTAGCAGCTTATCGTGACAGCACTTTATTGGGTCATTATAACGACACACCACATCAATATGACGGTAAAAAGTACGGTGGTTTTTATACACAAGAAGAAGTTCGTGAGGTGATCGCTTTCGCGAAAGCGAGACACATCAACGTCATTCCAGAAATAGAAATGCCTGGTCATGCACAAGCCGCTATAGCTGCCTATCCAGAATTGGGTTGTACTGGAGAAAATGTCCAAGTCGCTATGAAATGGGGCGTTTTTGAAGACATCTACTGCCCTAGCGAAGAAACTTTTACATTCCTAGAAAACGTACTGGACGAAGTGATGGAATTATTTCCATCCAAATACATTCACATAGGTGGCGATGAAGCACCGAAAACCCAATGGAAAACAAGCGATGTCGCTCAACAAGTGATTAAAGAAAATGGATTAAAAGACGAGCATGAATTGCAATCCTATTTTATCCAGCGCATGGAAAAATATTTGAACTCAAAAGGTCGACAAATCATAGGATGGGACGAGATTTTAGAAGGTGGACTCGCACCTAATGCTACAGTAATGAGCTGGCGTGGCACCAATGGAGCTGTCGAAGCTGCAAAAGCTAGGCATGACGTGATCATGACGCCTACATCGCACGCCTATTTTGATTACTATCAAAGTGAAAATGATGATGAACCACTCGCGATAGGAGGTTTTTTACCACTTGAAAAAGTCTATAACTTTAATCCTATTCCTAAAGAATTGAGCGATGAAGAAGCTATTCATGTTTTAGGAGTTCAAGGAAATGTATGGACAGAATATATGACGACCAGTGAGCAAGTAGAATACATGGCTTTTCCACGCATGCTGGCGATGAGCGAAGTCGCATGGAGTGTAGACGAAAATAAGAACTATGACAGTTTTATAAATCGAGTGGAATATTTTCATAAGCGATTAGATGCGATGGATATCAACTATGCCAACCATTTATATGAAATTGAAGGAACCTTAAATGAAGATCAAGCATATGAGTTAAGCACCAAAACTATCGGAAAACAAATAAGATTTACAACTGATGGATCTGAACCTGACTCATCTTCTACGGTTTATGAATCTCCTTTTCCCTTCACGGCAGACATGACTTTAAAAGCTCAAGTTTTTGATGATGATGAACCACTCGGTCGTTTATTTACTCAAGAACTCCTTTACCATAAAGGTGTAGGCGCAACGATTAGTATCAATAAAGAGCCACATAATTCTTATCCTGGAAGTGGCGCTAGTGGATTGATCAACGGAATTAAAGGAAGTGATTCTAGATATGGAGACAGTGAATGGTTGGGATTTTGGGGAGATGATATTGAGATAGAAATTACTTTTAAAGAACCTGTTTTAATATCAGAAATCGAGCTAAGGTTTTACAACGCTCCTGGACAGTGGATTTATGCGCCTGAAGAATTTTCGTTTTATTCTAGATTTGAAAGCGGAGTTCTAGTTGCAGATAAAATTTTATTTAAAAATGAGTTTCAAAGTTCGCTAGTGGATTTTAAGTATGAATTTGGAAAATATAACAAAGGCTATAAATCAAGAAATGTAAAATTCATAATCCCAAACTACGGCATCATTCCGGATGGAAATCAAGGTGCAGGAAATAAAGCGTGGACATTCATAGACGAAATCATCATTAAATAATATGTTACTAGAAATCTGCGCTTCAAATTACCAAAGTGCTTTAAACGCTCAAAAAGCTGGTGCACATCGCATAGAGTTATGCAGTGAGCTTGCCGTTGGCGGTATTACACCTAGTTATGGATTGCTCAAAAAGGTAATGGAAGAACTCACCATTCCCGTAATGGTATTGATACGTCCACGCTCTGGGAACTTTGTCTTCAGCAATGCCGATTTTGATATCATGAAACGTGATATAGAGCTATGTAAAGAATTAGGTTGTGCTGGAATTGTTTCTGGTGTATTGACTGCAGATTTCAAAATAGACATCAGACGTACGAGTGAATTGATAGAACTCGCAAGACCATTACCTTTTACCTTTCATAGAGCCTTTGACCATATTAATAATCCAGAACAAGCCGTTGTGGATTTAGTGAATTTAGGCGCAAAACGTATCCTTACTTCTGGACAGTATTCTAAAGCGATTGATGGACTAGAAAATTTGAAGCGTTATCAAGAAATTGGAAGTGATGAATTGATCATCATGCCTGGTGGTGGGATTAATGCTGGTAATAATTCCGCTTTCGCGAAAGCGAATTTCAAAGAAGTTCACGCCAGTGCCACAGAAATTATCGAGCAAACTAAAGAAGAAAAAGTTCCTATGAACTCACCCAAGTTTCTTCAAGAGAACATAGAAGTGATCTCTGGCAAAGAAAACATTACTACCATTCTTAAAAATCTTCAACATGAGGATTAGTTTATTTATAGTTTTAGCAATTCTCATTAGTTCTTGTCAAGAAGAACGCCCTAACGTAGAGCGTCAGTATTTAGAAAGTAATTGGTCCCTACACAAATCAGCAGACTATAGTTTGATATCTGATTCGGTTCAAATTCCATCTACAGTTCATAAAGAGTTGTTGCCTTTTATCAAACATCCTTTTCAAGGAAATAATGAGGACAGTTTGCAGTGGATTACAGAGGAAAACTGGATCTACGAAACGGTTTTCACGGTTGATAAAGAAATACTTGCCAAAGAACACATTTCTTTAAATTTTGAAGGAATAGACACTTATGCCAGTATAAAATTGAATGGTCATGAAATTCTTGAAACAGACAATGCTTTTCTCAGCTGGCAAGTAGATGTAAAAGCATTTCTTGAAGAAGAAAATGAGCTTTACGTTACCATCAAATCACCGCTTGAAATCGAGAATCAAAAAGCAGCTACAAATCCATATACATTACCAGAAGGCAACCGAGTTTATACGCGTAAAGCACAATATCAATACGGTTGGGATTGGGGACCGAAACTTAACACTATGGGAATTTGGAAACCTGTTTATTTGGAGGCTTATGACGATTTTAAAATCGAAGACGTTTACATCAAACAGAATTTTGTAAAAGATTCTACGGCAAATCTTACCGCACAAATCAAGCTCTCTGATAAGCGCACAGAATTACTACACTATAAAATTAAAGTCAACGATAGCCTTTATTGGGAACAAGATTACCAGCCCAAGGCTCAAGAAGATGAGTTTGAAATCCATTTTGAAATTCCACAAATGCAACTGTGGTGGCCGCATAACATCGGTGAACCTTATTTATACGATATAGAAGTTTTAGTTTCTAAAGAAGGAAAGCTTATCGATTCTCAAAAGTTAAAAACTGGAATACGTACCATAAAGCTTGTGAACGAGCCTGACGAGCACGGTGAAAGCTTTTATTTTAAAGTCAACGATGTGACCGTTTACATGAAAGGTGCTAATTATATTCCGCAAAATTCTATGCAGGACTTGGTTACTGATGATCATTATGAAAAATTGCTGAGTGATGTCAAGGAAGCTAATATGAACATGCTACGCGTTTGGGGCGGCGGAATTTATGAGAACGATATTTTCTATGAAAAATGTGATGAGAAAGGAATATTAGTTTGGCAAGACTTTATGTTTGCTTGTGCGATGTATCCTGGAGATGCACGCTTTCGCGAAAGCGTAACCAACGAAATAAAACAGCAAATTACTAGATTGAGAAATCATAGTAGTATTGCGCTATGGTGTGGAAATAATGAAACCAGTGAGGCATGGCACAATTGGGGCTGGCAAGAAGGAAGATCTCAAGCCGAACGCGATAGTATCTGGGAAGATTATCGAGCCATATTTCAAATTGCGATGCCTAAATACGTGAGCGAACTCACCAAAGAACCGTACTGGGAAAGCTCGCCGGAATACGGTCGTGGGAATCCTCGATATGAATTTGAAGGCGATGCACATGACTGGCATGTATGGCATGATGCTTATCCATTTGAGCATTTTGAAAAGCACGTACCTCGATTTATGAGCGAGTTTGGTTTTCAATCGCATCCATCTTATGAGGCGATACGGTATATTAATGAGGATGGAACCATTAACATCCAGTCAGATGATTACGCCTCGCATCAAAAACACGCTCGTGGAAATGAACTGATACGAGAATATATGGAACGTGATTTCCCGGTTCCTACCAACGATGAAGATTATGTTTACGTGAGTCAACTTTTACAAGCTCACGGAATCTCAAAAGGAATCCAAGCGCATCGAAGAGCGAGACCTTACAACATGGGAACGTTGTACTGGCAATTGAACGATTGCTGGCCAGCGGTGAGTTGGTCGAGTATTGATCATTTTGGCAACTGGAAAGCCTTACATTATCAAGTGAAACGTGATTTTGAGAATGTATTGATTAGTAATGTGGTAGAAAATGATGTTTTGAAGACTTACATAGTAAACGATAACCACGAAACCGTTGTGGCAGATTTTAAAATTGAAATTATTGATTTTAAAGGAAATGTAATTTATCGAGATATGCTTGATAGTAGTGTAGCTTACATAAAACCTAATTATAGCGAGGTAATACATTCTTTCAAATTAAAAGATCTCGTTTTTAATCGGTCAGATGTTTATATTAAAACGACTTATGGAACTCATGAAAAGATTTCATTTTTTGAAAAACCAAAGGAATTGAACTTACCTAAAGCGGAAGTAGTAATGAAAAGCCCAAAAACTAAAAACGGTTACAAAATCACATTGAAATCTGATGTTTTTACTAAAGATGTATTTTTATATAGTAATGTGAAAGGTCATTTTTCAGATAACTTTTTCAACTTAGAACCTAACGTTGAAAAGACACTTTATTTTGAAACTAATAGTGAAGAAGGAGCCGTATTACATATGAAATCATTAAACGAAATGAATTGTAAATATGGACCTATCGAAGATACGGAGTACTGCTATTAAATGAATAGCAAATTGTCAGTTCGAGCCTGTCGAAGACGATTTAAAAAGCACTGCGATTGTTTAAACAGATTCCGCATCGAGTGCGGAATTCAGAGTGTTAAATTCAACTTCTAACACACTTCATCATTCTATTATTACCATTCAAATCTTGAAAAACTTCAGAATCAAAACCCAGTCCTCGAGCTATTTTTTTCATCTCTTCTGGTAAGTACTGATTGATTTCAAGATATAAAATCCCTTCAGTTTTCAAAGCTTTTTGAGCCAGCTTTAAAATCTTAGAGTAGAAGATCAGTGGATCATGATCTTCTACAAATAAGGCAAGGTGTGGCTCATGCTCTAACACATTAGAATGAATTTCTTCTTTCTCCATATTCCTCACATACGGTGGATTGCTCACGATGACATCATATTCCTCAGGCAATTCATCTAAAGCCAAGACATCTTGCAGAATCGTTTTTACTGGAGTTTTTATATGATTTGCATTTAATTGAGCAATAACGAGTGCTTCTTCAGAAACATCCATCAATGTGATTATACAATCAGGCTTTGCTGCTTTAAGTGATAATCCTATACATCCAGTTCCTGTTCCTATGTCTATAATATTCAAATAAGTTTCTGCTTTATGATCTTTGATGATCATATCAACCAGTTCTTCTGTTTCCTGACGCGGAATCAAAGTGTGTTCGTTTACAGAAAACTCATGACCATAAAAATGAGCTTTTCCTGTGATGTATTGAACAGGTTTTGAAGTACGCAGTTCTCTTAAAGACGTTTGTAATATTTCTTCTTGAAGATGACTCAGTTCTTCTCGATCCTTGATCATAAAATCAGAGCGTGACCAGTTCAATAAGTCTTCACAAACGATTTGTAAAATGCTATGAATCTCATTTTCTGGATAAAGAGATTTAAGTTGTTCTTGATAAAGTGATTTTACTTGATTTAATGTCATTTGGTAAAGGTAAAAGCATTTTTCAACCTTTCCGACCAAATTTCCGTAAACTCCAATTTGCCCACCTTTCCTTAGCCAAGGAAAGGAGCTTTTGAAGAGAGATTCAATTAAAAATGAAGATACTTAAAGTCAGATTCCGCATCGAGTGCGGAAATTCAGAATTTTAAAATCATCTGAACTGGACACGAAAAGTGACCAGTATCGCCTAATGGACCATCGAGTAATTTAAAACCGACGTGTTTATATAAACCTTGGGCATCGTACATATTATCCATGGTTTCTAAGTAAACACTTTCAAATTGTAATTCCTTGGCTCGTTCTAGGCAAATCATCATTAATTTCTTACCGTAACCTTTACCGCGTACTTCAGGTTTAAAATACATCTTTTGAAGTTCGCTCACATTACCGTTGTAATTATCTAGTGGTGCTATCCCAGCGCCACCTACCACTACTCCATCAATTTCTACTACATAATAAGTTCTGCGAGGTTTTTGGTATTGTTCATACATCGCTTGTGTTGCCGCATCGCTGTAAGCGGTTCCTATTTTGGGTGCGCCATGTTCTAAAATAGAGACTTGGATAATCTCTTTGATAGCTTGGTTATCTTCAGGAAGAATTTTGCGAATTTTCATAGAGCGAATTTAAATATAAAATCACTCAAATTATGAAAACGTTCTCAACTCTGCTCGAACTGACATCTTGATTTGTTTTTGATTTTATTTTTGATTTTGATTTTAATTAGGTCTTACCTTTGCCGCAATGACTATTCACGAGAAATACATGCAGCGCTGCTTGCAACTGGCACAAAATGGATTGGGAACTACCTATCCTAATCCGCTGGTGGGAAGTGTGATTGTTTCTGAAAATGATGAAATTCTTGGTGAAGGATGGCACAAAAAATCTGGAGAACCGCATGCTGAAGTCAACGCGGTGCTGGATGCAGTAAAGAATGGTTATGGTGAAGACGCTTTCGCGAAAGCGGTATTATATGTCAACCTAGAACCTTGCTCACATACTGGAAAAACGCCGCCTTGTGCATCTATGATCATACAAAAAGGCTTTAAAAAAGTGGCTGTAGGAACACTAGATCCACACGATAAAGTAGCCGGAAAAGGTGTTGCATTATTGAAAGAAGCTGGGATTGATGTCGTAGTAGGTATTTTAGAAAATAAATGTAACGAGCTCAATAAACGATTCTTTACATTTCACCGAAAACAACGTCCTTACGTCATCTTAAAATGGGCCGAAACATCTGATGGTTTTATCGCACCAGCAACTAAGAACGAACAAAAACCAGTATGGATCACAAATGCAAATTCTAGGCAATTATCCCACCAACTGAGAGCTCAGGAAAATGCGATTTTAGTAGGTGCTAAAACGGTTATCGATGACAATCCATCGCTTACTTGTCGAGACTGGAATGGAGAGAACCCTTTGCGAGTTGTTCTAGATTCTAGAAATAGCATCACATCTAACTATCAAGTTATGGATGATGCTGCGCCCACTTTAAAGCTTCAACTAAGTTCTAATGACACGCTAGAGATTCTCAATAGTCTTTATCAAAACAACATTCAATCTGTTATTATAGAAGGTGGAACTACTACCATTCAATCATTTATTGATGCTGGTTTATGGGATGAGGCTTATCAGTTTATGGGAACTGAAGTTTTGTTTCACAAAGGCTTAAAAGGTCCTCTTTTAAAAGGTAATTATCATATTCACAAACGTGAAATGATTCAAAATGATGTTTTAAAGATATACCGTAACATATGATTTGGTTAATTTTAAGTATTGCCACATCGAGTTTGCTTTATGTGATTTTTAAATATTTTCAAGTGTTTAAGGTCAACACGCTTCATGCAATAATTGTAAATTATGTAGTAGCATGTTTTACTGGTCTAGTTGCCTATGGAAGCGTTCCTACAGTGGAGAGTATTGAAACTGCAGCATGGTTACCTTATGCGCTTATTTTGGGAGCATTATTCATCTTTATGTTTAATATGATGGCTCTAACGAGTCAAAGGAATGGCCTTTCTGTAGCAGCAGTGGCGAGCAAAATGTCATTAGTCATACCAGTGATTGCAGGAATATGGATGTACAACGAGAGTTTGAGCACCCTAAAAGTTATAGGTATCTTACTTGCCTTAGTCTCGGTTTACCTTACTTCTGTTAAAAATAAAAATAATCTTAGAATCAATAAAAAACTATTGATTTTACCGCTTATTTTATTTTTAGGAAGTGGGATTATAGACACAACAATCAAGTATGCCGAAAACACGCATGTACCAGATGGAGAAGAACCTATTTTTAGCGCTATGTGTTTTGCCATGGCGTTTCTAGTTGGAATTGTTCTTTTAATAAGAGAGGCGACTCAAAAAAGGTTTCTCAATTTAAGATCGGTTCTAGCTGGTTTAATTCTAGGAGTACCCAATTACTTTTCAATTTATTTTTTGATCAAAACATTGAAAGCAGGACTTGAAAGCAGCGTGGTATACCCTATTAATCACGTAGGAACGGTACTCTTAACATCGTTGTTGGGCATTTTACTTTTTAAAGAAAAACTAATTCCCAAAAACTATATTGGTATTTTAGTTGCCATTATTGCTATTGTTATGATCGCTTTCGCGAAAGCGTAATTATTATGAAAGACTCCTACAAAACAATCATAAAACCTACTGAAGAAATACTTTATAAAGACCGAGGAAGTAAATTTTATGGTCATGCATATCCTTTAAATGATGATCAAGAGGTAAATGACTTAATAGCACCGTTACGCAATAAACATCCTAAAGCAGGTCATCATTGCTATGCATGGAAACTAGGTGCTGATGATAACAATTACAGAGCAAACGACGATGGCGAGCCTAGTCATAGTGCCGGCGACCCAATTCTTGGACAAATTAATTCTTATGCGTTGAGTGATATTCTTGTGGTGGTTTCAAGAATATTTGGTGGTACAAAGCTTGGTGTAGGCGGCCTTATTAGTGCCTATCGAGAAACGGCAAAACTTACTATAGAAAACGCTACAATCAAGTGGAGAACCATTACTGCTCCTGTGCAAATCAATTTTGAATATCCACAAATGAGCCAGGTGATGCGGTACATAGACGAAAATAATTTCAAAATAGAACATCAAAAGTTAACCACAAGTTGTGAAATTACTATTGCGGTTCCAACCTCAAAGCAAGAAGAGGTTAGTGAACAGATCAATACCATGTATCCCATTACTGCAGTAATACCAGACTAAGGTACGAGCCATTGACCTTTCCAGTCGTCATCACTTTTAAAAATAGCTCGTAAATGATTAGGACGTTTTAGTCTTAAGTATTCCACTGCATGCGGTACAAATCTTAATGCCTTAAAATGATTCTCTTTTCTAGGGACATACTCTACATGATCAGGATTAGCAATGGCACTGCCAGGTGCTAGTGAGGTTGTGTAGTCTTTAATAGCTTTCTCAGATACTTTTTGAAACAATCTTTTGATTTCATTAGGATCATCAATCTGGACCAGCGTTCCATCTAGCCTCAACTGCATTAACTTTTTAGGATGGTAAGCAAGAATACAAGCGCTATTATTTGAATTGAGGTGTTCTACTTTTTCAGACCTTGCATCTGTAAAAAAAATACATTCTAAAGATTCTGACACTTCTCTTAACACAACGGTACGTGATCGAGGTGAATAATGTTCATCAACGGTTGATAAGGTGAGGTATTTAAATGGATGTCTTTTTTTATGAAGCGCACCTCTCAATTCATGTTTTAGTTCGCTATATAATTCGTTTAACATAAGTGTAAAAGATAGGTTATTGAGATCTCGCTTTCGCGAAAGCGGAATAATTAAAAAGTCCTTTTAAAACAATTTTTTACAAGCTTCTAAAAAGTCTGGTATGGGTTTTATAGGTCTAAATTTTTGAGCGTCAGTGAAAACCAAAGTTAGTTCGCATAAAGAACAAATTTCATCATTTTGATTTACTATTTCGTAGTCAAATATTACTCGAGTAGTAGGTAGTTTTTTGAGGCTTATTCTGACAGAAATTTCGTCACCAAATTTGATCGGTTTTTTATACTTTATATCGATTTGATGAACCGGTAACAAGACGTCGTTTTGTTCCATTTTGGCGTAAGAAAAGCCTAATTGATTTAACCATTCTAATCTTGCTTGTTCTAAGTATATCAAGTAATTAGCATGATGAATAATACCCATTTGATCCGTTTCAGAATATCTCGGGACTATTTTTACTACAGTTGTACTACTATTTTTTATCATTTGTTTCTAGTTTATCAAATACCTTAACTCTATGGTGCTTTTTTTTAAGAAATCAAAACCTAAATAAATTTTTTTTAAGGTTTTTTATACACATCTTTGTGTTCGATTTCAAAGACAGGATTCCCTTGTAATTTTTTGTTCTAAATCGACCCTAATCTAACTTAGAAAATAAACCCTTT